>NZ_LNTD01000231.1 GCF_001462455.1 Cellulomonas sp. B6
CACGCCCGAGCGGTACTCGACCGCGTCGGACGTGAGCGCCATGTAGGCCTGCTCGAGCGAGCCGCTGACGGGCGTCAGCTCGTGCAGCACGTAGCGCGACGCGGCCGCGAGCTCGCCGATCTCGGCGGCGGACGGGCCGCGCACCTCGATGAGGCCGGGCTCGATCGCGTCGACCGTGGCCTGCGGGCCGGACAGCGCGGCCGCGAGCTCGGACGCGTGCGGGCTGCGCACGCGCACGGTCGTCGTCGTGGCCCGCGACACGATCTCGCTCACGGGGCCGGCCGCGACGATCTTGCCGCGGCCGATGACGAGCAGGTCGTCGGCGGTGACCGCGACCTCGCTCATGAGGTGCGAGGACAGGAAGATCGTGCGGCCCTCGGACGCCAGGTGCTTGGCCAGGCCTCGCACCCACGCGACGCCCTCGGGGTCGAGGCCGTTGACGGGCTCGTCGAGGATGAGGGTGTGCGGGTCGCCGAGCAGCGCGGCGGCGATGCCGAGGCGCTGACCCATGCCGAGCGAGAAGCCCTTGACGCGCTTCTTGGCCACGGCGGACAGGCCCGCGAGCTCGATGACCTCGTCGACGCGCTTCGTGCCGATGCCGTGGGTGGCGCCGAGCGCGCGCAGGTGCTGGCGCGCCGAGCGGCCCGGGTGCACGGCCTTGGCCTCGAGCAGCGCGCCGACCTCGGTCAGCGGCGCCGCGGAGCGTGCGAAGGGCTTGCCCTGCACCGTCACGGTGCCGGCCGTCGGCTTGTCGAGGCCGACGATCATGCGCATGGTCGTCGACTTGCCCGCGCCGTTGGGCCCGAGGAAGCCGGTCACGCGGCCGGGCCTCACCGTGAAGCTGATGTCGTCGACCGCGGTCTTGCTGCCGTACCGCTTGGTCAGTCCGTGCGCCTCGATCATCACGTCCCCTGGGTTCGGTGTGTGGTCACGGCGACGACGCTATGCCCCACCGGTGGCCGCGCGGCACCCTCCGGCGACCGATCTCACGGCGCGGGCCTCATCCGCGAGAACGAGGCCGGAGGTCGCAGCCTCGCTCCTGCGCCCGGTGGGGAACGTCCGGGGCGGCGGCTACGTTGAGATCCACGTCGACAGAACTTCCCCGGCCGGCCACGACCAGGAGAGCCGCATGACCAACCCCGTCTTCAGCAACAGTCCCGTCTTCGGGGACCCGCGCCAGCAGCGCGGGCGCCAGCAGGGCGGCGTCCAGCAGGCACCCGCGTGGGGCACGCCCGGCGCGCAGGCCGCCGACGCCGTCACGCTCGAGCAGATGTACGACGCGCCCACCGCGACCCCGCGTGACACGGGCCGCCTCACGTACGACGACGTCATCGTCAAGACGGGCGGGCTGCTCGCGCTGCTCGTCGTGGTCGGCGCCGCGACGTGGACCCTCGCACCCGGCCTGTGGATCGTCGGCGCGCTCGCGGGCCTCGTGCTCGGGCTCGTCAACGCGTTCAAGAAGAACCCGAGCCCGGTGCTCATCACGCTGTACACGGTCGCGCAGGGCATGTTCCTGGGCGGCATCAGCGCCTTCTACGAGACCCGGTACGACGGGATCGTCGGGCAGGCGGTGCTCGCGACGCTGTCGGTGTTCGCGGTGTCGCTGTTCCTGTTCCGCTCGGGCAAGGTGCGTGTCACGCCCAAGTTCCGGCGCGCGGTGCTCATCGGCATCGTCGGGTACCTCGTGTACTCGCTGGTCAACCTCGGCCTCATGCTCTTCGGCGTGGGTGGCGGCGACTACGGCCCGCTGCGCTCGGGCTGGCTCGGCGTCGGCATCGGGCTGCTCGCCGTCGGCCTCGCGGCCGCGAGCCTGATCATGGACTTCGACGCGATCAAGCGCGGCGTCGATCAGGGGGCCCCGGCCAAGATGGCGTGGGCGGCCGCGTTCGGCCTCATCGTCACGCTGGTCTGGCTCTACCTCGAGCTGCTGCGCCTGCTGGCGATCCTTCGCGGCGACTGACCCGCCGACAGCACGGGTACGACGACGCCCCGCCGACCTTCGGGTCGGCGGGGCGTCGTGACGTCGTGGGCACGTCCGCGTGTGCCTGTCCGGGCGCGTCAGGGGCCCGAGGGCGTCCCGCACTCGCTGCAGAACTTCGCCGTCACCGGGTTGGTCGCGGAGCACGACGTGCACGTGCGCTCGGCCGCGAGCGATCCGCCGCACTCCTGGCAGAACCTCCCGCCGCCCGACTGCGCGCCGCACGACGGGCAGCGTGCGATCGACTGCGTCCGCAGGTCCATGCCGGCCGTGAGGTCGGTCGTCGCGAGCCGCTCGGTGATCTGCGCGCGACGCGCCTCGGCCTGCAGCTGCGCGAGCTGCTCGGCCAGCACGGGCGAGCAGCGCACGCACTGCCCGATCTCGTCGTTCCAGCACACGTCGCCGCACACCCAGTCGCCGCAGCCGCGGCACTGGTGGAACCGGTCCGCGATCTGCCCGACGGCCTGCCGCATCGCGCGGTCCTTGGCCACCGAGTTGGTGCCGCGGTCGAGCAGGCTGTCGGCCGCGCTGCTGAGCTGCGAGAACCGGCCGCCCAGCAGGTTGCCCAGGCCGCGCGCCAGGTTCTGACCCGTCTCGCGCAGGTCACGCTGGAACGCCGAGCGGTACCCGTTGCCGCAGCGCTCGCAGCGGAACTCGAACTGGTACCCGTCGGCGTTGGACAGGTCCCGCACGTTGTCGGTGAACGGCACTGCCTCGGTCACGTTCGCTCCTCGTCGGCGGTGGACCCGCCCACCCGTTCCTTGACGCGCCTACCGCGCTCGGCGAGATTAACCGACGGATCGTCACGTCCCCGCCAGGTCACCCGCACGGAGGAACCTTCCGCATGCGTCCGTCCCGCACGCTCCCCGTGCTCTCCCTGCTCGCCGTCCCGCTGCTGCTCGCCGCGTGCGCGGGCGGCACCCCGGCCGCGTCCCCCAGCACGTCCGCGCCCGCCGCCGGTGGGGTCCCCGGTGGCACGCCTGCGGCGTCCGCCGAGCCGCCCGCCGGCCCGGTCCTGCCCGCGTCGTGCGCCGCCATCACGCTCGAGACGGGGGCGCGCATCGCGAGCGCCGACCTCGCGGCGTGCCTCACCGACTTCCTCCGCGCCGCAGGCAGCGGGCGGTTCGAGATCCGGCTGGCCGATCACGTGGCCGACCAGCGCTGGGCGCTCGTCGACGGCGGGCTCTACGCCCTCGGGACGAGCGACGGCGAGCCGTCGGTGGCCGTGACGCCCGACACGGGGTGGATGTTCACCGACGGCGCGTGGGTGCAGGCCGACCCGGAGGGCACGTCGGACCAGATGCTCGCCGCCTACGGCGTCGACGGGTACCGCTCGACCAGCGAGCCGCAGATGACGTACGCCATGATCGCCGTCGCGCCCGGGTTCACGGTCGGCGAGCGCACCGAGGTCGAGCTCGCCGACGGCACGACGACGTCGCTGTGGCCGATCCGCGCGGACGCGCCGTTCCAGCCGGTCCCCGCGATCCCCGCGACGACGACCGACCTCGTGGTGTGGACCGAGGTTCCCGGCCCGACCGCGCGGATCGACGTCACGGGCGACGCGGTCGGCGGCGACGGCCAGACGACCTCGGGCACGTCGACGACGTTCTACGAGGACTGGGGCCAGGGCGTCGACCTCACGGAGATCGAAGAGCTGGTCGGCGCACCCCTGCCGCTCCCGGGTCGATGAGAGGATCGGGCGCGTGAAGTACGCCCAGCACATCTCCGAGCTCGTCGGCGGCACCCCGCTCGTGCGGCTCTCGTCCGTGACCACCGGCCTGACCGCCACCATCCTGGCGAAGGTCGAGTACATGAACCCCGGCGGGTCGGTGAAGGACCGCATCGCGCTGCGCATGATCGAGGCCGCCGAGGCCTCGGGCGAGCTGCAGCCGGGCGGCACGATCGTCGAGCCGACGTCGGGCAACACCGGCGTCGGGCTCGCGCTCGTCGCGCAGCGCAAGGGGTACCGCTGCGTGTTCGTCTGCCCCGACAAGGTCAGCCAGGACAAGCGCGACGTGCTGCGCGCGTACGGCGCCGAGGTCGTCGTGACGCCCACGGCCGTGCCGCCCGACCACCCCGACTCGTACTACTCGGTGTCGGACCGCATCGCTGCGCAGACGCCGGGCGCGTGGAAGCCGAACCAGTACGCCAACCCGAACGGGCCGGCGAGCCACTACGCGAGCACCGGCCCCGAGATCTGGGCCGACACCGAGGGGCGGATCACGCACCTCGTCGCGGGCGTCGGCACGGGCGGCACCATCACGGGCACCGGTCGCTACCTGCACGACGCGTCGGCGGACCGCGCGCAGGCCGACGGCGGCCGCGTCGTCGTGGTCGGCGCCGACCCCGCGGGCTCGGTGTACTCGGGCGGCGACGGGCGGCCCTACCTCGTCGAGGGCGTGGGCGAGGACTTCTGGCCGACCGCGTACGACCCGTCGGTGCCGGACGAGATCATCGCGGTGTCGGACGCCGACTCGTTCGCGATGACGCGGCGCCTGGCGCGCGAGGAGGGGCTGCTGGTCGGCGGCTCGTGCGGCATGGCCGTCGAGGCGACGCTGCGGCACGCGCGGGCCCTGCAGGAGCGCGACCCGCAGGCCGCGGCGCGCGCGGTGTACGTCGTGATCCTCCCCGACAGCGGCCGCGGCTACATGTCGAAGATCTTCAACGACTCGTGGATGCGCTCGTACGGCTTCCTCGCGGGCGGCGAGGGCGCGACGGTCGCGGACGTGCTGCGCACCAAGGGCGGCGACCTGCCCGCGCTGGTCCACACGCACCCGACCGAGACCGTGCGCGACGCGATCGAGATCCTGCGCGAGTACGGCGTCTCGCAGATGCCCGTGGTCGGCGCCGAGCCGCCCGTGATGATCGGTGAGGTCGCGGGCGCCGTGAGCGAGCGCGAGCTGCTCGACGCGGTGTTCTCGGGCGCCGCGTCGCTCGCGGACCGCGTCGACGCGCACATGTCCGCGCCGCTGCCGCTCATCGGCTCGGGTGAGCCGGTCGACGCCGCGCGCGCGGCGCTCGAGAAGGCCGACGCGCTCATGGTCGTCGACGACGGCCGGCCCGTGGGCGTGCTCACGCGCCACGACCTGCTGGGGTTCCTCGCGCGCTGACGCGGAGACCGGCGGGAACCCCGCCGACCTGCACGGACGGTGCGTCGCCCGGGTGCCGCACCGTCCGTGGCGTTCCGCGGTGCGGCGTCCGGGAAGCGCTTGCGACCGCGCTAGCATCGCTGCGCCGGTCCCGGGTGCCCCCTTCCCGGGCCACTGCCCGGAGGTGCACCCGCGATGGCGCTGTACGACCTGCCCCTGCCCGAGCTCGAGCGCTACCTGCCCGAGCTCGACGAGCCCGCCGACCTCGACGAGTTCTGGGCGACGACGCTCGCGGAGACGCGCGCGTTCGACCTGGACGTGCGTCGCGAGCCGTACGACGCGGGGCTCGCGCTGGTCGACGTCGAGGACGTGACGTTCGCCGGGTTCGGCGGCCACCCCGTCAAGGCGTGGGTGACGCGCCCCGCGGGCTCGGCCACGGACGGGTCGTCGCTGCCCGCGGTCGTCGAGTTCATCGGCTACGGCGGCGGTCGCGGGCGCCCGCACGAGCGGCTCGCGTGGGCCGCGGCGGGCTACGTGCACCTGCTCATGGACACGCGCGGCCAGGGGTCGCGCTGGGGGAGCGGCGGCGACACCCCCGACCCCGTGGGCGCGGGCCCGCAGGTGCCCGGGTTCATGACGCGCGGGATCCTCGACCCGGCGGACCACTACTACCGGCGCGTCTTCACCGACGGCGTGCGCGCGGTCGAGGCCGTGCGGTCGCTGCCGGGCGTCGACCCCGAGCGCGTGGTCGTCACGGGCGGGTCGCAGGGCGGCGGCATCACGCTCGCGGTCGCCGGGCTCACGGAGGGCCTCGCGGGCGTCATGCCCGACGTGCCGTTCCTGTGCCACGTGCCGCGCGCGATCGCGCTGGTCGACACCGACCCGTACCACGAGGTCGTCACGTACCTCGCGGTGCACCGCGACCACAAGGACGCCGCGATGCGCACGCTGTCCTACCTCGACGGCGTGCACCTGGGTCGCCGCGCGACCGCGCCGACGCTGTTCTCGGTCGCGCTGCGCGACCCGATCTGCCCGCCGTCGACCGTGTTCGCGGCGTACAACCACTACGGCACGCTCGCGCCCGAGCGCCCCGCGCAGTCCATCGAGGTCTACGAGTTCAACGAGCACGAGGGCGGGCAGGGCTTCCAGGTCGACGCGCAGCTGCGCTGGCTGCGGGACGTGCTGGCCCGCTGACGGCCGCGCGCGGCGGGCGGGCTCAGGTGCCGTCCGCCGCGCGGCGCAGCCCCGCGACCAGCCCGTCGACGAGGTACGCGAAGCTCGTCCCGACGTCCTCGGACATGCCGAAGCCGCCCTCGAGCTCGAGCACGACGAACCCGTGCACGCCCGCGCGCACGGCCCGCACGGCGTCGACGCGCCGCTCGGGCGGGACGCCCAGGTCGGCGACGAGCGCCGCGAGGCGGTCGACCGCGCGCAGGCTCGTGGCGTGCACCTCGCCCGCGTCCGCGTGCGACAGCCAGCCGCCCTGCACGGCCTGGTAGCGGGCGGGGCGCCGGCGCGCCCAGTCGCGGATGGCGTGCGCGACGGTCCGCAGGCGCGCGTCGGGGCCGTCCGCGGTGGCGGCGGCCGTCGCGACGACGTCGTCGAGCTCGGTCACCGCGCGCAGCGCGACCTCGCGCCGCAGGCCCGGCAGCCCCTCGACGTGCTTGTAGAGGCTGGGCACCGCGACGCCCGCGCGCGCCGCGACGGCGGCGAGCGAGAGCGCCTGCCACGCCTGCGGGCCGCCCGCGTCGACGACCGCGAGGGCGTGCTCGGTGACGGCGGCCCGGTCGAGCCCGGCGCGCGGGCTCACGCGTCGCCGCCCGTCGCCGGGGCGCCACCCGGTGCGGCGGCGCCGCTCGTGCGCGGCAGTCCCGCGAGGAAGTCGACGAGCGCGGGTGCGACGAGGTCGGGGCGCTGGTGCTGCGGGTAGTGGCCCGCCTCGGGCACGAGCAGCCCGGTGACGGCACCGTGCGGGACGGCCGCGAGGGTCGCGGCGTGCGTGGCCGCGGGGTCCTTCGTCTCGGGGTCGAGCGCGCCGGAGACGACGAGGACGGGCACGCGCACCTCGTCGAGCAGCGTGCGGTGCCCACCCGCCGTCAGCGCGAGGGCGAGGGTGCGCAGCTGCCCGAGCGCGCCGGGCGTGCGGAGCGCGCGCCGCAGGTCGGCGAGGTGCGCGTCGGTCCACGGGGCGCGGCGGCCCTTCAGCAGGCTGCCGTAGAACCACGCCCACGCCGCGGCGCCCCACGGGCGGGCCAGCAGCAGGCGGACCTGCGCCGTGACGGCGCGGCCCGCGGGCTCGTCGTTCGCGGCGTAGGCGAGCAGCGCGACGCCGCGGACCCGCGCCGGCTCGAGGGCGGCGACGCCTGCGACCGACCCGGCCGCGAAGGACGAGCCGACGAGCACGGCGGGGTGGTCGGCGTCGACGCCCAGCGCGTCGAGCAGGGCCGACACGTCCTGCGCGGTGGGCTCGACGCCGTGGCGGGTGAACGCGTGCGTGCCGTCGCCGTGGCCGCGCACGTCGGTGACGACGACGCGGTGGCCGGCGGTCACGAGCGGGTCGACGAGGTCGCGGTAGGAGGACCGCAGGTCGCCCATGCCGGGCACGAGGACGACGGTCGTGCCGTCGTCGGGGCCGTGGACCTCGTAGGAGACGGTGCCCTCGGGCACGGTGAGGAGGTGTGTCATGGCGCAAAGCTAATACCATTAGCCGACGGTGTCCATCCGCCGAGGGTGAACGGCGCCGCGCACCCCCACCGTGCGCAGGGCAGGATGGGCGGGCACTGTCACCCACCGAAGGAGAAGTCGACATGGCCGCAGCGCTGCCCGAGGTCTCGGGCGCTCCCGGCACCAAGCCCACGCTCACGTTCCCGGACGCGCAGCCGTCGGGTGAGCTCGAGGTCGTGGTGCTCAGCCGCGGCGACGGCGCGCTCGTCGAGGCGGGTCAGGACATCGAGGTGCACTACCTCGGCCAGTCGTGGCAGGGCGGTGTCTTCGACAACTCGTTCGACCGCGGGTCGTCCATCAGCTTCCCGATCGGCGTCGGCGCCGTCATCGCGGGCTGGGACGAGGGCCTCGTCGGCCAGCAGGTCGGCTCGCGCGTGCTGCTCTCGATCCCGTCGCACCTCGCGTACGGTGACCGCGGCGTGCCGCAGGCCGGCATCAAGGGCGGCGACACGCTCGTCTTCGTCGTCGACATCGTCGGCGTCAGCTGACGTCGCAGCACGCAGCGCGGACGGCCGGCACCCGCGGGTGCCGGCCGTCCGTGCGTCCTCGGTGCAGCGTCCGCGCTGTGCGGAGCCGCTCGGCCTCGCACGCCGTGGCCTGCCGCGGCTCGTCGCTCTCGGTAGGCGCGCGCCGTGTGCGGCGTTGCGGCGGGTGAGCGGCCGCAACGCCGCACAGGATCGACCCGCGGACGGCTGCGCGCCCTCAGCGCAGCCCGACGCGGCGCAGGAAGTCGTTGGCGAACACGCCCTCGGGGTCGCGACGCCGCAGGAGGGCCCGCGCGTCGTCCCACCGCGGGTAGAGGTCCTGCCAGGTCCGCCCGGCGCCCGGACCGGCGAAGAGCTTGCCCCAGTGCGGGCGCGCGTCGAACGGCGCGAGCGCCGCCTCGATCACGGGCAGCACGGCCTCGACCTCGGCGCGGCGTGGCTGCCACGTGAAGTGCAGTCCCACGCGGTCGCCGCCGTGGGCGGTGGACAGCCACAGGTCGTCGCCCGCGATCGAGCGGATCTCGCTGATCATCAGCAGCGGCGACACCTGGTCGCTCAGCCCGCGCAGCGCCTCGATCGCGGCGACCGCATGCGCGCGGGGCACGAGCCACTCGGACTGCAGCTCGGCACCCGCGCTGGGCGTGAACTCGAGCCGGAAGTGCGGCAGGCGCTCGTGCCACGGCCCGGGCACACCGCCCTGCTGCGTGCACGCCGCGGGGTCCTGACCGGGCACGGGGTGCACGGGGCCCTCGGCGGGGCGCGCGCCCGCGAGCACGGCGTCGTCCCCGAGGGTCCCGGCGTCGACCCGGTGCTTGCGCCACACCTGGCCGACGGCGTCGCCGGTCCAGTCGGTGAACAGGCTCACGGAGTACGCCGAGCCCATGATCGCGTCGAACCGCCCGAGCGCGGCGTCCCACGGCAGGTCGAGCCACACCTCCTGCGCGACGTCGTACGTCGGCTGGATCGCGAGGGTCACGCGCGTGACGACGCCCAGCGCGCCGAGGCCCACGACCGACGCCGCGAGCTCGGGATCGTCGGGGCCCAGGACGCGCACCTCGCCGCCCGCTCCCACCACCTCCAGGCCACGGACCACCGCCGACAGGTTGGGCGACGCGTCGCCCGAGCCGTGCGTGGCCGTCGCGACCGTGCCGGCGACCGCGATGTGCGGCAGCGAGGCCATCGTGTGCAGGGCCCAGCCCGCGGCGTGCAGGTCGCGCGCGAGCTCGCCGTACCGGACGCCCGCGCCGACGGTCACGGTGCGGGCGTCGGGGTCGACGACGGTCGGGACCTCGAGCCGGTCGAGCGCGACGAGCGTGCCGGGGGAGTCGGCGAGGTCGTGGAACGAGTGCCGCGAGCCGATCGCGCGCACGTGCTGCGCGCCGGCGACGAGCTCGGCGACGTCGGTGACGCTCGTGGGGTGCACGAGCGGTCCGCCGCGGAACGTGTGGCTGCCGGCCCAGGTGGTGAGCGCGTCGGTCATGGGGTCCTGCCTCTCGGGTGGTGCGGCGCGACGGTTCAGCGCGCGGGTGCGGTGACGAAGACGTCGAACAGCTCGGGGGTGTGGGCGTGCACGAGCACCATGAAGACGACGGCGTCGAACAGCAGGTGCACGACCAGCACGTAGGTGAGGGACTTGGTGAGGTTGAACGTGAAGCCCTGGATGAGGGCGAACGGGATCGTCAGGAGCGGGCCCCACTCGCGGTAGCCGAGCTCCCACAGGAACGACACGAAGACGAGCGCCTGCAGCGCGTTCGCGGTCCACAGGCCGAAGTGCCGGCGCAGCAGCGCGAAGACGATGCAGATGAAGAACAGCTCGTCCCACGTGCCGACGGCGTTGACGCCGACGAGCAGGCGCGCGACCTCGTGCCCCTCCACGACCGTGGGCCAGTTCTGGTAGGCGCCCGAGTCGAGGAAGTAGAACGGCAGCACGAGGTACCCGGCGCCCACGACGAACAGCAGGTACGCCCACTGCGTGCGCGTCCACCGCCGGCCCGTGCGCCACGGGAACCGGATGACGTCGTCGCCGTTGACGTGCCGCGACAGCACATACGGGATGACGACGGCCAGCGACAGCGCGATCGTGAAGCGGACCATGCCGAGGTCGGACAGGTCGGCGCCGAGCGGGATGGTCGACACGATGACCATGCCGGTCGCGACCACGAGCAGGTCGCGGCCCAGCACGCGGTCGACCGCCCACGCGAGCAGCACGCCCACGACGAGCGGGACGTACGCGAGCGGCCGCACGTGCAGCGCGAACATGAGCACGGCCGAGCCGCACACGAGCGCGGCGGCGAGCACGCGCCACGCGTGGCGGTGCCCCGCGCGCGTCGTCGTGCGCTCCTCCGCGATCTCCGTCGACCCCACGGACCCACCATGCCAAACGTTTGCCATGCGGTCGATCACCTTCCGGTGGTCGGTCACGGCGCGGCGAGCGCGCGCACCGTGTCGATCGTGTCCGCCTCGGCGGCGGACCTGTCCTCGCGGTACCGCAGGACCCGCGCGAACCGCAGCGCGAACCCGCCCGGGTAGCGCGTCGAGCGCTGCAGCCCGTCGAACGCGACCTCGACGACCTGCTCGGGCCGCAGCGTGACCGTCCAGCCGTCGTCCGCGACCTCCAGCTCGCGGAACCGTGCGGTCTGCCACGCGAGGATCTCGTCGGTCATGCCCTTGAACGTCTTGCCCAGCATCACGAACCCGCCCGTCGCGGGGTCCCGTGCGCCCAGGTGGATGTTCGACAGCAGCCCGGACCGCCGCCCCGACCCCCGCTCGACGGCCAGCACCACGAGGTCGAGCGTGTGCCGCGGCTTGACCTTGACCCATGCGGCCCCGCGGCGCCCCGCCTCGTACGGGGCGTCGGACGCCTTGACGACCACGCCCTCCTGCCCGGCGGCGACGACGGACCGGAAGTGCTCGGCCGCCACGGCCGGGTCGCTCGTGACCACCCGCTGCACGACGTGCGGCGCCGCGACCCGGTCCAGCACGGCCAGCCGCTCGCGCAGCGGCGCGTCGAGCAGGTCGCGGCCGTCGACGTGCAACACGTCGAAGAAGTACGGCGTGAGCGTCGTCGCGCCCGCGAGGTCGGCGTCGCGCGTGGCGCTGCGCGAGGCCGTCTCCTGGAACGGGCGTGGGCGGCCGTCGGCGTCGAGCGCGAGCGCCTCGCCGTCCAGCACGAGCGTGCGCGCGGGCAGCGCGCGGACGGCCGCGACGAGCTCGGGCACGCGCGCCGTCACGTCGTCCAGGCTGCGCGTGTACACGCGCACGTCGTCCCCGTCGCGGTGCACCTGGACCCGGATGCCGTCGAGCTTGGTGTCGACGACCACCCGCGCCGCCGGACCGTCGGCGGTCCCCGCCCGCTCGAGGAGCTGGGCCAACGCCGTCGGCACGTCGGGCGCGGACTGCGCGAGCATCGGCCGCACCGGCCGCCCCACGGTGAGCGTGAACCCCGCGAGGGCGGTCCGGGCGTCCTCGGGGGAGGGTGCGGCCAGCGCGGCGACGGCGACCGCCTCGGTCTCGCCCGCGAGCATCGCGGCGCGCCGCACGACGTCGGCGGGGACGCCCGCGGCCTCGGCGACCGCGTCGAGCAGCAGCGCGTCCAGCGCGCCCTGGCGCAGCTCACCGCTGACGAGCCCCCGCAGCAGGTGCTGCTCGCGTCCGGTCGCGGCGCCGAACAGCGCGCGGGCGGCGTCGGTGCGGGCCGTGGCGGACCCGGGGCCGGACATCTCCGCCATCGTCGCGAACGCGGCGTCGACCTCCGCGACCGTCAGCGTCGGCGCGTCCGCCGGCCCCGGCATCCCGGCCAGCGACCGCCAGCCCAGGCCCGTGCGCCGCTGCCGCAGCTCGCCCGCGAGGTAGCGCGCCACGACCGCGACGTCGTGCGGCCCGTCGGCCGCCGCGCGCCGCAGCACGTCGACCAGCACGGCGCGCTTGGCGAGCCGCGACCGCGTCGCGGCCACGCGGGCGGACGCGTCGGCGACGTCGTCGAGCAGCATGCGCCCATCCTCACCTGCGGCACCGACACCCGCCCGGCGGGTGACGGCCCGCGCCCGTCGTCTCACGGCGAAGGGCCGTGACCGGATCGCCCTCTCACCGGGTGGGTGTGTGACTGGATTGCACTCTCACCGGGCGGGTGTGTGACCGGATCGCACTCTCACTGCGTGGGTGTGTGACTGGATCGCACTCTCACCGGGTGGTGAGAGTGCGATCCAGCACCGCCTGGCCGAGGGGCGGGCGCTCTCCACCGGATCTCGCGGTGGGGGTGCGGTGACCGGGGCGCCCTTTCGCGGTGGGGGTGCGGTGAGTGGATCGCACTCTCGCGGGGGGTGTCGTGAGTGGATCGCACTCTCACCCGGTGGTGAGAGGGCGATCCGGCTCGGTCAGGCCGAGGGGACCGGGCAGGCGACCCCGGTGGAGTTCACCGGGCAGTACCCCGCCGGGTTCTTCCTGAGGTACTGCTGGTGGTAGTCCTCGGCGTAGTAGAACGTGCCGGCCTCCTCGACCGGGCGGATCTCCGTCGTCACGTCCCCGTAGCCACGGGCCTTGAGGACCGGCGCGAACGCGTCGCGCGTCTCCTGCGCGGCCGCGCCCTGCTCGGGCGTCGTGAAGAACACCGCGGAGCGGTACTGCGTGCCCACGTCGTTGCCCTGGCGGAAGCCCTGGGTGGGGTCGTGCTCCTCCCAGAAGTGCCGCAGCAGGTCGACGTCGGACAGCACGGTCGGGTCGTACGCGACCATCACCGTCTCGGTGTGGCCCGTGCGGCCCGTGCACGTCTCCTCGTACGTCGGGTAGGGCGTGAACCCGCCCATGTAGCCGACGGCCGTGGTGACGACGCCGGGCAGCTGCCACGCCTCCTTCTCGGCGCCCCAGAAGCACCCCGAGGCCAGGTACAGCACGCGCGTGCCGTCGGGCCAGGGGCCCTGCAGCGGCGTGCCCAGCACCGCGTGCGTCGACGGGACCGCGTAGGGGTACCCGTCCCGTCCCTTGAGGGCGTGCTCCGCGTCCACCATCGTGGTGCGCAGCGACGAGCCCAGCAGCGTCTCGAACAGCGAGGCCATGACCGTCTCCTTGTCGTCGGGTCCACGACGTGCAACAGGCGCACCGTGGCCGGTGTTCCGCGTGCCGTGCGCCACCGCCGGCGCGTGGGTCTGCGCCGCACCGCGTGCCACGGCCTAGCCTGGGGGCGTGACCCACGACCCGCTCGCGCAGCCCCACGACTGGTCCGCCGCCGGCTTCTCGACCCGCGCCATCCACGCAGGTCAGGACCCGGACCCCCGCACCGGGGCGGTGGTGACGCCGATCCACCAGGTCTCGACGTACAAGCAGGACGGCGTCGGCGGCCTGCGGGACGGCTACGAGTACTCCCGCTCGGCCAACCCGACGCGCGACGCGCTGCAGGAGGCGCTCGCGGCCGTCGAGGGCGGTGCGGCGGCGTTCGCGTTCGCGTCGGGTCTCGCCGCGGAGGACGCGCTGCTGCGCTCGGTGCTGCGCCCCGGCGACCACGTCGTCGTCCCCGACGACGCGTACGGCGGCACGTACCGCCTGATCGCACGCGTGCTGGGCCCGTGGGGGATCGACCACACGCCCGTCGACCTGTCCGACCCCGACGCGGTGCTCGCCGCGATCCAACCGGGCCGCACCAAGGCGATCTGGGTCGAGACGCCCACCAACCCGCTGCTCGGGATCGCCGACATCGCGGCGATCGCGACGCACGCGCAGTCGCACGGCGCCGTGCTCGTCGTCGACAACACGTTCGCGACGCCGTACCTGCAGCAGCCGCTCGCGCTGGGTGCCGACGCGGTCGTGCACTCGACCACGAAGTACGTCGGCGGGCACTCCGACGTCGTCGGCGGCGCGGTCGTCGTCGCCGACGGCGCGCAGCTGCCCGCGGGCATGGAGGGCCCCACCGGCACGACGTCGCTGCGCGACGCGGTCGGGTTCCTGCAGAACGCGTCGGGCGCCGTCGCGGGCCCGTTCGACGCGTGGCTCACGCTGCGCGGCCTCAAGACCCTCGCGGTGCGCATGGACCGCCACGTCGCCAACGCCGAGGCCGTCGCGCGGTTCCTCGTCGACCACCCCGGCGTCACCGAGGTCCTGTGGCCCGGCCTGCCCGAGCACCCCGGTCACGAGGTCGCGGCCCGGCAGATGCGCGGGTTCGGCGGCATGGTCGCGTTCCGCACCGGCTCCGCCGACTCGGCGGTCGCCGTGTGCGCCGCGACGCACGTGTTCACGCTCGCCGAGTCCCTCGGGGGCGTCGAGTCGCTGATCGAGCACCCCGGCCGCATGACGCACGGCTCCGTCGCGGGCACCGCGCTCGAGGTCCCCGACGACCTCGTGCGGCTGTCCGTGGGCATCGAGGACGTCGAGGACCTGCTCGCCGCCCTGGCCCTGGGGGTCTGGGGGCTGGCGGTCCTCAAGGTCATCGTCGTGCCGGTGGCGATCGCGCTGCTGCTCACGGTCCTGCTCTCACCGCTCGTGCACACGCTGCAGCGGTGGCTGCGGCTGCCGCGCGCCGCGGCGTCGGGGCTCGCGGTCGTGCTGCTGATCGCGCTGGTCGCGGGGCTGCTGACGCTCGCCGGCCAGTCCATCGTCAACGGAGTCACCGAGCTGTGGGACCAGGCCAGCGACGGCGTCACCAAGCTCGTCGACTGGTTGTCGGAGGGCCCGCTGCACCTCGGCACGGCCGACATCGACCAGTGGATCACGCAGCTGCAGGACGCCGCCGCGTCGAGCGCCGACCAGATCGCCTCGGGCGCGCTGTCGGTGGGCGTCACGGTCGGGCACGTGGCCGCGGGCACGCTCATCGCGCTGTTCTGCACGCTGTTCTTCCTCATCGACGGGCGAGGCATCTGGGCGTGGCTCGTCGGCCTGCTGCCCCGCGGCTCGCGCGAGCGCGTCCACCAGGCCGGCCGCCGCGGCTGGGTCACCCTCGGCGCCTACACGCGCACGCAGATCCTCGTCGCGGGCGTCGACGCGATCGGCATCGGCGCCGGTGCGGCGATCCTGCAGCTGCCGCTCGCGATGCCGCTGGCCGTGCTCGTGTTCTTCGGCTCGTTCATCCCGTTCGTCGGCGCGATCGTCACGGGCGCCATCGCGGTGCTCGTCGCGCTCGTCACGCAGGGCTGGGTGTCGGCGCTGATCATGCTGGGCATCGTGCTGCTCGTGCAGCAGCTCGAGGGGCACGTGCTGCAGCCCTTCCTCATGGGGCACGCGGTGTCGCTGCACCCGGTCGCGGTGCTGCTCGTCGTCACGTCCGGCTCGCTGGTCGCCGGGATCGTCGGCGCGCTGTTCGCGGTGCCGATCGCGGCGGTCGTCAACACCGTCGTGCTGTACCTGCACGGGCACGACAAGTTCCCGCAGCTCGGCACGCACGACCACGTGCCCATCCGCGCCAAGGGCCACCCCGTGGTCGACCGCGCGATCGCGGCCGCCGCCGAGGCCGAGTCCGAGGCCGACGCGGCCCGCCACGAGCACGGCCCCGCGCGCGGCACCACGGCGGGCGACCCGCCGGTCGGCCCGTGATCGGCCCGGCCGACGTCCGCGCCGCGGCCACGCTGCTCGAGGGCGTCGCCGAGCGCACGCCCGTGCAGCGCAGCCGCGCGCTGTCCGAGCTGACCGGCACGGACGTGTGGCTCAAGTGCGAGAACCTGCAGCGGGCCGGCTCGTTCAAGATCCGCGGCGCCTACACGCGCATGGCGCGGCTGACGGCCGAGGAGAAGGCGCGCGGCGTCGTCGCGGCCAGCGCCGGCAACCACGCGCAGGGCGTCGCGCTCGCGGCCAGGCTGCTGGGCATCGACGCGGTGATCTTCATGCCGGTCGACGCCGCGCTGCCCAAGCTCGCGGCGACCCGCGGCTACGGCGCGCGCGTCGAGCTCGCGGGCACGTCGGTCGACGAGGCGCTCGTGCACGCCCACGCGCACGCCGAGCGCACCGGCGCCGTGCTCATCCACCCGTTCGACCACCCCGACGTCGACGCCGGGCAGGGCACGGTCGCGCTCGAGATCCTCGAGCAGGTGCCGGACGTCGGCACGGTCGTCGTGCCCGTGGGCGGCGGCGGTCTGGCCGCCGGCATCGCCGCCGCGCTCGACGAGCGCCCCGACGTGCGCGTGGTCGGCGTGCAGGCGGCCCGCGCGGCCGCCTACCCGGTCTCGCTGGCCGCGGGGCACCCCGTGCCGGCGACCGAGCTGCGGACGATGGCCGACGGCATCGCCGTCGGCACGCCCGGCGACGTGCCGTTCGAGGTCCTGGCGAGCCACCAGGTGCCCGTGCGGACCGTGTCCGAGGAGGACCTGTCGCGCGCGCTGCTGCTCGTCGCGGAGCGCGCCAAGCTCGTCGTCGAGCCGTCCGGTGCGGCGGCCGTCGCGGCGCTCATGGCCGACCCGCGCGGCGTCGTGGGCGACGACGGACGCCCCGTGGTGTGCGTGCTGTCGGGCGGCAACATCGACCCGCTCGTGCTGCTGCGCGTCGTGCGGCACGGCCTGGCGTCCGCCGGGCGCTACCTGCACCTGCACGTCGTCGTCGAGGACACTCCCGGCGCGCTCGCGGACCTGCTGCGCGAGGTCGCGGCGCGGGGCGGCAACGTCATGCACGTGTCGCACCTGCGCACGGGTGGCGACCTCGCGTTCAGCGACGTCGCGATCGACCTGCAGATCGAGACCAAGGGCTCCGAGCACTGCGCGGCCGTGCTCGCCGGCCTGCGCGCCGCGGGCTATCGCATCGGCGACGCCTGAACGCACGCGGGGGACGCCACCGGGTCTCCGGTGCGTCCCCCGCGTGACGGGTCGTGCGGTCAGCCGACGAACGGGCTCGCCGCGGTGATCTCGACCGGGATCTGGCGGCCGTTCGGTGCCTCGTAGGACGTCGAGTCGCCGACCTTGTGCCCCTGGATCGCGGCGCCCAGCGGCGACGTGGGGGAGAAGACGTCGATGTCCGCCGTGCCCGCGATCTCGCGCGAGCCGAGCAGGAACGTCATCTCGTCGCCCGCGACGACCGCGGTCACGACCATGCCGGGCTCCACGACGCCGTCGTCCGGCGGCGTGCCGATCTGCACGTTGCGCAGCTTGGCCTGCAGCTCGCGGATGCGGGCCTCCTGCTTGGCCTGCTCCTCGCGCGCGGCGTGGTAGCCGCCGTTCTCCTTGAGGTCGCCCTCGTCGCGGGCCGCGGCGATGCGGTCCGCGATCTCCTTGCGACCCACCGACTCGAGGTGCGTGAGCTCCTCCTTGAGGCGGTCGTAGGCCTCCTGCGTCAGCCACGTGGCAGCAGTCGTGTCCGTCACGATCGCTCCTTCCTTGACTCCGGTGGCCGCCTGGTCGGCGGCGTAGGGGCCCCACGGGCCGGGACGTCACGAGGACGCGCGGTGCCGGGAGGGAGGGTGTGTTGCCGTCCCGCCGCGGTCGCGTCGACCTGTGCGTGACGCCGGACCGGGGGCGGCGTAAACCGACAGTCTACCAAGCGGCCCCGGTCGCGCTGACCCGGACGGGGGATCGGGTCACCCGTCCAGCGAGCACCCGTCGACCACCCCGGTGACGGCCAGCTCGACCGTGGGGACCGTGACGGTGACGCGGCGCGTGCGGTGGTCGGCCGGCGGCACGGGGACGTCCAGGACCCCCACCTGCGCGTACGACGAGGACAGCGCCTGCACGCGGCACGTGGCGGACCGGCCGACGTCGGTCGTCACGTCGAACGTGACCTCGGTCGAGGTGGCCCCGTCGACGCGGTACCCGACGGTCTGCCACTGCACCGGGTCGCGCAGCACGCCGCTGCCGACCCACCCGATCACGAGCATCGCGACCACGACGAGCGCCGCGAGGCCGAGGCGCTGCAGGCGGCGCGTCGCGTCGGTGGGTTCCGGTCCGTAGCGCCCGGCGGGCGGGCGGGGGGCCGGTGCGACCACGGTGGGGCCTCCTGCAGCGGTGTCGAGGGCGATGTCTGGGTGGCGTCGGGGCGCCTGTCGGAACCCTGCGTCCGTGACGTCGCGGGGAGTTCGCGCGACGCGTGAGGGATCATTGTCTCTCGTCCCACGACCTGCCACGGGAGGATCCTCAGGTGAGCACGGACCGGCTACGGCTGATGGCGGTGCACGCGCACCCGGACGACGAGTCCAGCAAGGGCGCCGCGACCACGGCACGCTACGCCGCGGAGGGCGTCGACGTGCTCGTCGTGACGTGCACCGGCGGCGAGCGCGGCGACGTGCTCAACCCGCACTACGGCCCCGCGCCGCAGGGCCTGGAGGCCATGCGCGAGGTGCGCCGCGCGGAGATGGCCGCGGCCGCCGCGGCGCTCGGGGTGCGCCAGCACTGGCTGGGCTTCGTCGACTCGGGCCTGCCCGAGGGCGACCCGCTGCCGCCCGTGCCCGAGGGCTCGTTCTCGCTCGTGCCGCTCGAGGAGGCGTCGGCGCCGCTCGTCGAGCTGGTCCGCGAGTTCCGGCCGCACGTCATCACGACGTACGACCCGACCGGTGGCTACCCGCACCCGGACCACATCATGTGCCACCGCGTCGGCGTCGAGGCGTTCGCCGCCGCGGGGGACCCCGAGCGCTACCGGGGCCGCGGCGAGCCGTGGACCCCGTTGAAGCTCTACTACAACCACGGCTTCTCGCTCGCGCGCATGCGAGCCGTGCACGACGCGGTCGTCGCGGCCGGCGGCGAGTCGCCGTTCAGCGACTGGATCGACTCGCGCCAGGCGCGCGAGGTGCCCGAGCGCGAGGTCACGACGCGCATCGAGTGCGCCGACTTCTTCGCGCACCGCGACGCCGCGCTGCGCGCCCACGCGACGCAGATCGACCCCGAGGGCTGGTTCTTCGCGGTCCCGCGCGAGGTCGAGCTCGCGACCTGGCGCGCCGAGGAGTACGAGCTCGCGGAGTCGCGCGTGCCGACGGCGCTGCCCGAGGACGACCTGTTCGCGGGGATCCGCGGCACGGAGCTCGCGCGGTGACGGGCCTGGCCGCGACCGCCCTCCTCACGGGCGTCGTGTGGACCGAGCGGCTGCCCGGCCCGACGTACGAGAGCCCGCAGGAGGGCTCCCCGGGGTTCGCCGGGTTCGTCGCGACGTTCCTGCTCGCGGTGGCGATCATCGCGCTCGCGGTCTCCTTCACGCGGCGCATGCGACGCGCGAGCCAGCGCGAGCGCGAGCGCGCGGCGACGGGGGCTCCCACGGTCGGCACCGGCGACGACGTGGCGGCGGACGCCGCGACCGACGCGACGACCACGGTCGCCGCGGCCGGCGGCGGGCTCCCGGACGACCCCGCGCCCGATGCGCCCGGCGTCGCCGACGACGCCGCGCCCACCGAGGGCGCCGCGTCCACCGACGAGGCGTCCACCGACGAGGCGTCCACCGACGACGAGGCGGCGGGCGGCCGCCGGTGAGCGAGCGGCCGGCACCGCCGCAGCGCCCGGCGGTGCGCGTCACGGTCGCGCAGCTCGAGGTCGGGCGCGACCGCGGGGCGAACCTGGTGGCGGCGCGCGACGCGCTGCGCACCGCGGGCCGTGTGCGGGCCGACGTCGCGGTGCTGCCCGAGTACGCGTCGGCGTACGACCCGCACGGCGTCGGCCCCGACCTCGCGGAGCCGCTCGACGGGCCGTTCGTCGGGATGCTGCGCGACGAGGCGCGCCGCGGCGGGTTCGCGGTGCTCGCGGGCACGACGCTGCCGGGCGGCGAGCCCGGGGGTGACGGGCAGCCGCGCGCCGTGAACGCCGTGGTCGCGGTCGACGCGGCCGGCGACGTCGCGGGCGTCTACCGCAAGGTGCACCTGTACGACGCGTTCGGGCACCGCGAGTCCGACCGGCTGGCGCCCGGCCCGGCGGACGCGCCGCCGCTGGTGCTCGACGTCGCGGGCCTGCGGCTGGGCGTCCTGACCTGCTACGACCTGCGGTTCCCGGAGTCGGCGCGGCGGCTGGTCGACGCGGGCGCCGACGTGCTGGTGGTGCCGGCCGCGTGGGTCGCGGGCGAGCTCAAGGCGATGCACTGGCGCACGCTCGCGGTCGCGCGGGCCATCGAGAGCACGGCGGCCGTCGTCGCGGTGGGGCAGGCGGGCAGGGGCGTCGTCGGGCGCTCGCTCGTCGTCGGGCCGGACGGGGTCGTGGGGCTCGAGCTCGACGAGACGCCGCAGGTGCGCACGGTCGACCTGGACGCCGCCGGTATCGCGGCCGCGCGCGAGGCGAACCCCGCGTTGACGCACCGTCGCTACGCGGTCGTGCCGCGCGGCTGACGCGCCGCGCCCGCGCCCGGGCGGCTCAGGACAGGTGGGCGGTCGCGAGC
Organism: Cellulomonas sp. B6; assembly: GCF_001462455.1. GTDB lineage: Bacteria > Actinomycetota > Actinomycetes > Actinomycetales > Cellulomonadaceae > Cellulomonas. The sequence goes on from NZ_LNTD01000231.1 coordinate 20,526, forward strand.
GCGACCGCCACGAAGTGGCACGAGTACCCGACGACCGTCAGCGCGTGGAAGATCTCGTGGAACCCGAACCACCGCGGGCTGGGGTTGGGGCGCTTGAGCCCGTAGACCACCGCGCCGACGGTGTAGGCGAGGCCGCCGACCGCGACGAACCACACGATCGCCGGGCCGCCCGACGTCCAGAACTGCGGCATGAACCCGACGGCCACCCAGCCGAGCGCCAGGTAGATCGGGACGTACACCCAGCGCGGCGCGCCGAGCCAGAAGACGCGGGCGAGCAGGCCCACGAGCGCGCCGGACCAGACCACCAGCAGCAGCGTGCGCGCGGTCGACGGCGGCAGCAGCAGCACCGCGAGCGGCGTGTAGGTGCCCGCGATGATGAGGAAGATGTTGGTGTGGTCGAGGCGGCGCAGCACGCCCGCGACGCGCGGCGACCATGTGCCGCGGTGGTAGACCGCGCTGGTCCCGAACAGCATGACGGCCGACAGGCCGAACACCGCGTTCGCCCAGCGGGCCGCGGCGGTGGGGGAGAGCACGACGAGCACGATCGACGCCGCGAGCGCGATCGGGGCGACGCCGGCGTGGATCCAGCCGCGCAGCCGCGGCTTGATCGCGTCGACGACCTGCTCCACGGCGTCGCCCACCGCGTCGGCCGCCCGGGCCACCAGGTCGTCGGTGCCGGGGCGGGGGGTGTCGCGTCCGGGGCGCG
>NZ_LNTD01000232.1 GCF_001462455.1 Cellulomonas sp. B6
GGCCCCCGCCGCACCGGACACCCGCACCGAAGGAGCACCACCATGGCCACCACCACGTTCCGCGTCGACGGCATGACCTGCGGCAACTGCGTCAAGCACGTCACCGAGGAGCTCACCGCGCTGCCCGGCGTCACCGACGTCGCCGTCGAGCTCGTGACCGGCGGGGCCTCCCCCGTCACCGTCACGTCCGACGCACCGCTCGACGACGCCACGGTCGCGGCCGCCGTCGAGGAGGCCGGGTACGCCGTCACGCCCGCGCGGTCGCTGCTGTGAACGCGCCGCGGACCGCCCCCGACGGGGTGGGGGCCGCGGGGATCGACCTCGCGGTCGAGGGCATGACCTGCGCGTCCTGCGTCGCGCGCGTCGAGAAGCGGCTCAACCGCGTGCCCGGCGCGACCGCGACGGTGAACCTCGCGCTCGAGACCGCGCACGTCGAGATCACCCCGACCGACGACGCCCCCGCGCCGACCGTCGACGACCTCGTGGCCGCCGTGCGCGCCGCGGGGTACGACGCGCACCCGGTCCCCGCGCCCGGCGCGGTGCACCACGGGCCCCCGGGCGCGGCGCACGACGGCGCCGGCGACCACGGCGCGCACGACGAGATCGAGCACGCGCTGTCGGGCATGCAGCACGCCGGCATGGAGCACGACGCCGACGACGACACGTCCGCCCCCGTCGACGCGCGCGGCGCCGACCTGCGCCGCCGCCTGCGGGTCGCGGCCGTGCTCACCGTCCCCGTGGTCGTGCTGAGCATGGTCCCGGCGACGCAGTTCCGCGGCTGGCAGTGGCTCGTCGCGGCGCTCGCGCTGCCGGTCGCGACGTGGGCGGCGTGGCCGTTCCACCGCGCGGCCGTCCGCGCGGCGCGGCACGGGTCGTCGACCATGGACACGCTCGTGTCGATCGGCGTGGTCGCCGCGACCGCGTGGTCGCTGTGGGCGCTGCTGCTGGGCGGTGCGGGCGAGCTCGGCATGCGCATGACGCCGACGCTCTTCCCGGCCGCGGGTGCGGGCCACGGCACCGCGATGCCCGAGCTGTACTTCGAGGTCGCGGCCGTGGTCGTGACGTTCCTGCTCACCGGCCGGTACGCCGAGCACCGTTCGCGCCGGCGCGCGGGCGACGCGCTGCGCGCGCTGCTGGACCTCGGCGCCAAGGACGTCGCGGTGCTGGTCGACGGGCCCACGGGCCGCGTCGAGCGACGCGTGCCCGTGGACCGGCTCGCGGTCGGCGACGAGTTCGCGGTGCGCCCGGGCGAGAAGGTCGCGACCGACGGCGTCGTGGTGACGGGGACGAGCGCGGTCGACACGTCGCTGCTCACGGGCGAGCCCGTGCCCGTCGACGTCGGCCCCGGCGACGAGGTCACGGGCGCGACCGTCAACACGTCCGGGCACCTCGTGGTCCGCGCGACGCGCGTCGGCTCCGAGACGCGCCTGGCGCAGATCGGCCGGCTCGTGGCGCGCGCGCAGACCGGCAAGGCGCCCGTGCAGCGGCTCGCCGACCGGATCTCGGCGGTGTTCGTGCCGGTCGTGCTCGTGATCGCGGTCGGCACGCTCGTGGTGTGGCTCGCGACCGGGGGCGGCGTGCAGGCCGCGTTCACGGCGGCCGTCGCGGTGCTGATCATCGCGTGCCCGTGCGCGCTGGGGCTCGCGACGCCCACGGCGCTGCTGGTCGGCACGGGGCGTGGTGCGCAGCTCGGGATCCTCATCAAGGGCCCCGAGATCCTCGAGGAGACGCGGCGCGTCGACACCGTCGTGCTGGACAAGACCGGCACGGTCACGGCCGGGCGCATGGCCCTGGTCGACGTCGTGCCGGCCGCGGGCGAGGACGCCGACGAGGTGCGGCGGCTGGCCGCGGCGGTCGAGCGGCTCGCCGAGCACCCGATCGCCCGCGCGATCGCGGAGGCCGCACCGGAACCGGATCGACCCGTCACGAGAGCGCGATCCGACAACCCCACCGAGAGCACCGGGCTGGATCGCACTCTCGCGACAGGGGGATCGGGCGTCGG
>NZ_LNTD01000233.1 GCF_001462455.1 Cellulomonas sp. B6
TCGGCGAGCAGCGGCCACCCGTTGGCCTCGGCGAGCCGCACCGCGGCGGGGCCCGCACCGTCCCCCGCGACGACCACGGTGGGGACGGCTCCGCGCGCGCGGCGCGAGCCGCGCGCCGTGCCGTCCGCGTCGCCCACGACGACCGGGACGGCACCCGTGAGCGGGGCGACCGGGTCGGCGGGCTGCGCACGGCCCACGACGTGCGTGAGGCCCGCGTCCGACGCCGCCGGCCACGGTGCGGCGCCGGGTGCGAGCGGGTCGCGGTACGCGAGGTCGAGGTGCACGGGACCGGGGTCGCCCGTGCGGGCGCCGGTCGCGGCGGCGAGGGCGCGCGCGACCGTGCGGCGCAGGTCCCGGTCCTCCCCCGGGCGACCGGTGGGCGCGGGCACGTCGACCGCGAGCCGGACGGCGCCGCCGAAGATGCCCGCCTGCTCGGTGGTCTGGTTGGCGCCCGTGCCGCGCAGCTCGTGCGGGCGGTCGGCCGTCAGCAGCACGAGCGGCAGCCCGGTGTGGTGCGCCTCGAGCACCGCGGGGTGCAGGTTCGCCACGGCGGTGCCGGAGGTCGTGACGACCGCGACGGGCCGGGCCGGTCCCGGTCCGCGCTCCCCCGCGTGGGCCGACCCCTTGGCCAGGCCGAGCGCGAGGAAGCCCGCGTCGCGCTCGTCGATGCGCACGTGCAGGCGCAGCGCGGGCGCCCCCGCGGGCCGTTCGGGGTCGGGGCGCGCGGCGTCGGCGACTGCGTAGGCGAGCGGTGCGCTGCGCGACCCCGGCGCGAGCACGACGTCGCGGACGCCGAGCGCCGCGAGCGCCTGCACCAGCACGCGGGCCGCACGCACCGAGGGCGCGGGGTCCGAGGGCGCGGGGTCCGGGGGCACGGAGTCCGAGGGCACGGCGTCGGGGGCGGGCGTCACGGCCGCCATCATGCCCGAGCCCGCACGGCCGCGAGCCGCGCCCGCCACCGCGCGGCGACGTCGTCCGGCGCGGTCGCCGCGGCCAGCAGCGCGGGCGTCGGCGCGGGTCGGCGCACCTCGATCGCGCCGTCGCGCGGCAGCAGCGGGTCCTCGACCAGGTCGTCCGCGAGCAGCGCGGCCGTCGCGAGCCCGCACGCGTGCGGCAGCTCCGGCAGCGCCGCGGCGAGCGCGAGCCCCGCGGCCAGCCCGACCGACGACTCGAGCGCCGAGGACACGACGACGGGCAGGTCGAGCTGCTCGGCCAGGCGCAGGCACGCGCGCACGCCGCCGAGCGGCTGCACCTTGAGCACGACCACGTCGGCCGCGTGCAGGCGGGCCACCGCGAGCGGGTCGTCCGAGCGGCGCACGGCCTCGTCCGCCGCGAGCGGCACGTGCGTGCGGCGGCGCAGCGCGGCGAGGTCCTCGACGCCCGGCACGGGCTGCTCGGCGTACTCCAGGCCCCCGGCGGCCCGGTCGAGCGACGCGAGCACGCGCACGGCGGTGTCGAGGTCCCACGCGGCGTTCGCGTCGACGCGGATCGCACCGTCCGGGCCCAGGGCGTCGCGGACCGCCTCGAGCCGCGCCTCGTCGGCGCCCGCGGGCTGGCCGGGCTCGGCGACCTTGACCTTCGCGGTGCGGCAGCCGCCCGACGCGGTGACGATGCGGTGCGCGTGCTCGGGGTCGACCGCGGGCACGGTGACGTTGACGGGCACGTGCGTGCGCACGGGGTCGGGCCAGCCCTCGTCGGCGGCCTCCCGCGCGGCGCGCCACCAGCGCACTGCCGCCGCGTCGTCGTAGTCCCAGAAGGGGCTGAACTCGCCCCACCCGGCGGCGCCGCGGACCAGCACGCCGTCGCGGCGCGTCAGCCCCCGGAACCGCGTGCGCAGGGGCACGTCCCACACCACGGGTTCCAGCAGCACGCTCACCACGTCCCCAGGCTATGCCGCGCGCGACTCCCGACCACGCCGGACGGGTCCGGTCCCCCGGGGCGGGGCTCCCCGACGCGTCGTTAGGGTGTCCAGGTGAGCGAGAGCGGTACCCCAGTCCCCCTGCCCGAGCGCGTCTCCGAGACCTTCGACCCATCACGGTGGCGTGACGTCGAGGGATTCACGGACCTGACGGACATCACCTACCACCGCGGGTACGCGCGACCCACGCCCGAGCAGGCCGCCGCCGGCGCGGTCGCGCGCGACCTGCCCGTGGTGCGCGTCGCGTTCGACCGACCCGAGGTCCGCAACGCGTTCCGCCCGCACACCGTCGACGAGCTGTACGCCGTGCTCGACCACGCGCGCACGACGTCCGACGTCGGGACCGTCCTGCTCACCGGCAACGGCCCGTCCCCCAAGGACGGCGGGTGGGCGTTCTGCTCGGGCGGCGACCAGCGCATCCGCGGGCGCGACGGGTACCGGTACGCCGACGGCGACACCGCCGCCGCGGTCGACCCGGCGCGCGCCGGGCGGCTGCACGTCCTGGAGGTGCAGCGGCTGATCCGCACCATGCCCAAGGTCGTCGTGGCGCTCGTCAACGGCTGGGCCGCCGGCGGGGGCCACTCGCTGCACGTCGTGGCCGACCTGACGATCGCGAGCCGCGAGCACGCGCGGTTCATGCAGACCGACGCCAACGTCGGCTCGTTCGACGGCGGCTACGGCTCGGCCCTGCTCGCCCGGCAGGTCGGGCAGAAGCGGGCCCGGGAGATCTTCTTCCTCGCCCGCGAGTACTCGGCGGACGACGCGTACCGGTGGGGCGCCGTCAACGACGTCGTGCCGCACGCAGAGCTCGAGGAGGCCGGGCTCGAGTACGCGCGCGTGGTCGCGACGAAGTCGCCGCAGGCGATCCGCATGCTCAAGTTCGCGTTCAACCTCGCCGACGACGGCCTGGCCGGTCAGCAGGTGTTCGCGGGCGAGGCCACGCGGCTGGCGTACATGACGGACGAGGCCGTCGAGGGGCGCGACGCGTTCCTGCAGCGGCGCGACCCGGACTGGTCCGGGTTCCCGTACGCCTACTGACGCGTCAGCCCTGGCCCACCCAGGACATCAGGTCGACGAGCGTCGCGACGACGGCGCCGCCCCCGACGAGGAGCGCGACGAGCACGAGCCCGGCGGCGACGACCGCGACGGCCGAGCGGACCGAGTGGTCCTCGGGGTCACGACGCGAGCGGGCGGGGCGGACGGAGGCGGGGAACGTGGTGTGTGCGGCCATGCCCTCAGCCTCGCGGCCGCACCCCGGCGGGCGCGTCGGCCCCCGGGACGGTCGTGCCCGGCGCCCGCCCGCCCGGGAGAGGGGGGCGGCTCCACCGGAGGGACGACGTCCCGGCCCGGCGCGTCGTCCTCCGGTATCGACCCGGGCGCGCGGCGCCCGGGTCGGACGTCAGGAGACGGTGAGGGTCCCGGTGCCCGCAGGGACCAGCTCGACCCAGGTGTTGCCGGGCGCGAGCGTCGCCTCCGAGCCGTCCGGCAGGAACAGGCGCATCGGCTGCTCCTGCGCGTCCTTCTGCCAGCGCACGGGCAGCGTCTTGCCACCGGTCGCGAGCACCGCGTCACCCGACCCGACCAGGTCGTAGGTCGGCACCGGCGCGCCGCCCTGGGCGCCGAACTCGGTGTTGGGGTGGCCCGCGGTGATCGACACGACGTTCACCGCCGACAGGCGCGCACCGCTCGCGGCGGTCGCCGGCGTGCCGCCCTCGGAGCGCAGCCACGTGCCGCTCGCGGCGTCCCAGGCCCACACCGGGTTGGACTGCCCCGACAGGCGCAGGTCGAGCGTGCCGGCGGGCGTGCCGCCCGTGACCGCCGACGCCTGCTCGGCCGAGCGGGCGAACGCGAACTGCTGACCCGGCGCGGTGCGCCCCGCCTCCGCGTTGGCCCACCACTCGGCCGGGTTGCCGTAGACGTTGTGCGGCGCCTTGCGCTCCTTCGAGCGGTACATGCCGGGCGCACCCGCGTCGTGCGACACGATCTGCACGCCCGCGGCGTTCGCGAGCGCGAGGATGCCCGGCTGGCCGCCCGAGTACACGAGCATGCCGCCGAGCGGCGAGACGATCAGCGGGTCCATCGGGCGCACCGAGCGGATGGGGCCGACCTCGCCGGGGACCTGCGACTGGAAGACCGCGACGAACCGCGAGACCTCGAACTCGACGATGGTCTCCCACACGACGTCGGCCTGGTCGAGCCCGGCCTGCGGGCGCGCGGCGGAGGTGTTCTCGATCTTCACGGCGATCGCCGGGCGGGGGTCGGGCTGCCCGGCGACACCCGTCAGCGGCCAGACCGGCTCGACCTCGGGCGTCGGGACGGCACCCTTGTCGGCGACGACGTCGGCGCGCTCGGTCACGGTCGAGGCGGGGGTCGGCGTCCCCGTCGACGAACCGCACGCCGCGAGCGCGAGGAGAGCACCGCACGCCAGCAGGCTCACGCCCCGTGCGCGTGCCGTCGTGCTCCTGCGAACCGTCCCGACCATCGTGACCCCGTCTCCCCCGCTGGTGCGGCTCGTCGTGCGCTGCCGGCGCCGCACCCCCTCGGGCCCGGACCGCGGGCCACTCTACGACGACGGGACCGACGTCCGGGGCGGGACGCGGCGCACGACCGCCCGCGCGGCCCGACCACCTACGCTGTCGGGGTGGAACGGCCGCTGCGTGACGTGCCCGCGGACCCGCGGGAGCTGCTGCCCGCGCTGGCGGCGGCGCTCGACGGCTCGGGCCCGGCCGTGCGGTGCCTGGACGCGCCCGGCCGCGGGCCCGCCACGGACGTGCCGTCCGAGGTCGCGGTGGTGGTGAGGACGTCGGGGTCGACGGGCCGCCCGCGCGACGTGATGCTGACCGCGCAGGCGCTGCGCGCGTCCGCTGCGGCGACCGCGGAGCGGCTCGGCGGGCCCGGCACGTGGCTGCTCGCGCTGCCCGTGCACCACGTCGCCGGTCTGCAGGTGGTGGCGCGAGCCCTCCTGGCCGGCGGCGCACCCCACGTGCTGCCCGAGGGACCGTTCCGCGCCGCGACGTTCACGACCGCCGCGCGGCGCGCGACCGCCGGCCTCGGCCCGCACCACACGTCGCTCGTGCCGACCCAGCTCGTGCGCGTGCTCGACGACGACGCCGCGACGGCGGCGGCCGCCCGGTTCGACGCGATCCTCGTGGGCGGCGCGGCGTGCCCGCCGTCGCTGCTGGCCCGCGCCCACGCCGCCGAGCTGCACGTGGTCACCACGTACGGCATGACCGAGACCTGCGGGGGCTGCGTCTACGACGGCAGGCCGCTGCCCGGCGTACGCGTCGCGGTGGACGCCGAGCAGAGGATCAGCCTGGCGGGGCCCGTGCTGGCCGCCGGCTACCTGCACCGGCCGGACCTCGACGCCGCGACGTTCTCGACCGCGCCCGACGGGCGGTGGCTGCGCACCGCCGACCGCGGCCGCCTCGACGACTGCACGCTGCACGTGCTGGGCCGGCTCGACGACGTGCTCGTCACGGGCGGCGTCAAGGTCGACCCGCACGCCGTCGAGGACGTGCTCGCCGGGCTGCCCGGCGTGCGCGAGGCCTGCGTCGTCGGCGTGCCCGACCAGCACTGGGGTCAGTCGGTCGTCGCGGTGGTCGTCATGCAGGACGGCGCAGCGCCGCCGCTCACGGAGCTGCGTGCGGCCGTCGCCGCCGCGCTCGGCCCCGCCAGCGCGCCGCGCCAGGTCGTCGTGCCCGACCAGCACTGGGGTCAGTCGGTCGTCGCGGTGGTCGTCATGCAGGACGGCGCAGCGCCGCCGCTCACGGAGCTGCGTGCGGCCGTCGCCGCCGCGCTC
>NZ_LNTD01000234.1 GCF_001462455.1 Cellulomonas sp. B6
CCCCCGCCTGCTCGCCCGACCGTCCGTCGGCGGTGAGCGCAACCTGCGCGACACGCTGCGCGACGAGCGCACGGGCGGCGTCCTGCTGCTCGTCGGCGCGCTCGCGGCGCTCGTGTGGGCGAACGTCTCCCCCGGCAGCTACCGCGCGGTGTCCGACACGGTCGTCGGGCCGGCGGCGCTGCACCTCGACCTGAGCGTCGCCCACTGGGCGTCCGACGGCCTGCTCGCGATCTTCTTCTTCGTCGTCGGGCTCGAGCTCAAGCGCGAGATGGTGGTGGGCGAGCTGCGGCACGTCCGCACGGCCGTGCTGCCGGCCGTCGCGGCGCTCGGGGGCATGCTCGTGCCCGCCGGCATCTACCTCGCGGTCAACCTCACGCGCCCCGACGGCGCACCGGTCGGCTGGGCGGTGCCGACGGCCACCGACATCGCGTTCGCGGTCGGCGTGCTGGCGCTGGTCGGGCGTGGGCTGCCGGTCGCGCTGCGCGCGTTCCTGCTGACGCTCGCGGTGGTCGACGACCTGCTCGCGATCGTCGTGATCGCCGTCGCGTACACCGACCACGTCGCGATCGGCCTGCTCGCGGGCGCGCTGGTCGCGGTGGCGGGCTTCGGCGTCGCCCTGGCGCGCGGCGTGCGCAGCCCGTGGCTCCTGGTGCCGCTGGCGCTCGCCGCGTGGGGCCTGCTGCACGCGTCGGGCGTGCACGCGACGATCGCCGGCGTGCTGCTGGGGTTCGCGGTGCCGGCGACCCCGGGCTCGGCACGCCACCCCCGCGCGACCGCGGGCGGCGTCGAGGACGTCGACCCGGACCTGCCCGACGGCTCGCTGGCCGAGCGCTACGAGCACGTGTGGCGGCCGCTGTCCGCGGGCGTCGCGGTGCCCGTCTTCGCGCTGTTCGCCGCCGGGGTGACGATCGCCCCCGAGACCCTCGGGGCGGCGCTGGGCGACCCGGTGGCCCAGGGCGTCGCACTGGGCCTCGTGCTGGGCAAGCCGATCGGCATCCTGGGTGCCACGTGGCTGCTCGCCCGGTTCACGCGTGCACGGCTGGCGCCCGGGCTGTCGTGGGCCGACGTGCTGGCGGTGGGCACCCTGGCCGGCATCGGGTTCACGGTGTCGCTGCTGGTCGGCGTGCTCGCGTTCGGCGAGGGGTCCGCGCACGACGAGCACGTGGTGGTGGCCGTGCTCGTGGCGTCCGTCGTCGCGGCGGCGCTCGGATCCGTCCTGCTGGCGTGGCGGTCCCGCGTCCACACGGCCCGCGCACGCCGCGACGCCGTGCACGACGGCCCGGACGACGCCCCGAACCGGTAGGTTCGCACCCGATGACCACCGTCGACTCCGCGTCGCTCCTCCTCGACGGCCCGTGGGAGCACCGCTTCGTCACCGCGAACGGTGCGCGGTTCCACGTGGCGCTGTCGGGCTCGCAGGACGCGCCTCTCGTGCTGCTGCTGCACGGCGTCCCCCAGCTCTGGTGGGCGTGGCGGCACCAGCTGCCCGTGCTCGCGGCGGCGGGCTACCGGGTCGCCGCGATGGACCTGCGCGGCACCGGCTGCTCCGACAAGCCGCCGCAGGGGTACGACGTGCCGACGCTCGCCGCCGACGCCGCGGGGGTCGTGCGCTCGCTGGGCGCCGACGACGCCGTCGTGGTCGGCGCCGGCACCGGGGGCGACGTGGCGTGGGCGACGGCCGCCTACCACCCGGACGTCGTGCGTGCCGTGGCCGTGCTGGGCGCCCCGCACCCGCTCGACGCGCTCGCGCTGCCTCGCACGCCCCCGGGACCGGCGGCCTCCGCGGTGCTGGCGTTCGCGCAGCTGCCCTCCCTCCCCGAGCGCGCGATGACGCAGCGCGACCTGGTGGACCGGATGCTCACGCACTGGGGCGGCGTGCCCGGCCGGCCCGACCGGGACGCGGTCGAGACGTACCGGCGTGCGGCACGCGTGCCGTTCGCCGCGCACAGCCAGCTCGAGCAGGTGCGCTGGCTCGTGCGCTCGACGCCCCGGCCCGACGGCCGCCGGTACCGCGCGACGCTCCGCGCGGCCCGGCCGGTCCCGGTGCTGCAGGTGCACGGGCGGCGCGACGGCCTGCGACCCGCGGCGACCGCGGCGCTGCGTCCCGCCACGGCGCACGTCACGACGACGTACCGGTTCGAGCTGCTGCGCGAGGCGGGGCACTACCTGGCCGACCAGGCGCCCGAGCTCGTCGGCGAGCTGCTGACCGACTGGCTCGCCGAGGTCGACCCGCTGCGCTGAGCCGCCGCGCGCGCCGACCGAGGGCCGTTCAGCCCTTGAGCATCGCCGCGGCACGCTCGGGGTCCTGCTCCCCGATGCCGGCCGACGGGCACAGCGCCGCCACGGGGCACGCCCCGCACGCGGGCCGCCGCGCGAAGCACGTGCGCCGTCCGTGGAAGATCAGCCGGTGCGAGGCCGCCGTCCACGTGCGCCGCTCGAGCAGCTCGCCCAGCTCGGCCTCGATCACCACCGGGTCGTCGCTCGTGGTGTAGCCGAGCCGGTGCGAGAGCCGCTGCACGTGCGTGTCGACCGTGATGCCGGGGACGCCGAACGCGTCGCCGAGCACGACGTTGGCCGTCTTGCGCCCCACGCCGGGCAGCGTCACGAGGTCCTCGAGCCGCGCGGGCACCTCGCCGCCGAACCGCTCCACCAGCTGCCGGCCGATGCCCGTCAGCGAACGGGCCTTGGCCCGGAAGAACCCCGTGGGCCGCAGCACCTCCTCGAGGGCGGTCGGGTCGGCGCCCGCCATCGCGTGCGCGTCGGGCCAGCGCGCGAACAGCTCGGGCGTCGTCAGGTTGACCCGCACGTCCGTCGTCTGCGCCGACAGCACGGTCGCGACCAGCAGCTCGAAGGGGTCACGGAAGTCGAGCTCGCAACGCGCGTCGGGGTACCGGACCGCGAGCGCGCGGTCGATCCGGCGGGCGCGGCGCGTGCGCGCGAGCGGCGTCTCCGAACGTGTTGCGTCCACGGGCCGAGAGTAAAGCCGGTCACAGGCAAACGTTGCCGTTGCTCCCAGCGGGTGAAGAGATCGGGTGATCCGTCGCGGAACGGTCAAGCGGGAGCCACATCGGGCCGAACCACCCCGCATGCCGTCCCGCGTCGAGCACCCGCTCCACGACCTGCGTCTCGAGCGGCGCGCGCTGCGCGCCGAGCGTGAGCTCGTGGCCTGGTGGCGCCGCGTGGTGCGGGCCCGCATCGACCTGCTCGTCGCGCAGGCCGCGGCGCCGGGCCCGCTGGGCGAGCAGGTGGCCTTCGCGCTGCCGCTGGAGGTCTGCCTGCAGGTCCCGCGGCCCGACGACCTGCGCGACGCGCTCTCCCCGGGGAGCGCGGCGGCCGACGTAGGAGCGCTTCCACGGCTTCGCGCGCTCGACGCGCGGCTCGCGCGCTACGAGACGGGCGTGCAGGACGCGCTCGCCGACGCGACGTCGCGCCTCGTGGCGCACGTGGCCGCCGACCCCACCGCGTCGCTGCGGCGACGCACACCGGCGGTCGAGGGCAGCTGAGCGCCGCACGCGCCGCTCGGGCGCGCGCCCACCCCCGGATGGGGCAGACTGGCAGGCGGGTGTCCGGCCCTGAGCGTCGGACAGATGCACGCCCGCGGTTCCGCGGGAAGAGGGGATGGGACCGCCGTGGCGGAGGACATCGTGCTGACGGCACCGCTGTTCGCGGGCATGGACGAGGGGTCGTCGACCGCGCTGATCGCGTCGATGAAGGTCCTCGACGTCACGCGCGGCGAGGTGCTGTTCCACGAGGGCGAGCCGGGTGACCGGCTCTACCTCGTGCGGGACGGGAAGATCAAGCTCGGCCGCCGGTCCAACGACGGCCGCGAGAACCTGCTGGCCGTGCTCGGCCCCGGCGAGATGTTCGGCGAGCTGTCCCTGTTCGACCCCGGCCCGCGCACGGCCACGGCCACCGTCGTCGCCGACGCCGTCGTCCTCGAGCTGGGCCACCACGACCTCGTGACGTGGCTGGCCGACAAGCCGACGGTCGCCGAGCACCTCCTCCAGGCGCTCGCCCGCCGGCTGCGCCGCACCAACGAGGCGCTCGCCGACCTCGTCTTCTCCGACGTGCCCGGTCGTGTCGCCAAGGCGCTGCTGGACCTGTCGACCCGGTTCGGCCAGCCGGTCGACGAGGGCATCCGCGTCGCGCACGACCTCACGCAGGAGGAGCTCGCGCAGCTCGTCGGCGCGTCGCGCGAGACCGTCAACAAGGCGCTCGCGGACTTCGCCGCGCGCGGCTGGGTGCGCCGCGAGGGGCGCGCGGTCGTGCTGCTCGACGTCGACCGCCTGGAGCGTCGCGCGCGCTGAGCGCCGCACCGTACGCACGAGGCCCGGTCCGCCCACGGCGGACCGGGCCTCGTCGCGTCGAGGGCCTCGAACGGGCCCGGGTCAGGCGGTCTCGACCACCAGCTCGACCTCGACCGGCGAGTCCAGCGGCAGCACCGCGACGCCCACGGCCGACCGTGCGTGCACGCCCACCGGGCCGAGCACGTCGTGCAGCAGGTGGCTCGCACCGTTGACGACCGCGGGCTGCGCCGTGAAGGCGGCGTCGCTCGCGACGAAGCCGACGACCTTGACGACCCGCGTCACCCGGTCGAGCGCGGCGACCGGGTCGCCACCGTCCTCGGCGGCGAGCAGCGCACCGACCGCGGCGAGCGCGTTGAGCGCGGCCGTGCGGGCGAGCTCGGTGGCGGTCTCGACGTCCACGTCCGCGCCGACCTTGCCGGTGGCCGCGAGCGTGCCCGCGACGAACGGCAGCTGCCCGGACGTCCACACGTGCGCGCCCGAGCGCACGGCCGGCACGTAGGCCGCGACCGGCGCGGCGACCTCGGGCAGCGTCAGCCCGAGCTCGGCGAGCCGGGCGGCGACACGTCCCGCCGGGGCGGTCGTCATCACGCGCTCGTCGGCCGCTTGAGGTACGCCACGAGCCCCGCGTCGGGGCCCTGGATCACCGTGACGAGCTCCCACCCGTCGGAACCCCACTGGTCGAGGATCGCCTTGGTGGCGTGGATGATGAGCGGAACGGTCGCGTACTCCCACTGGGTCGCCATGCGCTCACCCTAGCGGGGGCCCCGGGCGCCCCGGCACCCCCGCGAGCGCCGGCCGACCGGCCCCACGGCGGCCGTGGAAGCGCTCACACGCCGAGAACGGCGAGGTCGTCGGCGTCGACGAGCTCCGCGCGCCACGACGCGACCTCGGGCCGCCGACGCAGCAGCGCACGCCGCTCCCGCTCGGTCATCCCGCCCCACACGCCGAAGTCCGTGCGGCTGTCGAGCGCGTCGGCGAGGCACTCGAGGCGCACGGGGCACCGGTGACACACCTCCCGCGCGTCGCGCTGCGCCGCGCCCTCCACGAAGAGCGCGTCCGGAGAGACCTCCCCCTGCCCGCACTTCGCCCGTGCCGTCCAGTGTCCGTCGAACATCTGCGCCCCCTGCGCCCCCTGCCCTGCCACGTCAACCTCCGCGTGTCGTTCCCAGCGTGTCGCCGAACGTACTGGCACGTAGGCACCCCTGACGAGCCCCCGGACGGGTCTTTCCGCCGGATGGCCGCGCCCGGTGTGCAGGTCCCGTGGAGGTGCGGGGCGGCACGCGGTACCGACGGCCCGTCGTCAGGTGCCGCCGGTACCCTCACAGGTATGCCGAACCCTGCCCGCTCGCGCGGACGCAAGGTCAACGCCTCGCAGGCGCTGGCGCTGCTCCTGTCCTTCCTCCTCGTCGCCGGGATCGGCGGCCTGCTGACCGCCGGCCTCGTGCTGCCCGGGGTCGCCGTCGCCAACGGCGTGACGAACGCGTCCGCGACCGCGTTCGACGAGGTGCCGAGCGGGCTCGAGCGGCGCACGCTGCCCCAGAAGTCGGAGATCCTCGCCGCCGACGGCACCCTGCTCGCGACGTTCTACCACCAGAACCGTGTCGTGGTGCCGCTCGCCGAGATCGCGCCGATCATGCAGAAGGCCGTCGTCGCCGTCGAGGACCGCAGGTTCTACGAGCACGCGGGCGTCGACCCCCAGGGCATGCTGCGGGCCGCGGTCGCCACCGTCGTCAACGACGACCCCCAGGGCGCGTCGACGCTGACGCAGCAGTACGTCAAGAACGTGTTCGTCGACGCCGCGCAGGGGGCCGACACCGAGGAGGAGCGCGCCCGGCTGACGCGCGAGGCGCAGGAGAGCAAGGGGCTGCCCGGCATCGCCCGCAAGCTGCGCGAGGCGAAGATCGCGATCACGCTCGAGAAGTCCATGTCGAAGGACGAGATCCTGGAGAACTACCTCAACATCGCGGCCTTCGGCGCCTCGGTGTACGGCGTCGAGTCCGCCGCGCAGTACTACTTCGGGATCCCTGCCAGCCAGCTCAACTACCTGCAGGCCGCGACGATCGCGGGCATCACGCAGTCGCCGTCCAAGTGGGACCCGGTCGGCCCCGCCGAGCAGAGCGACGAGGCGCGTCTCGCGCGGTACGAGAACTCCAAGACCCGGCGTGACCGCGTGCTGCGCGACATGAACCGCGACGGCTACATCACGGACGAGGAGCTCGCGGCCGGTGTGGCGACGCCCGTCCAGGACACGCTCAACGTGCACCCGCTGCGTCTGGGCTGCATGACCGCGGGCGACGCCGTGCCGGGGTCGGGATTCTTCTGCGACTACGTCACGAAGGTGATCGCGAACGACCCCGCGTTCGGCGAGTCCGCGAGCGAGCGGACCAACAAGCTCTACCAGGGCGGACTCACGATCACGACGACGCTCGTGCCCGGTGAGCAGGCCATCGCCGACGCCGAGGTGAAGAACGGCGTGCCGGTCGACGACCCGTCGGGCGTGGGCAGCGCCATCGTGGCGGTCGAGCCCGGCACCGGCAAGATCACCGCGATGGCGCAGAACCGCACCTACTCGGCGCGCCAGGAGCAGACCGAGCGCGAGACGTCCGTCAACTACAACACCAGCTACCAGTACGGCGGCTCCGCCGGGTTCCCTCCCGGCTCGACGTTCAAGCCGTTCACGCTGCTCGAGTGGCTCAAGCAGGGGCACGCGCTGCAGGAGACCGTCAACGGGACGCGGCTGAGCTACAACCAGAACGAGTTCACGGCCCCCTGCGTCGGACGTCAGTCCGGCCCGTTCAACTTCGGCAACTCGGAGAACGGCCGCGCCATCAACCAGACCGTCATCGACGCGACCAAGAACTCGGTCAACTCGGCGTACGTCGCGATGGCGCAGCAGCTGGACCTGTGCAACATCATGCAGGGCGCCGCCGACCTCGGCGTCACCAAGGCCGGCGACCCGAACAAGGTCGACGCCCAGGGCAACCCCCTGGGTGGCGTGCCGTTCAACCCCTACCCCGCCGTCGTGCTCGGCACCGACTCGACCTCGCCGCTGCAGATGGCCGCCGCCTACGCGACGTTCGCGGCGAACGGCACCTACTGCAAGCCGATCGCCATCACCAGCGTGACGACGGCCGCGGGCGAGGAGCTGCCCGTGCCCTCGGCGGACTGCCGGGCCGAGGCGATCGCCCCCAAGTACGCCTCCGCGATGAACTTCGCGCTGAGCAACGTGTGGACCGGCACCGGCAAGGACATCGCCAAGCCGCCGTTCCCGGCCGCGGGCAAGACGGGCACCACGTCGAAGAACGAGTACAACTGGTTCGTCGGCTACACGCCGCTGCGCGCGACCGCGGTGTGGGTCGGCTTCCCGGGCGCCATGCACTCGATGGGCGGCGAGGTCATCAACGGCAAGCGGTACACCCGCGGCCCCTACGGCTCGTCGATCGCCGGGCCGACGTGGAGCCGGTTCATGACGCAGGCGCTCGCAAACGTCGACAACCCCGGGTTCAGCGACGCCGGGGACCGCGAGGTCTTCGGCGAGCGCCTCTCCGTGCCGTCCGTGGTCGGACGGTCCGAGTCCGACGCGCGCGGCGCGCTCGAGCGCGCCGGGTTCCGGGTGTCGGTCGCGGGCGAGCAGGTCCAGTCGCCGTATCCGGCCGGGACGGTGGCGCAGCAGTCGGCGTCCACCGCCACGCGGGGCGCTTCGATCACCCTGACGCTGTCGAACGGGCAGCCGCCCGCCCCGGAGCCCGGCACCCCGGGTGACGGCGGTCCGGGTGGCGGCCAGGGCGGGCGGCCCGGCGGCCCCGGCAACAACGGCCAGGGCAACGGCGGGAACCCGAACCCGTGACGGCTGGCACGTCGCACCCGGCGACGGGTGCGCTGCGCGCCGCCGGGGGGCTCGCGCTCGCGGGCGCGGCCGCGCTCGCGTGGGCGTCGCTCGTCGAGGTCAGGTGGTACGCGCTGCGCGAGGTGACCGTGCCGGTGCTGCCGGCCGGGCAGGACCCGCTGCGGATCCTGCACGTGTCCGACCTGCACCTGACGCCGGGTCAGCACCGCAAGGTCGACTGGGTGCGTGACCTCGCGTCGCTCGACCCGCACCTCGTCGTCGACACGGGCGACAACTGGGCGCACCTCGAGGCGATGCCCGCGCTGCTGCGCGCGTTCGAGCCGCTGCTGTCCCTGCCGGGCGCGTTCGTGCTCGGCTCCAACGACTACGTCGCGCCGTCGTTCAAGAACCCCGCGCGGTACCTGCTGCCCGACGCGCGCCGGGCCCGGTCCGGGCCGCCGGTGGCACTGCCGTGGCGCGAGCTCGTCGCCCGGCTCACGGGCGCGGGGTGGGTCGACCTGTCGAACCGGCGCGACGTGCTCGAGGTCGACGGGCGCCGCCTGTCGCTGGTGGGCACCGACGACGCGCACCTGGACCGCGACCGCATGCCCGCCGCGGGCGGCCCCGACGACGCACGCACGTCCGACGGCCGCTCCCCCGCCGTCGACGTGCACCTGGGCGTCACGCACGCGCCCTACCGGCGGGTGCTCGACGCGATGCACGCCGACGGCGTCGACCTGACGATCGCGGGACACACGCACGGCGGTCAGCTCGCGGTGCCGTTCCTCGGCGCGCTGACGACCAACTGCGACCTCGACCTGCGGCGCGCCAAGGGCCTGCACGGCTGGCCGGGCGCACGCCCCGACCGCCCCGCGGGCGCCGGGTCGTCGTGGTTGCACGTGTCCGCGGGCCTCGGCACGTCGCCCTACGCTCCCGTGCGGTTCGCGTGCCGGCCCGAGGCGACGCTCCTCACACTCACGGCGCCCTGACGCATTTCGTGTCCGGGCCGCTCGTCGGCTATCCTTACCAGGCTCCACCGGGGTGTGGCGCAGCTTGGTAGCGCGCTTCGTTCGGGACGAAGAGGTCGTGGGTTCAAATCCCGCCACCCCGACAGACGGTGTCCACGGGCACCGACGCAAGAGGCCGGACCCTCAGGGTCCGGCCTCTTCGCTCTCCCCGACCCGCGCGTCAGAGCGGCCAGCGCTCCGGCTCGAGCAGCAGCAGGTCCGTGAGGTACCCGCGCCGCGCCGGGTCGGCCCACTCGGCGTCGTCGGTGCCCTCGGTGAGCATCCACGTGCCCCACTCCAGGCGCATGTAGACCAGCGCGTCCTCCCAGAGCGCACGCTCGGCCGTCGTCAGCGGCGGCGCGACCGCGAGGTACGCGTCGCGCAGCACCGCCCACTCCCGCGCGTCCGGCAGCGCCGCCGGCCCGGCCTCGTGGCCCGCGAACAGCGCCGTGTACGCGAGGTCCAGCAGCCGCGGCGCGACCTCGCCGTTCTCGAGGTCCACGACGACCGGGCCGGCGGCGCCGACGACGACGTTCACCGCGCGCACGTCGAGCACGACCGGCCACGCGGGCAGCGCCGCGTCCCGCACGCGCGGCAGCTGCGCACCCCAGAACCCCTCGAGCTCGTCGGCCCAGCGCGCCGCGACCTGGTCGGGCAGCGCGAGCCGGGCGACCACCCCGGCGATCGCGTCGACGTCCTCGGCGACCGACGCGGCGTCGTGCTCGGGCCACGAGAACCGCGGCAGGTCCGCGAGCGCCGGGTCGTCGGCGAGCGGAGCGGACGCGGCGTGCAGACGCCCGAGCAGGTCACCGAGCAGCGCGAGGTCCGCGGGCAGGCGCACCGGGCGTCCGTCGACGAACGGGTACGCCACCCGGTGCTCGACCCCGTCGGGGCCGGGCACCGCGAGCGGCAGCGGCAGGCCGCCGACCGGGGACACGGCGCCGACGCCCGCGGCCTCCAGCGCCCGCGCCCACGCCGCGAGCGCGCGCTGCCCGGGGCCGTCGTCGAGCGCGGGCTTGACGACCACGCGCCGGCCGTCGCCCAGCCGCGCGGCGTGCACCGGCGACGAGTCGTGCAGGGGTGCGGCGTCGACGTCGGCGGCAGGGCCGGTGCGCTCGCGCAGCACGGCCCGCAGCGCGGCGACGGACTGCGGGACGGGGCCGGACGACGGGACGGGGTCGGACGACGGGACGGGGTCGGACGGCGGGACGGGGTCGGACGGCGGGACGGGGTCGGACGTCATGACGGGCCTCTCGTCGGCGTGGCGCCGACGGGGTCGTCGGCGTGGCGTCGGCTCGGTCGCGCGGACGACCGTGGGGGCCGTGCGCACGCACGACCCCCACGCTCACCCGGCCGTCGCGTGGTGCGCACGTGAGTTGCGCACCACGCGACGCCACGTCAGCCGCGCGGCCCCAGGTAGGCCACGTCGCCGTCGGACGTCCGGATCGTGACCGTGCGGGAGGCGCCCGGGTCCGTCGGGGCGTCCACGGTCTGCCGGCCGCTGCTCGTCGAGATGCTCAGCGCGACCGGGCGGCCCGTGCCGTGCACGGTCACGCGCCCGCTGCTCGTCACCGCGGTCACGTCGCCCTCGACCCCGGCGACGAGGACCTCGCCGTCCGACGTCCGGGCCGACGTCGTGCCGCCCGCGCCGTCGACCTCGACGCGCCCGGCGGACGTCCGCGCCTCCACCGTGCCCGCCGCGTCGCGCACGAGCACGTCGCCGTCCGACGAGCGCGCCGCCACGGCGCCACCGGCGTCGACGACCTCGACACGCCCCGACGACGTCCGGGCCCGCACCTCGCCGCCGGCGCCCGACACGCTCACCGAGCCGTCCGACGAGCGGGCCTCGACGTCGCCCGTCGCACCCACGACGGTGACCCGCCCCGAGGACGTGCGCACGGTCGCCGTCGCGACGGCGCCCTCCGCCTCGACGTCGCCGTCGCTCGTGCGGACCACGAGGTCGGTGCCCTCGGGCAGGTGCACCGACGTGCTGGTGCGGCACGTGCCGATGAAGCGCCAGCCGCACGTGTGGTGCACGACGACCCGGTCGTCACCCTGCTCGGTGGACGTGTCCGGGGTGCGCCACAGCGCCCGGGTCCGGCGCTCGACCTCGACGGTGTCACCGGTGGTCGCCAGGACGGTGACGTCGCCGTCGGCGACGACCTCGACCACCGCGGCGGCGGGCACCGACTCGGTCGTCGTGAGCGTCGTGGCGGTCAGCTCCGACAGGCCCTGCTGCGCGAGCTGCGCGACGCAGACGGCGGCCAGCACGGCACCGACGATCGTCAGCACGCGCCCCCGGCGGGACGGCCGGCGGACCGGCGG
>NZ_LNTD01000235.1 GCF_001462455.1 Cellulomonas sp. B6
TCAGGCGGGGTGGAGGGAGGCCGCGAGGGCGACCGCGTCGGCAACGAGCGCACGGACGCCCGCGACGTCGCCCGCGCGCACGAGGTCGCGCGGGACCATCCACGAGCCGCCGACCGCGGCGACGGCCGGCAGCGCGAGGTACTCCCCCAGGTTGGCCGGCCCGACGCCGCCCGTGGGCACGAAGCGCACGCCGCCGAAGGGTGCGGCGAGCGCCGCGATCGCGGCCGCGCCGCCGGACGTGCCGGCCGGGAAGAACTTCACGGTCGTGACGCCGAGCTCGAGCGCGGCCTGCACCTCGGTCGCCGTGACCGCGCCGGGCAGCGCGAGGACGCCGTGCTCGGCGCAGCGCTCGACGACGGCGCGCGACGTGCCGGGCGACACGACGTAGTCCGCGCCGGCCGCCACGGCCTGGTCGACCTGGGCCGCGGTGAGCACGGTCCCCGCGCCGACGAGCACGTCCCCGCGGGCCCGCAGCGCGCGGATCGCGTCGGCGGCGGCGGCCGTGCGGAACGTGACCTCGGCGACGGGCAGGCCGCCCTCGACGAGCGCGGTGCCGAGCGCGTCGGCGTGCTGCGCGTCGTCGATCACGACCACGGGGACGAGCCGGTGCGCGGCGAGCCGGTCGAGCACCGACGCCGCGGTGGGCTCGGCGGTGATCACGGCCCCACCCGGGCGGCGGAGCCTGCAGGCGCCAGGTCGTCGCGGCGTCCCGGGGCCGTGTCCCGGCGCGCGTAGGCGCTGCGCGGCAGGCCGTACGCCAGGTCGACCGCGGTCTCGATCGCCTCGTCGAGGTCGAGGCGGTGCTCGACCACCAGGCGCGCCAGGAAGCCCGCGTCGACGCGCCGCGACAGGTCGTGCCGCGCGGGGATCGACAGGAAGGCCCGCGTGTCGTCCACGAACCCGGTCGTGTTGGCGAAGCCCGCGGTGTCGGTGACGGCCTCGCGGAAGCGGCGCATGCCGTCGGGGGTGTCGAGGAACCACCACGGCGCGCCCAGGCGCACGGTCGGGTAGACCCCGGCGAGCGGCGCGAGCTCGCGGCTGAACGTGTCCTCGTCGAGCGTGAACAGCACGAGGCGCAGGTTCGGGTGGTGCCCGAACGCGTTCAGCAGCGGGCGCAGCGCGCGCACGTACTCGGTCGCGACGGGGATGTCGTAGCCGACGTCGGGCCCGCGCTGCGCCAGCACGCGCGGGTCGTGGTCGCGCAGCGAGCCCGGGTGCAGCTGCATGACCAGGCCGTCCTGCGTGGACATGCGGGCCATCTCGAACAGCATGTGCGCGCTGAACGCCTGCGCCGCGGCCGCGTCGACGTCGCCGCGCAGCGCCGCCGCGAACACCGCGGCCGCGTCGACCTCGTCCATCGGCGTGGTGTCCGCGAGCACGTGACCGTGGTCGGTCGCGCGGGCACCGGCCTCGACGAACGCCCAGCGGCGGGCCTCGAGCGCCGCGACGAACTCGCGGTAGGAGCCGATCGACGTGCCCGCGCGCTCGCCCAAGAGCGCGACGTCCTGCGCCCAGCCGGCACGGTCGGGGTGCAGCAGCGCGTCGGGCCGGAACGTCGGCACGACCCGCTCGCCCCAGCCGCGCGACGCGAGGTCGGCGTGGTCGTCCAGCGACGCCCACGCGGGGTCGGTGGTCGCGATGATCTCGATGCCGAACCGGTCGAGCAGCGCGAGCGGGCGGAAGTCCGGCTCGGCCAGGCGCGCGGCGATCGTGTCGTAGGCGGCGTCGGCGGTCCGCGCCGACAGCCGCTGCTCGACGCCCAGGACGTCGATGAGGACGTGCTCGAGCCAGAACCGCGTCGGGGTGCCGCGGAACAGGTGCCAGTGCGACGCGAACGCCCGCCAGATCTCGCGCGGGTCGGTCTCGACCGGACCGCCGTCGCGCCGCGGCACGCCGAGCGCGTCGTGCGGGACGCCCTGGGACACGAGCATCCGGACGAGGTAGTGGTCGGGCACGACGAGCAGCGACGCGGGGTCGCCGAACGGCTCGTCGCGCGCGAGCAGCCCGGCGTCGACGTGGCCGTGCATCGAGACGACCGGCAGGTGCTGCGTGGCCTCGAGGATCGTGCGCGCGACGGGTCGGGTGACGGGGTCGGCGGGCAGGGCACGGTCGGGGTGCAGCGCCCAGCGCGGGGCGGCGGCTGCGGGGTCGGTCATGCGGTCCTCCGGCGGCGGGCCACGGCGGCGCTGCGGTGCGCGGCCGGGTGCGGGCGACCGGTGCCGCCCACCAAGATGCAAACGTTTGCAGCACGACCATGCCAGGCCATCGACGACTCTGGCAAGGCCGGGTCACGATCGCTTGCACGCCCGACGCGCACCGTGATGAAATCGCATTCATCACCGGGTGCGCGGTCGCCGGCACCCGCGGGCCGTCCGGCCCCGAGCCCCCAGGAGCACCCGATGGCCGTCACGCTGCGCGACGTCGCGCGCGCCGCGGGCGTCTCCCCCGCGACCGCGTCCCGCGCGCTCAGCGCACCCGACCTCGTCGCACCCGAGCGTCGCGAGCTCGTCCAGCGCGTCGCGCGCGAGCTCGGCTACCGCCCCAACCGGGCCGCGCGCGAGCTCATCACCGGACGCACCGGGCACCTGTGCCTCGTCGTGCCCGACCTGGAGAACCCGTTCTTCTCGGCCGTCGCCAAGGCCGTGCAGGCCCGCGCCCGCACCACCGGGCACGCGGTCGTCGTCGCCGACGCCGAGGAGGACCCGCAGCTCGAGGCCGAGCTCGTCGCCCAGCTCGGCGCGCAGGCCGACGGCGTGCTGCTGTGCTCGCCGCGCATGTCGGCCGACGACCTCGCCGACGTCGCCGCCGGCGACCGCCCGGTGCTGCTCGTCAACCGCGAGGGTGCCGGCCTGCCGTCGGTCGTCGTCGACAACAGCGACGGCGTCCGGCAGGCCGTGCGGCACCTGCACGCGCTCGGGCACCGGCGGCTCGCGTACGCGGGCGGTCCGGCGGGCTCGTGGTCCGACGCACGGCGCCGCGACGGCCTCGCGGCGCTCGACCTCGGCGTCGAGGTCGTCGACCTGGGCGCGCACGCCCCCGTCTTCGCCGGCGGCGTCGCGGCGGCCGACCTCGCGCTCGCGAGCGGCGCGACGGCCGTGCTCGCGCACAACGACCTCATGGCCCTCGGCGTCCTGGACCGGCTGCGCGCGCGTGGCGTCCGGGTGCCGCAGGACGTGTCCGTCGTCGGGTTCGACGACGCCCCCGTCGCGACGCTCGTCGCCCCCGCGCTCACCACGGTCGCCGTCCCGCTCGCGCGGCTCGGCCGCACCGCGGTCGACCTGCTGCTCACGCCGCGCGAGGCCGCGCCGCGCACAACGACCTCATGGCCCTCGGCGTCCTGGACCGGCTGCGCGCGCGTGGCGTCCGGGTGCCGCAG
>NZ_LNTD01000236.1 GCF_001462455.1 Cellulomonas sp. B6
GGGGGGCTCCGGGTCGGGCGTAGTACACCCAGGTGAGCACGGTGCAGGCCGCGAAGTAGGCAGCCGCGCCGACGAAGAACGCGGTCGGGGACCAGACGGACAGGGCCATGCCGACGAGGAACGGCCCGAACGCGGCGATCGCGGAGGTGAAGCCGATGACGCCGCCGGCCTGTCGGCGCGGGAAGATCATCGGCATCTGCTTGAACGTGCCGGCGTTGCCGATGCCCGCGAACGTGAACACCGCGAGCATCGCGACGAGGAACCACGTGAACTCGCCGACGTCGGACGGTGTGAGGAACAGCAGGGCGACGACGGTCGAGATCGTCATGCCGATGCCGGAGACCAGGGTCCAGACCGCGCCGCCGAAGCGGTCGCACAGCGGGCCCCAGGCGGCCCGCGTGATCGACCCGAGCAGCGGGCCGAGGAACGCGAACTTGAGCGGGTCGGGCGCGTTCTCGAACCCGCCGTAGACGTTGTTGATGAGCAGGCCGAGCTGCGCGGCGAAGCCCGAGAACGCACCGAACGTCATGGTGTAGATCGCGGTCATCACCCACGTGTGCTTCTCGCGGAAGATGTCGAGCTGCTGGCGGAAGTTCGCCTGGACGGGCACGCGGCGCAGCACCACCGCGGCGAGCACGATGCCCAGCACGACCCACGGGATGAGCACGAGCGCCGCGTTGTGCAGCCAGATCTGGCCGCCCTCGGTGGTCCGCTGCGGCGTGAGGGCCGCGGTGCCCAGCAGCCCGAAGCCGACGACCCACGGCACGAGGAACTGGATGAGGCTGACGCCGAAGTTCCCGATGCCCGCCTGCAGCCCCATCGCGGTGCCCGACATCTTGCGGGGGAAGAAGTAGCTGGTCGAGGGCATGAACCCGGCGAACGCACCGCCGCCGATGCCGGTCGCGAAGGCCAGCACGAGCAGGGTGGCGTACGACGTCGACGCGTCGCGCACCGCGAGCGTCCAGCCGATCATCGGCAGCAGCAGGAGGGTCGAGGACCCGCCGACGAGCGTGCGGGTGCCCACGACGGGTGGCAGGAACATGAAGACCAGCCGCATGAGACCGCCGGCCAGGCCGGGCAGGGCGACGAGCCAGTAGAGCTGCTCCTTCGTCAGGTCGAAGCCGACGAGGTTGAGCCGCGGGGCGATCGCGCTGACGAGGTACCAGACCGCGAAGGCGAGCGTCAGGTTGTAGGTCGTGACCCACAGCGTGCGCCAGGCGCGTCGCTCGTCCCAGGTGTCGGCGTTCTCCGGGTCCCAGTTGGACAGGTCCGGCGCCAGGGTGGCGTTCGACATCGAAGGCCCTTCGTGCCACGGGGGCCCAGCGCCCCCTTCCCGGCCACCATGTCAAAGCGCCGAGGGCTTTGCCACCACCTCGACCGTGAAAAATGCGCGACCGTGAAAAGGACGACGCACGGGCCCGACGGCCGTCGCCGCCGGGCCCGTGCGTCGCACGTGCGTGCTCAGCCCTGCGCGCGGCGCGTGATGCGCACGTGCCACGCCTCGGGGCCCTCGACGAGGTACTCGACGTCGATCGGCGCACGCTCGGCGAGCTGCCCGAGCAGCGGCAGCGGCGCGTGCGGCGCGACGATGACGAGCGAGGCACCCGGGGCGATCGCGTCGAACGCGCCGAACACCGTCGCGTGGCGGATCGCGTGCGGGATCGTGCGCACGTCGAGGACCGGGTCGGCCTCGTCGTGGCCGCCGCAGCCGCACGTGTGCCCGGCCGGCTCGGGGGCGGTGGGCAGGATCTCGACGGGCTGGCTCATGGCTCTCCTTCGGTGGTGGCCCGCCGGGCGGCGGACGAGGGGGGTGCGGCGTTCGCGGACGCGGCGCCGGACACGTGGAGCGCGCAGTGACGCGGCCCGACGAACGGCTCGAGCCGCTCGGCGCGCACGGGTCCGCCGACCTGCTCGAGCACACCCTGCGCGAGGCCCAGGTGCACGCTGCACACGACCTCGGGCCGTTCGCGCGCGAGGTCGAGGAAGGGGCAGCGCCACAGGTCGAAGGTGGTGCGGTCCTCGCTGAGCACGGGGTCGAAGCCGAGCCGGTCCAGGTGCGCCTCGAGCGCGAGCACCTGGTCGTCCGCGCCCGACGGCAGCGGGGGCAGCTCGGCGAGCATGTCGTGCCCGGCCTGCCGCGCGGACTCGCGCACGTCGCCGACGGGGGAGCCGTACCCGCCGAGCAGGACGCTCGTCAGCCGGGCGCGGGCGACGGACTCCGCCAGGTGGCGAGCGGCCGCCGGGTCGGTGCGCACGTCGTCGCGCGTCGTGGCGCGGTAGACGGTGCGGGGCCGGCCGCGCGTCGCACGGCGCTCGGGCTCGCGCACCACGAAGCGGGCGTCGACGAGGCGCTGGAGGTGCTCGCGCACGGTGTTCTCGTGCAGCCCGGTCCGCACCGCCAGCGCCGAGGTGGTCTGCGGTCCCTCGGCCTGCAGCACGTGGAGGAGCTCGAGGCGGCTCGGCGAGGACAGCACGCGCGCGGTGGGCGTGCGGCGGACCTCGTCGCCGTCGTCGTGCTCGGTCACGTGCGCCTCCGTGGTGGTCGTCCTCGGACCGGTGCCGGCCCGGTGACCGCATCGGTCGAGGGCCCGGTGGTGGCTCGGGACCCAGGTCCCGGGCGGCGCCGGTGACTCATTAAATACCGTCGTGCCGTGGAAAAGACCAGGACCAGGGTCCCGCCGCACGTCGTGCTGCTCGTCCCCGGCGGCCTCGCGCTGCTCGCGGGGCTCGACGCCGCCCTGCTGCTGCTCGGGCTGCCCGCGCCCGTGCGGCTCGAGCGCTGGTCCGACGTGCACGGACCGCTCATGGTGCTGGGGTTCGTCGGCACGCTCGTCGCGCTCGAACGGGCCGTCGCCGTGCGGCGACCGATCGCGTTCGCCTCGCCCGCGCTGCTCGGGGTCGGCGGCCTGGCGCTCCTGACGCCCGCGCCGCTGTGGGTCGGCCGCACGTGCCTCGTGCTCGGGGCGCTCGCGCTCGTCGGCATCTACTTCGCCGTGTGGCGCAAGCAGCCCGCCGCCGCGCTCGCGGTGCAGGCCCTGGGAGCGGCGCTCGCCGTCGCGGCCGCCGTGCTGTGGCTCGCGGGCGCCGCCGTGCCGCACCTCGTGCCGTGCCTCACGGGCTTCCTCGTCCTGACGATCGCGGGCGAGCGCCTCGAGCTCCTGCGGGTCGGCGGGCCCGGGCCGCGCGTCGAGGACGCCGTGTGGGGCCTGGCCTGCGCGTGGGCGCTCGCCGCGACCGCCGCGCTGCTGTGGCCAGCCGTCGGCTGGGCGCTGCTCGGTGCCGTGCTGCTCGCGCTCGTCGCGGTCCTGGTGCGGCACGACGTCGCACGGCGCACGGTGCGCGCCACGGGCCTGCCCCGGTTCATGGCGTGCGCGATGCTCGCCGGGTACGCGTGGCTCGCCGTCGCGGGTGCGCTCTGGCTGGTCGCCGGGCCCGTGCTGGCCGGACGCGGGTACGACGCCGCGCTGCACGCCGTGTTCCTCGGCTTCGTGCTGTCGATGGTCATGGCCCACGCGCCCGTGATCCTGCCCGCGGTGCTGCGGCGCCCGCTGCCGTACCGGCCGGTGATGTACGTCCCGCTCGTGCTGCTGCACGCCACCCTCGCGCTCCGGGTGCTCGTCGGCGACGCGCGCGGGCTCGACGTCGTGGTCCAGGTCGGAGGCGTGGGCAACGTCGTGGCCCTCCTGCTGTTCGTCGTCGTCGCCGTGACGTCCGCCGTGCTCGGGCCGCCCCCGGCCGCCGCGCGCCCCGCGCGGTCGACGGCGACCGGAGCGCCGGCCACCCCGACCACGACCCCGCCCGCCGCCGCGGGTCTCACCCTCGGAGGTCCCCGGTGAACCGCGCCGCGCACCACGTCCGTGCCAACGCCCTGGTCCTGGTCTGGCTCGTCGCGGCCGCCGTCGCGGCGCTCGCGCACCGCTGGCTGCCCGAGGCCGGGTGGCTCCTGGTGCACCTGCCGCTGCTCGGCGCGATCACCACGGCGATCCTCGTGTGGAGCCAGCACTTCGCCGACACGCTGCTGCGCAGCCCCGCACCGCGCCGCGCGCTCACGTGGCGCCTGGCGGCGCACACCGCCGGCGTGCTCGCGGTCGTCGCCGGGCACCTGACGTCGGTGCCCGCGCTGGTCGTCGCCGGGGGTGTCGCCGTCGCCGGCGTCGGTGTCGCGCAGGCCGTCGGCATCGTCCGGCAGGGCCGCGGCGCGCTGCCCTCGCGGTTCGGCCACCTCGCGCGCGCCTACGTCGCGGCGGGCCTGCTGCTGGTCCCGGGGGTCGCGTGCGGCGTCGTCATGGCCACCGCCGCACCCGGGCCCGAGGCGTACGCGCAGTGGTACGTCGCGCACGTCGTGCTCACGCTGATCGGGTTCGTCGGCGTCACGGTCGCGGGCACGCTCGTCGTCCTGTGGCCGACAGTCCTGCGCACGCGCATCGACGCGGACGCCGAGACCGCCGCGCGCCGCTCGCTCGTGCTGCTCGTGGCCGGGACGCTGCTCGCGGCGCTCGGGCCCGCCACGGGCCTGCGCGCCGTCACGGTCGCGGGCGTCGCGGTCGTGCTGGCCGGCATCGCGCTGACCGCGCACGTGCTGGTCCGCCAGGCGCGCACCGCACCGCCCGTCACGTACGCCGCGCTGGGCGTCGGTGCCGCGGTCGTGTGGTGGGCCGCGTCGGTCGCGGTGCTCGGCGTGGTCGTCGCGACCGCCGGCTCGTGGGCCGCGACCGTCCCGCGTCTCTCGGCGCTCACGCCCGCGACCGTCGGCGGGTTCGCGGCGCAGGTGCTCCTCGGCGCGCTGTCCTACCTGCTGCCCGTCGTGCTCGGCGGGGGCCCCGCCGTCACGCGCACCGTCGCGGCCGAGCTCGACCGCTCCGCCGTCGTGCGTGCCGTGCTGCTCAACGGTGCGCTCGTGATCTTCGTGCTGCCCGCGCCGAGCCTCGTGCGCGTCGTCGCCTCGAGCACCGCGCTCGCGGTGGGCGTCTGGTTCCTCGTGCTCGTCGCGCGGGCCGTCCGGCTCGCCCGGCAGCCCGGCACGATCGATCGCCCCGCACCCGTCGTCCCGGCCCGCGCCGCCGTGGCCGACCCCGTCGCCGTCGCCCTGGCACGCTCGCGGCGGCGCGGAGCCGGTGCGCTGGCCGTCGGCGCGCTCGTCGTGGTGACCGCCGTCGCGCTCGCGGGCGACCCGACCGCGGCGGGCCTCACGCAGGTCCTCGCCGCGGGTGCCGCGGCGCCCGCCGCGTCGGAGGCCGGGGCGACCGGACGCACCACCACCGTGCGCGTCGAGGCGCAGGACATGCGGTTCGTGCCCGACACGGTCGAGGTGCCGGCCGGCGACCGGCTGGTCATCGAGGTCGTCAACACCGACACCACGGTGCACGACCTCGTGCTCGACGGCGGCGCCACGTCGGGGCGCCTCGCGCCGGGTGGCACGGCGTCGGTCGACGTCGGCGTCGTGCAGCAGGACCTCGCGGGCTGGTGCTCGGTGGCCGGGCACCGGCTCATGGGCATGACGCTGGACGTCGTC
>NZ_LNTD01000237.1 GCF_001462455.1 Cellulomonas sp. B6
CACGCCCACCGGTCCGACCCCGACGCCCGCGGGCGAGGCCGGCCCGGTCCCGACGCCCGCAGCCACGGCCGACGTCGAGGTGGTCGCCGCGACCGCGACGCCCGGCGTCACCGGGCCCGCCGCGCCCACCCCGACCGAGCGCTCCGAGGTGCTGTCGGCCGGCGCCGACGACACGACCCCGACCGCACGTGCGCAGGCGCACGCGCAGGTGCACGGAGCGACGCAGGAGCGTTCCGAGGTCCTCGCGGCGACGGGTGCCCGCACGGGTGCGCTGCTCGCGGCCGGTGCGCTCGCGCTCGGCCTCGGCGCCGGACTCGTGACGTGGCGGCGCCGACGCGCCGCCGGTGCCTGACGTGGCCGCCGACGTGCGACGCCCGCGCCCGGGTGAGCCGTGCCGTCCCGAGCGCCGACGACCGGCGGGCCGTCGGGGCTGACCCGCACGGCTCGACCTTCCCGCCCGCGACCACGAGGCGCCGGGTCGACCGCACCCGGCGTGGTGGTGCACCGCTCTTTCCGGGCACCAGCACAGCGCTGTGCGGCGTCGCGGCGGCCAGGCCGCCGCGGCACGGCGCACGCCGGCTCGCACCGACGCCCGGCGGACGCGTCACCCGGTCAGGGTTCAGGCGTCGGCGTCGGTCGGGTTGCAGCGCGTGGCGATCAACGTGCCCGTCCCGACCTCGGGGCGCCACGGCTCGAGGTTCCACGACGCCTTGTCGGGGGCACCGAGCACGTGGCACCACAGCTGCGCCCGCATCGTCGCGGTCGCGGCCTCGGGCTCCGCGGCCTCGAGCTGCGACGCGAGAGCCTCCTGCGCCGCGAGGCTGCCGCCGCGCACCCACGGCGCGGGGACGACCGCGAGCGAGCGCCCGCCCTCGGCCTCGCCCCACGTCGCCGAGGTGAGCGCACCGGTACCCACCTCGAACGACACCGTGCCGCTCGCGGCGGCGGCGCCCGCGGCGGGGTCGACGTGGAGGGCCAGCAGGTCACCCTCGACCCGCCACGCGGCGGCCGCGCCGTCGGGGCCGGTCGCACGCCCGAGCGCGGTCACGACGGCGCCGCCGGCGTCGCGCAGGACCGCCGAGGCGTCCGCGAGCAGCTCGACGGCGCCCCCGTCGGGCGGCGCGACCCGCGCGCGCACGCCGGCCGCGCCGTCGGACCCCGCGGCGTCGGGCCCCGCCGCGGCGATCGTGTACGTCGCGGCCCCGTCGTCACGCTGCTCGACGCCGACGTCCGCACCCTCGGGCACCGGCAGCACGCTGCCACGCGTGGGCGGGTCGCCCAGGGGCAGTCCCGTCGCACGGACGGCTCCCGCGTCGAGCGCTGCGGGGGACGAGGTCGAACCGGTCTCGGCAGCGCCCGTCGGCGCGCCCGTGCCGGGCTCGGCGGGCCGCGGCGCGTCGGTCGTGCACGCGGCGGTGAGCAGCAGCACGGCGACCGCCGTCGTCACCCGCCACCGCCGCACGCCCACGGCACGCGAGGCTACGTGCCCGCGCCCGGTCCGTGCACGGTCGGGGTGTGCGGCGTTCCGGCCGTGAGGCGGCCGCAACGCCGCACAACCCCGTGGCGCGCAGGACGTCAGGCGCCCTGCCGGACCACCTCGAACGGCGCGCGCCCGCCGATGCGACCCTCGATGCCCGCCGTGACGAACGCCTTGGCCGCCGTCACCGCGTCCTCGACGTCGGCGCCCTTGGCGAGCTCGGCGGTGATCGCGGCGGCGAGCGTGCAGCCCGCGCCGGCGACGCGCTCGCGCCCGACCTTCGGCGTCCGCAGCACGGTGACCTCGTCGCCGTCGACGAGCACGTCGACCGCGTCGTCGCCCGGCAGGTCGACCCCGCCCTTCGCGACGACGACGCGCGGGCCCAGCTCCTGGATCCGGCGCGCGGCCTCGGTGAGCTGCTCGACCGTCTCGATCGACGCCATGCCGGACAGCGCGTGCGTCTCGAACAGGTTGGGCGTCACGACCGTCGCGAGCGGCACGACCTGCTCGCGCAGCGCGTTGTCGGTGTCGAGCGCCGCACCGGGCTCCTGCCCCTTGCAGATGAGCACCGGGTCGAGCACGACGTGGCGCCACTGCTGCCGGCGCAGGCCCTCGGCGACGACGTCGATGGTCGCGGGCGTGCCGAGCATGCCGATCTTGACGACGTCGAGGTCGTAGGCGGCCGTCGCGGCCTCCATCTGCTGCGCGATGACCTCGGCGGGCACGGGGAAGAACCGGTGGTTCCAGTCGTGCGCGGGGTCGAACGACACGAGGCAGGTCACGGTGCCGAGCCCGAACGTGCCGAGCTGCTGGAACGTGCGCAGGTCCGCCTGGATGCCGGCGCCGCCGGTGGCTTCCGAACCGGCGATGACGTAGGCGAGGTCGACCACGAGGGGCTCCTGTCGGGTGCGGCGAGGGGTGAGTGCGAGGACCAGCCTCGCACGTCGGGACCCGCGCGCGGGACGGTCGTCCGACGACTCGGCCGGACGCCGGTGCGTCACGGCAGGTCGGCGCCGACCAGCGGCCACCAGTGCCGCTCGCGCAGCACGCACGCGGGGTCGCTGACGTCGACCCACGTCCCCGCGCCGCGGGGGTCGCCGTCGGCGCGCCACACCGTGAAGTGCGCGAGCGGCACCGGCCACGGGTAGCCCTCGTCCGGCGTCGCGACGACGTTGCGCACGTACCCCACGGGCACGGGGCGCGCGCCCGGCCCCAGGAGGTCCCGCGCGAGCGCCGCCGCAGCGGCGGACCCGTCGGGGTCGCCCACCGCGACGGCGCGCGTCGGCAGGTCGACGCGGCCGTCGTCGCGCGGCACGCACAGCACCGCGCCGCCGCGCCGCACGAGCAGCCGGACCAGCCCGGCGGGCACGGGCGCGACCGACGACCGCACGACCTCGGCGCGACCGCCGGGCGGCAGCCAGGGCGCGTCGGGCGTCGACCGCAGGACCGTCTCGGGCACGCGGCACGGTAGCGCGCCGCGCGCCCCACGCGGGTCAGCCCTTCAGGTGCTTCTCCGGCACGGGCGCGTCTCCGCTCGCGCGCTGCGCCCGCAGGTACGCGCGCGCCTCGTCCTGCCGCTGCGCCTCGGCGCCCGACGCGATGGGTGCGCGCAGGTGCTCGGGCCCGTAGCCGAACGCGTCGACGAGGTCCTGCGCGTGCGGGCGCAGGCGCTCGAGCAGCCGCTCGATGTACGAGGTCACGGTGCGCGCGCGGCCGGCGGACAGCCGCCCGTGGATGAGGTACCAGGCGAGGTTCCGCTCGACGAGCGTCAGCCCGAACAGGTCGCGCACCCACGTGAGCACCTGCCGCGTCCCCGGGTCCTCGACCCGCGCGAGGCCGCGCGTGAACGCCTCCCACTGCACGCGCTCGGCGTGCGCGCGCGCCGCCTCGATGAGCTCGTGCTGGTGGGCGTCGAACAGCGCGGTGGCCTTCTCGGGGCTCATCCGGCGCGCGGGCGCGAGCGCCTGCGCGAGCTGCGCGACCATCGCCTCGACACGGTCGGTCAGCAGCTCGCGCTGCGTCGCCTCGTCCCGCAGCTGCCCCACCGAGCGGCGCGCGTCGCCGCGGTCGCCGAGGGTCTGCACGGCGCGCACGAGCGGCGTGCGGTGCAGCGCGGCGTCGGTGACCTTGTCGACGACGAACCGTGCGAGGTCGCCGCGGTCGGACTGCAGGGCCTTGAGCGACGCCGCGTAGTCACCGAGCAGGCGCTTGGCGACCAGCTGGTAGAGGACCGTGTTGTCGCCCTCGAACGTCACGTACACGTCGAGGTCGGCGTGCAGGCCCGTGAGCCGGTTCTCGGCGAGGAACCCCTGCCCGCCGCACGCCTCGCGCGCGGTCTGCACGGTGCGCAGGGCCGCCCACGTCGACGTCGGCTTGAGCGCCGCCGCGAGCGTCTCGAGGTCCTCGCGCTTCTCGGGCGTGTCCCCGCGGCCCGAGAACACCTCGTCGAACGCGGCGAGCAGCTCCTCGTGCGCGAACGTCGCGGCGTACGCCTCCGCCACCAGCGGCAGCAGGCGGCGGCGGTGCTGCCCGTAGTCGAGCAGCACGACCTCGTCGGCAGTCCCCCCTGCGAACTGCCGGCGCTGGTTGGCGTACGTCACGGCGATCGCGAGCGCCATCTTGCTGGCGTTGGCGGCCGCGCCGTCGAGCGAGACGCGCCCCTGCACGAGTGTCCCGAGCATCGTGAAGAACCGCCGCCCGGGGCTCGCGATCGGTGACGAGTACGTGCCCTCGGGCGCGACGTCGCCGTACCGGTTGAGCAGGTTCGTGCGCGGCACGCGCACGTGGTCGAAGTGCAGGCGCCCGTTGTCGATGCCGTTGAGCCCGCCCTTGACGCCGTCGTCCTCACCGCCGACGCCCGGCAGGAACTCGCCGGTCCGGGGGTCGCGGATCGGGACGTAGAACGCGTGGACGCCGTGGTCCACGCGCGGCTGCCCCGGTGCGGCGGTGATCAGCTTGGCGAAGACGACGGCCGCGGTGCCGTGCAGCGCGGCGTTGCCGAGGTAGTCCTTCCAGGCGCCGCGGAACGGCGTGTGGATGACGAACTCCTGCGTCTGCGGGTCGTACTCGGCGGTCGTGCCGATCGACGCGACGTCCGACCCGTGGCCCGTCTCGGTCATCGCGAACGCGCCCGGCACCTGCAGGTGCATCGCGTCGGGCAGCAGCGTGTCGTGGTGGTGCTCGGTGCCCAGGTGCAGGATCGCCGAGGCGAACAGGCCCCACTGCACGCCGGCCTTGATCTGCAGCGACGGGTCCGCGGCGACGAGCTCCTCGAACCGCGCGAGCGAGCCGCCGTGGTCGTCCGCGCCGCCGTGCCGGGCCGGGAAGGCGCGCAGCACGTCGTGCTCCGACTCGAGCCGCCGCAGCTGCGCGAGCACGCGCTCGCGGTGCTCGGCCACCGGCTGGCCCTCGATCTTCTGGAAGTCCGGGTCGGCGACGATCGCGCGCGCCGAGCGGCGCAGCTCCGCGTACCGGCCGAGCAGCAGGTCCTCGAGCGCGGCGACGTCGACGCGCGGGTCGGCGGCGGCCGGGCGGGCGGGGGGGCGGTCGGTCGTCGTCGGCATCGCTGCTCCCTGGGGGTGGGGTCGGCATCGTCGCCGGCTGTGGGGTGGTGCGCCGCC
>NZ_LNTD01000238.1 GCF_001462455.1 Cellulomonas sp. B6
GCGGCGACGCGACCGTGGCGCTCACGGCCGACGGCGCCCGCGGCACCCGCAGCCTGCTGGTGCAGGGGCGCACGCAGTCCTGGAACGGCGCCGCGGTCGACGTCACCGACGTGCTCGTGCCCGGCACGACGTACACGATCGGGCTCTGGCTGCGGCTGCCCGCCGGCGCGGGCGAGGCCGGGCTGCGCGTGTCGGTGCAGCGCGACGTCGACGGCGTCGCGTCCTACGAGACGGTCACGACCGTCGAGCGCGTCACGTCGCAGTGGACGCAGGTCGTCGCGTCGTACACGCCCGGGCGCTTCGACACCGCGTCGCTGTACGTCGAGTCCACGGGGTCGCTCACCGACTTCCTGCTCGACGACGTGCTCGTCAGCGGCGTCACGTACACGCCCGACCTGTCGCTGCCGTCGGTGGCCGACGCGCTGGCCGACGACTTCCCGTTCGGCCTCGGCATCGAGCCCGTCGACACGCTCGGCGGCCGCGGCGACCTCGCCGCGCACCACGCCGTGCAGATCACGCCGGGCAACCAGATGAAGCCCGAGTCGGTGCAGCCCGCCGAGGGCACGTTCACGTACGGCGACGCCGACCTCATGGTCGACTGGGCGCTGGAGCACGACATGCGGGTCTACGGGCACACGCTCGTGTGGCACCAGCAGACGCCCGCGTGGTTCTTCGAGCGCGACGGCGCGCCGCTCACGACGTCGACTGCCGACCAGGCGCTGCTGCGCGACCGCCTGCGGACGCACATCGAGGCGGTCGCGGACCACTTCCGCGACACGTACGGCGAGTACGGCACGCCCGGCAACCCGATCTTCGCGTTCGACGTCGTCAACGAGGTGATCGACGAGAGCCAGCCCGACGGCCTGCGGCGCAGCGAGTGGTACCGCGTCCTGGGCGCGTCGTACGTCGCCGACGCGTTCCGGTACGCGCGCGCCGCGTTCGGCCCCGACGTGCTGCTGTTCATCAACGACTACAACAGCGAGTACCCCGACAAGCGCGCGCCCTACCTGCGCCTCGTCACCGACCTGCTCGCGCAGGGCGTGCCCGTCGACGGCGTCGGCCACCAGCTGCACGTCGAGGTCGGCCGCTCGGTGCCCATGATCGAGGACACGATCGAGGCGTTCGAGGCGCTGCCGGTCACGCAGGCCGTCACCGAGCTCGACGTCTCGACCTACCGGCACGCGGGCGAGCAGTGGGCCACGCCGCCCGCCGACCGGCTGCTCGAGCAGGCGTACTACTACCGCGACGTGCTGGCGATGCTGAAGCGGCACGCGGCGTCGCTCGAGTCGGTCACCGTGTGGGGCCTCGAGGACTCGCGCACGTGGCTGCGCGCCGGGGCCGCGCCCCTGCTGTTCGACGGCGCGCTGCAGGCCAAGCCCGCGTTCTGGGGTGTCGTCGACCCGTCGCGCATCGGGGCGACGCCGACCCCGACGGCGACGCCGACGCCGACCCCGACGGCCACGCCCACGCCGACGTCCACCCCGACACCGACGGCCACGCCCACGGTCACGCCCACGCCCA
>NZ_LNTD01000239.1 GCF_001462455.1 Cellulomonas sp. B6
GCGTCGTCGGACGCTAGACGGAGGTGGCCGACCGGTCGGTACCGTCGTCGTCGTCGTCGTCGTCGTCGTCGTCGTCGGCCGGGTCGGGCCACGCGCTCGCGGCCGTCGACGGGTCGGCGAGGTCCTCCGGAGCGGGCGGGCCGTCGGGCCACAGCCCGGACAGCAGGCCCGGCGGGAGGATCGCGCCGAGGAGGCCGAGCGGCAGCGGGTCCACGTCCACCGGGGCGGGCTCCGGGCCGGCCCCGGTCCCGGACGCGCGGGCAGGGGGCGTGCCGGACGGGTCGAGGTCGTGCAGGTCCCACCGGGCCCCGGCGAGGTCCGGGCCGTCGGACGGCACCGCGGGCCGGGGGATGCCGGCCCACGGCTCGGGGCGGGCGAGCTGGGCGAGCCGCTGGACGGCCCCTGCGTGCGTACCCGGCAGCGGCTCGACCCACACGCGCACGGGCTGCCGCGTCGAGACCCGCACGTCGACGTCCTCGCAGCGCCGGGCGACACCCTCGCGCAGCGCCGCGATGCGCTCGTCCGCGTCGTCGCCCGCACGCGTGAGGACCGCGAAGACGCCGCCGCCGAGCGTCGCCATCGGGTGGCCGGCACCGAACGCGTCGCGCAGCGCCGCCCCGACCGCCGCCGAGCGGGCCGCGCGCAGCAGACCCGTGACGTGCCCCGCCGCGACGTCGACCACCGCGAGGCCGTGCACGCGCGTCGGGTCCTCGTCGCGACGCCCGGTGGCGAGGTACGTCTCCTCGAGGCGGACCGCGAGGTACTGCTGCGTCGGCAGGCCCGTCTCCGGGTCGGTGCACGCCCCGGTGACCATGAGCGCGGCCTGCGCGTCCGACCAGCCCTCGGTCAGTGCGCGGACGGCGGCCGTCGGCGGCGACGGCAGGCCCGTGGAGCGGTAGAGGCACACGAGGTCGTCGAGCGCCTCGCCGACGCCCACGCCGTGCTCGCCGCGGGCGCGCCCCAGGTCCCACGCGGCCGCCGACGGGTCGCCCTGCGCGAGGACCGTCGCCGCGAGCGCGTCGACCGCCGGGTGGTACCAGTCCGACGGTCGCCGCCACACCGACGCGACGCTCTCGTGGCGCCAGCGTTCCCGCAGCCCCGCGGGGAGGGCGTGCCCGTCCTTGCCGAAGTCGGTCGTCACACCTCAGGAGAGTGCGCTGCACACGGTTCATGACGGCGGTCCGGGTGGTTTTCACCCACTCGTTCGTGGCGGTGTCCGGAAGGTCGCGAGCGTCCCTACCTGGGAGGGGGCGTCCCGAACGGGTTACCTGCGACCCACCGTCCCGTTCATCCCTTCGGTCTGGTATGGCACCCTGTCGAGGCGAGATCGTGCGGACGAGGACCTGACGGGAAGACGGCGTGGCGGCAGGCACGGAGGTCGACGGGGTCATCGAGGATGACGCCGCGCTGCTGCGCGCCACCCGCGAGGGCGACGCCGACGCGTTCGGGCGCCTGTACGAGCGGCACGCGGGTGCCGCGTTCGTCGTCGCGCGGCAGTACACCGACGGGGTGGCCGACGCCGAGGACGTCGTCGCCGACGCGTTCGCCAACGTGCACCGCGCGATCCGCGGCGGCGGCGGGCCCGAGTCCGCCTTCCGTGCCTACCTGTTCACGGTGGTGCGTCGCGTGGCAGCGGTCCGCCGGACCGCCGGGCGGCGCACGCAGCCCACCGACGACGTCGCGACGCTCGAGACCGCGTCGACCCCCGTCGAGGCCGCCGAGGAGCCGACGCTCGCCGGGTTCGAGCGCGTCGTCGTCGCGCGCGCGTTCCGCTCGCTGCCCGAGCGGTGGCAGGCCGTGCTGTGGCACAGCGAGGTCGAGGGCCTGACGCCCGCGCAGATCGCACCGCTGCTGGGCCTGACGGCCAACAGCGCCGCCGCCCTCGCGTACCGGGCGCGCGAGGGGCTGCGGCAGGCGTACCTGCAGATGCACCTGCAGGACCCGCTCGACGACGCGTGCCGCACCGTGTCCGGCAAGCTCGGAGCCCACGTGCGCGGCGGCCTCGGCGCGCGGGACGCCCGCACCGTCGAGCAGCACCTCGACGAGTGCGGCCGGTGCCGTGCGCTGGTGCTCGAGCTGGGCGACGTCAACCACGGCATGCGCGCGGTCGTCGCACCGCTCGTGCTCGGCCTGCTGGGTCTCGGCGCGCTCGCGCACCCGCTGCCGGTCGGCGGCGGGATCGCCGCCGGGACCGCGGCGCTCGGGCAGTCGGCCGGCGTCGGGACCACGGGCGGCTCCGCGGCGGGTGGGTCCGCCGCGGGCGGGTCCACGGGCTCGGCGGCCGGCGGC
>NZ_LNTD01000240.1 GCF_001462455.1 Cellulomonas sp. B6
GCGCGTGACGGCGGGGTTCGACGGGGCGGGCGGGCGAGGCCGGCTGCGCGTGCACACCTCGCCGCGTGCCGACGTGCTGGTCGACGCGCTCGCCGACGTCCTGGCCGACGTGCCGCCCGGCACCGACCCGTTCGCGCGCGAGGTCGTCGCGGTGCCGACCCGGGGCGTCGAGCGGTGGGTCGCGCAGCGGCTGTCGCACCGCCTGGGCGCGGGCCCTGACGGCGAGGCCGGCGTGTGCGCGCGCATCGACTTCGACCCGCCTGCGCGGCTCGTGCGCGACGCGGTCGCCGCGGCCACGGGTACCGCGCGCGACGACGACCCGTGGGAGCCCGAGCGGCTCGTGTGGCACGTGCTGCGCGCGGTCGACGCGGCCGTCGCGGCGGGCGAGGCCTGGGCGCACCCGCTGGCCCGCCACGTCACCGACGAGCCGGACGCGCGCGACGCCGTGCGGCGGGGCCGCCGGGTGCGGCTCGCGCAGCGTCTCGCGGGCGCGTTCACGGCGTACGCCGCGCAGCGCCCGTCGCTCGTGACGGCGTGGGCGGCGGGCGACGACGAGGACGGTGCGGGCGCGCCGCTGCCGGCCGACCTGGCGTGGCAGGCGCCGCTGTGGCGCGCGGTGCGCGCCGACCTGGGCGTGGCGAGCCCGGCCGAGCGGCTCGCGGACGCCGTGCGCGCGCTGACCGTCGACCCGGGCGTCGTGGACCTGCCGGGGCGGCTGTCGGTGCTGGGCCCGACGCGGCTGTCGCGTGCGCACGTCGACGTGCTCGCGGCGCTCGCGGTGCACCGCGACGTGCACGTGTGGCTGCCGCACCCGTCGGACGCGCTGTGGCACCGCGCGGCGCGCGGGGTCGAGCCCGCCGCACCCGGGACGCCGGCGCCGCGGCGCGCCGACGGGCCCACGGTCGCGGTGCACCCGCTGCTCGCGTCGACCGCGCGCGACGCCACCGAGCTCGGCGCGCGCCTGACCGCCGCGGGCGCCGACGTGACGCACCACGCCGCGCCCGCTCCCCCGCCGACCGTGCTCGGCGCGGTGCAGGCCGCGCTGCGCGCCGACGAGCGGCCGGCCGTGCCCGCCGCCGTGGCGCCGGACGACCGGAGCGTGCAGGTGCACGCGTGCCACGGCCGCGGACGGCAGGTCGAGGTGTTGCGCGAGGTCGTGCTCGGGCTGCTCGCCGACGACCCGACGCTGCAGCCGCGCGACGTCGTGGTGCTGTGCCCCGACGTCGAGGCGTTCGCACCGCTCGTGGCGGCGGCGTTCGGCACCGCGTCGGGCACCGGTGCCGACGCGGACGGCGCCGAGCGCGGCACCCACCCGGGGCGCTCCCTGCGCGTGCGGCTCGCCGACCGTGCGCCCGCGCGCACCAACCCGCTGCTGCGCGTGCTGTCCGACCTGCTCGCGCTCGCGGGATCGCGCGTCACGGCCTCCGCGGTGGTCGACCTCGCGGGCCTGCCTGCGGTGCGACGACGGTTCGGGTTCGACGACGCGGCCGTCGAGCGGCTGCGCGCGTGGGCGCTCGAGTCCGGCGCGCGGTGGGGCGAGGACCAGGCGCGGCGCGCGCGGTACGGGCTGGGCGCGGTCGCGCAGGGCACGTGGCGCACCGCGACCGACCGGCTGCTGCTGGGCGTCGCGATGGCCGAGGAGGACCACCGGTTCGTCGGGTCGGCGCTGCCGCTCGACGACGTGGACTCGACCGACGTCGACCTCGCGGGCCGGTTCGCCGAGCTCGTCGACCGGCTCACCGGCCTGCTGGCCGAGCTCGACGGCGAGCGGCCCGCGAGCGCGTGGCTCGCGACGCTCGAACGCGCGCTCGCGCTGCTCGCCCTGGCCGACCCGGACGACGCGTGGCAGGAGGTCGGTGCGCGGGCGGTGCTGGCCGACGTGCGCACGTCGAGCGCGGGCACCGACGCTCCGCTGCGGCTCGCCGACGTCGTGGCGCTGCTCGAGCCGCGCCTCGCGGGGCGGCCCACGCGCGCCGGGTTCCGCACGGGTGCGCTCACGGTCTGCTCGCTCGAGCCGATGCGCGCGGTGCCGCACCGCGTGGTGTGCCTGCTGGGCCTCGACGACGGCGCGTTCCCGCGCGCGGGCACGCCCGACGGCGACGACGTGCTGGCGCGCGACCCGCTGGTCGGCGAGCGCGACCGGCGCACCGAGGACCGGCAGCTGTTCCTCGACGCGGTGACCGCGGCGGGTGAGCACCTGGTGGTCGTGCACAGCGGCGCCGACGAGCGCACGGGGGCGCCGCGGCCGCCGGCCGTGCCGGTGGGCGAGCTGCTCGACGCGGTCGACGAGGCCGCCGCCCTGCCCGGCGGGGCGCGGGCCGCGCTCGTCGTGCACCACCCGTTGCAGACCGTCGACGAGCGGAACTTCACGCCCGGAGCGCTGGGCCGCCCGGGGCCGTTCAGCTTCGACGACGTGGACCGGCGCGCGGCGCTCGTCGCGCGCGGGCCCCGCCTCCCCCGCCCGC
>NZ_LNTD01000241.1 GCF_001462455.1 Cellulomonas sp. B6
TCCTTGACGAGGGTCGTGACGGTCTCGGGTGCGACGTGCAGGCGCCGCGCGGTCGCGACGAGCGCGTCGACCGCGGCGTGCAGCTCGGTGAGGTCGGCGGCGCGGTGGCCCGTGACGACGGCGCCGCGGCCGCGGCGCAGGTCGACCAGGCCCTCGTCCCGCAGGTCCTGGTATGCGTGCAGCACGGTGTGCAGGTTGATCTCGAGCGAGGCCGCGAGCTCGCGCGCGGCCGGCAGGCGCGTGCCGGGCGGGGCGTCGCCGCGCGCGACGGCGGCGCGGATCTGGCCCGCGAGCTGCGCGTACAGCGGCTCGTCGGAGGCGGTGTCGATGCGGAGGAGCACGCACCCAGGGTACCGCAATGTTTGATAACAACTAGAACAAGCGTGCGCTAGGGAACCCTGGCGCGGCACCGTGCAGCGGCGGTGCCGACGTCGTGTCAGATGTAGATCGCCGGGTCGTCGACCTCGGCGTCGAACGGCGCGGCGGCGGGCCGACGCCGCACCTTCGCGGGCACGCCCACCGCGACCGCCCCCGCCGGCACGTCGGCGATGACGACTGCGTTCGCGCCGACCTGCGCGTCGTCGCCCACCCACACGGGGCCCAGGATCTTGGCGCCCGCGCCGACCACGACCCGGTCGCCGAGCGTGGGGTGGCGCTTGCCGCGCTTCATGGACTTGCCGCCCAGCGTCGAGCCGTGGAACAGCACGACGTCGTCGCCGACCTCGGCGGTCTCGCCGATCACGACGCCCATGCCGTGGTCGATGAACAGCCGCTCGCCCAGGCTTGCGCCGGGGTGGATCTCGACGCCCGTGAACGCGCGGGCGACCTGCGACACCAGCCGTGCGGGCAGCCGCAGCGGCGGCACCTGCCACATGCGGTGGGCGAGCCGGTACACCCAGATCGCGTGCACGCCCGGGTAGGCCAGCGCGACCTCGAGCAGCGAGCGCGCCGCCGGGTCGTGCCGGTGCGCCGCCTGCAGGTCGTCGCGCAGGACGCGCAGGAAGTCGGCGAGCGGGCGCATGGGGTGCTCCGTGGGGCGGTGGGGACGGGTGGTGGGGCCGACGCGGACGCGCCCGGCCGCGGTGGCGGCCGGGCGCGTCGGACCGGTGTCAGTCGAGCAGGTCGGCG
Source organism: Cellulomonas sp. B6 (assembly GCF_001462455.1). Taxonomy (GTDB): domain Bacteria; phylum Actinomycetota; class Actinomycetes; order Actinomycetales; family Cellulomonadaceae; genus Cellulomonas. The sequence goes on from NZ_LNTD01000241.1 coordinate 1,129, forward strand.
TAGAGCACCGAGGACAGGTAGCGCTCGCCGAACGACGGGATGATCGCGACGATCAGCTTGCCCGCGTTCTCGGGACGCTGCGCGAGCAGCGTCGCGGCGTGCAGCGCGGCGCCCGACGAGATGCCCACGAGCAGGCCCTCCTCGCGCGCGGCGCGGCGCGCGACCGCGACGGCCGTCTCGGCGTCGACGTCGATGATCTCGTCGTAGACGTTCGTGTCGAGGATCTCGGGCACGAAGTTCGCGCCGATGCCCTGGATCTTGTGCGGGCCGGGTGCGCCGCCGTTGAGGATCGGAGACTCGGCGGGCTCGACGCCGACGATCTGCACGCCCGGCTTGCGCTCCTTGAGCACCTGCCCGACGCCCGTGATCGTGCCGCCCGTGCCGATGCCGGCCACGACGATGTCGACCTCGCCGTCCGTGTCGGCCCAGATCTCCTCGGCCGTCGTGCGGCGGTGCACCTCGGGGTTCGCCTCGTTCGCGAACTGCCGCGCGAGGATCGCGCCCGGACGCTCGGCGACGACCTCGTTGGCGCGGTTGACCGCGCCCTTCATGCCCTCGGAGCCCGGCGTGAGGATGAGCTCGGCGCCGAACGCGCGCAGCAGCGCGCGCCGCTCCTTCGACATCGTCTCGGGCATCGTGAGCACGACGTCGTAGCCGCGGGCCGCGCCGACGAACGCGAGCGCGATGCCCGTGTTGCCGCTGGTCGCCTCGACGATCGTGCCGCCGGGCTTCAGCTCGCCCGACCGCTCGGCGGCGTCGATGATCGCGACGCCGATGCGGTCCTTCACCGAGTTGGCCGGGTTGTAGAACTCGAGCTTGCCGACGACGGTCGCGCCAGCGCCGTCCGTGATCTTGTTGATGCGGACCAGCGGGGTGCTGCCGACGAGCGCGGTGGCGTCCTCGTAGATGCGTGCCATGGTTCCTCTTCGGTCGGGGCCGGGC
>NZ_LNTD01000242.1 GCF_001462455.1 Cellulomonas sp. B6
GGCCCGACGGCCCGACCCCGCACCTCCCCCCCGGAAGGCACCCGCATGTCCGCGCTGTTCTCCCCGCTGTCGATCCGTGGCACGACGTTCGCGCACCGCGTGTGGATGGCGCCGATGTGCCAGTACTCGGCGGCCGCCGACGGGCCGGACGCGGGTGCGCCGAACGCGTGGCACGTGCAGCACTACGGCTCGCGCGCGGTGGGCGGGGTCGCGCACGTGATCGTCGAGGCGACGGCGGTGACGGCGGACGGCCGCATCAGCCCGTTCGACCTGGGTCTGTGGGACGACGCGCAGGTCGCGGCGCACCGCACGGTGACCGACCTGGTGCACGCGCAGGGCGTGGTCGCGGGCGTGCAGCTCGCGCACGCGGGCCGCAAGGCCAGCACGGACGCGCCGTGGCGCGGCGGCGCCCCGCTCGCCGACGGCGCGGGCGGCTGGCCCGTCGTCGGCCCGAGCGCGGTGGCGTTCAGCGACACGCACCCGGCGCCGCACGCGCTGACCGTCGAGGAGATCGGGGACGTCGTGACGGCGTTCGCGGACGCCGCGCGCCGCGCGGTCGCGGCGGGGTACGACGTGGTCGAGGTGCACGCCGCCCACGGGTACCTGCTGCACCAGTTCTGCTCGCCGGACTCGAACGTGCGCGACGACGCGTACGGCGGCTCGTTCGAGAACCGCACGCGCCTGGTGCGGGAGGTCGTCACGGCGGTGCGCGCCGCGGTGCCGGACATGATGCCCGTGCTCGTGCGGGTGTCCGCGACGGACTGGGTCGAGCCGGCCGGCTGGACGGGCGACGACACGGTGCGCCTCGCGCGGGACCTCGCACCGCTGGGCGTCGACATGGTGCACGTGTCGTCGGGCGGCAACCTGCCGCACGTGCGCATCCCCACGGGCCCGGCGTACCAGGTGCCGCTCGCGGCGCGGGTGCGCGCCGAGGCGGGCGTGCCGACGGTCGCGGTGGGGCTCATCACGGACCCGCAGGACGCCGAGCGGGTCGTGGCCGACGGGTCCGCCGACGCGGTCGCGCTGGGCCGTCCGCTGCTCGCGGACCCCGCGTGGCCGCACCGCGCCGCCGTCGCCCTGGGCGCCGACCTCGCGCTCGCCCCGCAGTACGAGCGCGCCCGCTCCTTCCTCGCCTGAGCCCCCACCGTCCGTCGTCCG
>NZ_LNTD01000243.1 GCF_001462455.1 Cellulomonas sp. B6
GGTCGTGGAGGGCGACCGCCCCCGCCGAGCCGTGCCCGCCCCACCGCGCCACGGGCGCACCCGGCCGTGGCGGCGCGACGGACGCGTCAGCCCCAGCCGAGCGCGTGCAGCCGGTCGTCGTCGATGCCGAAGTGGTGCGCGATCTCGTGCACGACCGTGACCGCGACCTCCTCGACGACCTCGTCACGGTCCTCGCAGATCGCGAGGGTCGGGTTCCGGAAGACGAAGATCCGGTCGGGCAGCGAGCCCGCCGCCCAGAACTCGCCCCGCTCGGTGAGCGGGGTGCCCTCGTAGAGGCCGAGCAGCTCGGGGTCGTCGGCGGGCGCGTCGTCCTCCACGAGCACCACGACGTTGTCCATCATCGCGGCGAGCTCCTCCGGGACCTCGTCCAGGGCGTCGCGCACCGCGTCCTCGAACTCCTCACGCGTCATCTCGACCACGCCACCATCCTGCCTGGTCACGGCCGCGACGGCAGGGGGTCGGGGCGTCCGCAGCGGGAGCCACGAGGATCGTTTTTGGCGATCGGCCGCGGACCCCGTATGGTTATCACCGGTCTTCCGACGCCTCGACGTCCGGGGCGGACAACCCGCCCTCATCGTCTAGCGGCCTAGGACCCCGCCCTTTCACGGCGGTAGCACGGGTTCGAATCCCGTTGGGGGTACGAGCACAGCAGTACAGCACGAAGCTTCACGGCGACTTCGGTCGCCACGAGGCCCCGTAGCGCAGTTGGTTAGCGCGCCGCCCTGTCACGGCGGAGGTCGCGGGTTCAAGTCCCGTCGGGGTCGCTGCGAGGGCCGACCGAGAGGTCGGCTCCCTCGTATCGAGGCTCTGTAGCTCAGTTGGTAGAGCGTTCGACTGAAAATCGAAAGGTCACCGGATCGACGCCGGTCGGAGCCACACCACACCGAAGACCCCCGGGGAGACCCGGGGGTCTTTCGCGTTCCAGCCACCTGCGCAGGTCGGCCCGCGGCACGACGTCGTGCACGACCGGCACCGGGCGCGTCGCACGTCGCGGCGACGCCCGCGTCGGCGCCCCGACGCGACCTCACCCGTCCGCCGCCGTTCTCGGGCCCATCGTCCCGTCCGTCGACGCCACCTGCGTGCCTACCGTGGGAGCACAGGCCCACCGACCGAGGACACCCCGTGACCGCCACGAGCGAGCGACCCCGTACCCGCCTCTTCGACCGCATCACCGACCCGCTCTCCGAGCGCACGCGCGACAAGATCGTGCGCGCCGAGGACAGGGTCCGCGCGGCGGTGCAGCACGAGCTCGACGCCGTGAGCCGCAGCGTGCGGACGCGCGCGGTGCAGATCCGCCCGTCGGCGATCGCGTTCGGCGTCGCGGCGCTGCTCACGGCCCTGGGGATCGCGCTCTTCGCGTTCGCCGCGGTCGTCGCGCTCGCGCAGGCCGTCGCACTGTGGCTGTCGGCGCTGCTGGTCGGGGGCGCCCTCGTGCTCCTCGCCGCGGGTGCGGCGGCGTGGGGTCGGGCGATGCTCCCCGCCGGCCCGAGCCTGATCCCCGTGCCCCCGAGCACCCACCCCGCCGAGGAGCAGGTGCACCCCTGGTCCGACTGACCGGCACGCTCCGCCGGCTCCCTCCGCCCCGGGCCGACCCGCGCGGCACACCGGACGCCCGGCTGGCCTCGCGCGAAGCCGGGCGGACCAGCAGACTGAAGACCTCCGGCAGCACCCGTCCCCGCAGGTGAGGAAGGTCGTCGAATGGTCACGCACTCCGGATGGGCGAGCGACGCCCGCCCCGACGCACCGCAGGACCCGCGGTCCCTGGGGCAGCTCGTCGCCGACCTCAGCGAGCAGGCCGCCCGCCTCGTCCGCGCCGAGATCGACCTGGCGAAGGCCGAGCTCGCCTCCAAGGCCAAGCAGGTCGGCATCGGTGCGGGCCTGCTGGTCGGCGCCGGCGTCCTCGGGCTGTACACGCTGACGGCGTTCATCGCGACCGCCATCATCGGCCTGGCGAACGCCGTGCCCGCCTGGCTCGCGGCGCTGATCGTGTCGGTCGTGCTGCTGCTGATCACGGCCACCCTGGCGCTGCTCGGGCTCCGTCACCTCAAGCAGGGCACGCCGCCCGTCCCCGACCGCGCCATCGAGAACGTCCAGCAGGACGTCGAGGCCGTCAAGAAGGGCTTCCAGCAGTGAGCGCCGACGACACCACGCCGACCCCGCACATCGCCGCCCTCGAGGCGGAGGTCACGCTGTCGCGCGAGCAGCTCGCCGCGACGGTCGACGCGCTCGTCGACCGGGTCCACCCCGCCCACCAGGCGGAGAGGGCCAAGGCGCGCGGCCGCCGCCTGTGGTTCGACGCCACCGACCCCGCAGCGCTGCCCGAGGACCGCGACCACGCGCGCAAGGTGCTGCTCGTGGCGGGTGTCGTCGTCGCGGTCGTGGTCGCGGGGGTCGTCCGCAAGATCGTGCGCTGAGAGTCGCGCGGGGCCGCTCACGGTCTCGCCGCCGCGCGAGGCGACGATCCGCTGCGTACGACGACGGCCGCGGTACCGGGCTCGGGGTCACCGAGCTCCGGTCCGCGGCCGTCGTCGTGCGGTGCTACGCCCGCTGCGGCGGCGGGGCTGCGCGTCGTGGTGACGACGCACTCGCCTCCGACGCCGAGCGGGAGCCCTGGGCGCCGCGCGCACTCCCCCACGGTGCGCGTCGTCCGTCCCAGGGCGGGCGGTACCGACGACGTCAGACGTCGGTTCCCCGCGGCTGCGGGACGCCGTTGAGCAGGTCTCGCACCTCGGACTCCCGGTACCGGCGGTGACCGCCGAGCGTCCGGATCGACGAGAGCTTGCCCGACTTGGCCCAGCGGGTCACCGTCTTGGGGTCGACACGGAAGAGCGTCGCGACCTCGGACGGCGTCAAGAGGGCCTCTGCCTCTGACGAGTGGGTGGACACTGTTCTACCTCCTTGCTCGTGACCCGGCGACGAGCTCAGGCCGGATCCGGGACTGCCCCGAGGGGCACATCGGTCGTCTCACGAATCTGACACATCGGGCACTCCAGGACACCTCGGCTCCGTCCTGACGGTCGTCGAATCGGTTCCGTCGACCTCTCAGTCCGTCGCCACGACCCTGGGGCGCCGTCCGTTCCACGACCCTAAACCCCCGCGAACCCGGACACATCTGGGCGTCGTTCGCCACCCGAATCGCCCGTTCGTGTGACATCCGTCTCGGCGACATGCACCTCCCGGCACCCGGACGCACGTCCATCAGCGTGCTGACCAGGGCGAACATCTCGGAGTCGGTGGTCACCCATGCCTTCGGAACGCGAACGCGGCCGTCAGAGGCCCTCCGCCCCACCCGAATGCACCCCAACTGTGACGTACGTCACATCACGCGGGTCCGCATTGTGGTATCTAGGTGGTCGAAGTCCGGACCTCCGAGGCTCCGCAGGCACCCGTGCAGTCACAGCGGCTCGCAGCCCCCTGTCATGCGCCCCGTGATGCGCCGGGGCCGGTCCGGACGCGTCGCGGCACCACCGTGTCCGACCCCACCCGCCCGCAGGTGGTCGGAATGGATCGCGAGCATGTACCGTTGCCACACGAAGAGACTGAACAGCACCCCGGGGCCGCACGTGTCAGCACGGAGCCGCCCCGCTTCCACGTTAGAGGGGGTCGATGCCATGGGGCGCGGCCGTCAGAAGGCAAAGCAGACGAAGGTCGCTCGGGAGCTGAAGTACTTCAGCCCCGACACGAACTACCGAGCTCTCGAGCAGGAGCTCTCGTCTCGCGGCCACAACGACGTCGTCACGGACACCCGCCGCACCGCGGTGGACACGGACGACACCGAGCCCGCCGGCTGGGACCGCTGGCCCTCGGAGGACGACGAGCGCTAGCAGCGCTCGGGTCGCTCGCGCACCTCGGACGTGCGCCCGCCGACCGCCTCGTCCGGCTCTGACGTCGGGTGCTCGTCGTCGTGCGCCCGCACGGTCGTCGACCGTGCGGGCGCACGCGCAGCCGGCGGGTCCGCACGGACCGGTGCACGCGCGCCGAGCCCGGCACCGCGGCACCTGCGACGCGCTCCCTCGTGCGCCCGACCACGTCGAGCTGCGCCCGAGCGACGTGCTGGACGCCGCCGCGGTCGGGAGCGGGCAGAGCTCGGGCCGCCGAGCCGGGCCGCCGTGCTGCACAGCGACCACGCCCTGCGTCGCCGCCGCAGGCGCCCGGCGCGCGCCGTCCCGTCGCCCGAGGCCGGCGGGACGCGCCGTCGGACCGCGCCTCAGGCGGTGCGGTACGTGTCGTGCATCCGCACCGCGCCGCCCTGCACACCCTTGGTGCCCGCGACCACGTCGGCAGCGGTCGCGTCCTCGTCGCGCCACGGCCGCACCGACCCCAGCACCCACGCGGGCATGCCGAGCTCGCGTGCCGCACGCTGCACGTCGTCCGCGACGTCGGCCGCGACGACCGCGACCATGCCGACACCGAGGTTGAGGGTGCCCTCGAGGTCTCCCCACGGCACCTGGCCGAGTCCCTGCACCATCGAGAAGACGGGCGGCAGGACCCACGACGCGCGGTCGACGTCGGCGACCAGCCCCGCGGGCAGCACCCGCGCGACGTTCGCCGCGAGCCCACCGCCGGTGACGTGCGAGAACACGTGGACGCCCGCCACCCCGAACCGCTCGACGAGCGCGAGGCAGTCGGACGCGTAGACACGCGTCGGCTCGAGCAGCTCGGCGCCCAGCGTGCGGCCCAGCTCGTCGACGTGCCGGTCGAGGCCCCAGCCCGCGACCTGCACGACCCGGCGCACGAGCGAGTACCCGTTGGAGTGCAGCCCGGACGAGCCGAGCGCGACGAGCACGTCGCCCTCGCGCACACGCTCGGGCCCCAGCAGCTCGTCGGCCTCGACGACGCCGGTGGCGGCGCCCGCGACGTCGTACTCGTCGGGCCCGAGCAACCCGGGGTGCTCGGCGGTCTCACCGCCGACCAGCGCCGTGCCCGCGACCGTGCACGCGGCCGCGATGCCGCGCACGACGTCGGCGATGCGCTCCGGCACGACCCTGCCGCACGCGATGTAGTCGGTCATGAACAGCGGGCGTGCACCGACCACGACGATGTCGTCCACGACCATGCCGACCAGGTCGAACCCGATCGTGTCGTGCACGTCCATGGCCTGCGCGATCGCGACCTTGGTGCCGACGCCGTCGGTCGACGTCGCGAGCAGCGGCTTGCGGTACGCCGTGAGCGCGGACGCGTCGTACAGCCCGGCGAACCCGCCGACGCCGCCGAGCACCTGCGGACCGTGCGTCGCGCGCACGGCGTCCTTCATGAGCTCGACGGCCTTGTCGCCGGCCTCGGTGTCGACCCCGGCCGACGCGTACGTCACCGGCTGCGGGGCGCTCACGGGTGCTCCAGCGCGGACGCGCCACCGGACGTGGGGACGATGGAGAGCAGACCGTCCTCGGGCTGGCCCAGCGGCAGCTGGTTCTGCTCGAGCAGGTGCTTGCCGAGCTGCTCGGTCGGCGGCAGCTCGATGGGGTAGACGCCGCTGAAGCACGCCGTGCACAGCTGCGACGCGGGCTGCTCGGTCGCAGCGATCATGCCGTCCTCCGACAGGTATCCGAGCGAGTCGGCGCCGAGCGACTGCGCGATCTCGCGCACCCCCAGGCCGTTCGCGATGAGCTCGGCGCGTGACGCGAAGTCGATGCCGTAGAAGCACGGCCACTTCACGGGCGGCGCCGTGATGCGGATGTGGACCTCCGCGGCGCCGGACTCCCGCAGCATCCGCACGAGCGCGCGCTGGGTGTTGCCGCGCACGATCGTGTCGTCGACGACCACGAGCCGCTTGCCGCGGATGATGTCCTTGAGCGGGTTGAGCTTGAGGCGGATCCCCAGCTGGCGCAGCGTCTGCGACGGCTGGATGAACGTGCGCCCGACGTACGCGTTCTTGGTCAGCCCCTGACCGAACGGGATGCCCGACTCAGCCGCGTAGCCCACGGCGGCGGGCGTGCCGGACTCGGGCACGGGGATCACGAGGTCCGCCTCGACGGGGTGCTCGTTGGCCAGCCGCCGCCCCATCGCGACGCGCGCCGCGTGCACGGACCGACCGTTGATCGTCGTGTCGGGCCGCGCGAGGTAGACGTACTCGAACACGCAGCCCGCGCGCTCGATGGGCGCGAACCGCGTGGAACGCAGGCCGTCGGCGTCGATCGCGATGAACTCGCCCGGCTCGACCTCGCGCACGTACGACGCACCCACGATGTCGAGGGCCGGCGTCTCGGAGGCCACGACCCAGCCGCGCTCGGTGCGGCCGAGGACCAGCGGGCGCACGCCCTGCGGGTCGCGCGCCGCGTACAGCGTGCGCTCGTCCATGAACACGAGGCAGAACGCGCCGCGCAGGCGCGGCAGCACCTCGAGCGCGGTGGCCTCGAGCGTGTGGTCCGGGTCGCCCGCGAGCAGCGCCGTGATGAGCGCGGTGTCGGTGGTGTTGCCACGCGCGAGCTCGCCGCGCCGCTGGCTGCCGTACCGCTCGGCGACGAGGTCGACGAGCTCGGCGGTGTTGGTGAGGTTGCCGTTGTGGCCGAGGGCCACGGTGCCGGCGGCCGTCGGGCCGAGCGTCGGCTGCGCGTTCTCCCACGTCGACCCGCCGGTCGTCGAGTAGCGCGTGTGCCCGATCGCGATGTGCCCCTGCAGGGCGTTCAGCGCGGTCTCGTCGAACACCTGGGAGACCAGTCCCATGTCCTTGTAGACGAGGAGCTGGGAACCGTTCGACGTCGCGATGCCAGCCGACTCCTGACCCCGGTGCTGGAGCGCGTAGAGCCCGAAGTAGGTGAGCTTCGCGACCTCCTCACCGGGTGCCCAGACGCCGAAGACACCGCAGGCGTCCTGCGGGCCTTTCTCGCCGGGTAGAAGGTCGTGGTTGAGACGTCCGTCTGCGCGGGGGGCCACGGGACCATGGTCGCACACCCCGCCGGGGGTGGGTCCACCCGGTCCGGGAGATGTCGCGCGCACCGCGCTCGGGGCACGTCCTCGCAGGTCAGGGGCGCGCGGACCGCTGCGATCGCCGCGCGCTGCGTCGGTCGACGTACGCCGCGACGCCCCCGCCGACGAAGCAGCCGACGACCGCACCGGTCAGCGCGAGCAGCCAGCGCACGCCGTTCTGGCCGCCGAGGAACGGCAGCACGCCGCCGTCGTCGGACGTCACGCCGCTGCTGCCGGCGGTCGCGAGCGCGACGACCAGCGCGACGACCGCGCCCACCAGCGCACCGGTGACCATGAACGCCCGGTACCGCGGGGCGCGCCGCACGGTCGCGGGCGTCGCGATCCGCTCGAGCTCGGCCTCGGACGGCACGCCGTCCGCGGGCACCACGGCGGGGACGCCGTCCGCGGGCACCACGGCCGGGACGCCGTCCGACGACACGTCCGACGCCGGTGCCGGTGCCGCTGCCGGGTCCGTCGGGACGACCGCGTCGGGGACGCCCGCGCCGGGGGCGGTCTCGTC
>NZ_LNTD01000244.1 GCF_001462455.1 Cellulomonas sp. B6
GCGCACGCTCGGCGCCGCGACCGCCCTCGCCCGCACGCTCGCCGGCCACCTCGGCGCGGGCGCCGACCCCGCCGTCGTCGACCTCGCCGCGCACGCGCCCGGGCTGCACGCGCAGCCCCGCCCGGCCGACGTCGACGCCGCGCTCGCGACCGTCGCCGGTGGTGACGTGCTCGTCGTCGCGACCCCCGTCTACAAGGCGTCGTTCACGGGGCTGCTCAAGTCGTTCCTCGACCTCTACGGGCCCGACGCGCTCGACGGCGTCGTCGCCGTGCCGCTCGTGGTGTCGGCGGCCCCCGCGCACGCGCTCGTCGGCGAGGTGCACCTGCGGCCGGTGCTCGTCGAGCTCGGCGCGACCGTCCCGACGCGCACGCTCAGCGTCCTGGACGCCGACCTCGCCGACCTGGATCCGGCCGTCGCACGCTGGTGGGAGCGGGCCGAGCGGCCGCTGCGACGGGCGGTCGGCGCACCGCTCGGCGCACCCGGGGCGTCCGACGCGCCGACGCCGGCCGCGCAGTCCGCCTCGCAGGCCACCCGCCAGCTCACCTCCGCGCTGGAGGTCGTGCGATGAGCACCAGCACGCCGGACCTGCGCCACCTCGAGCGCGCGCTGGCCGACCACGACGAGCCCGCGCTCACGGCCGACGAGTACAAGCAGGTGTTCCGTCGGCACGCCGCCGGGGTCGCCGTGGTGACCCTGCGGGACGGCGCCGCGCACGTCGGCTTCACCGCGACGTCCGTCATCTCGGTGTCGGCCGCTCCCCCGCTGCTCGCGTTCTCGCTGGCGTCCGGGTCGTCGTCGTGGCCCGCCCTGTCACGCGCGTCGACGGTCGCGGTGTCGTTCCTCGCCGAGGGCCAGGAGGACGTGTCGACGCGGTTCGCGACGTCGGGCGTCGACCGGTTCGCCGACGGCGGCTGGACCGCGCTGCCCACGGGTGAGGCGGTGGTCGACGACGCGCTCGCGTGGGTGCGGGCGCGCGTCGTCCAGCGCACGCCCGTCGGCGACAGCTATCTGGTGTCGCTGCGCGCGCTCGCGCACGGCGTGACGGACGCGCAGCCCCTCGTCTACCGC
>NZ_LNTD01000245.1 GCF_001462455.1 Cellulomonas sp. B6
GGCCGACGGCGACTGGACGTTCACGACGTACGGGCGCGTACCGGCCGTCGAGGTGCGCGTGCCGGGCTCGGTCGCGCAGACCCGCTCGACGTCGTTCCTCGACCGGATCGGCCCGGCGGTGGCACGGACCGAGCAGCAGCGGCAGTGCCTGTGACGCCCTCCCGGGGCGGACGGGCTCAGCGCAGCCCGGTGGGCCGCTCGAGCGCGAGCGCGACCAGCTCGTCGACCAGCGTCGGGTAGTCGACCCCGCTGGCCTGCCACATCCGCGGGTACATCGAGTACGGCGTGAACCCGGGCATCGTGTTGATCTCGTTGACGACGACCTCGCCGTCGGCCGTGACGAACACGTCGACCCGGGCGATGCCCTCGCAGCCGACGGCCTCGAACGCGCGCACGGCCGCGTCCTGCACGCGCTCGACGACGTCCTGCGGCAGGTCGGCGGGGCACGACAGCGTGACACCGGTCTGGTCGAGGTACTTGGCCGCGAAGTCGTAGAACGTGTGGTCGGCCTCGGCAACGACGACCTCGCCCGGCAGCGACGCGCGGGGGGCGGCGCCCGATCGTCCGCCGAGGACGCCGCACTCGATCTCGCGACCCACGATCGCCGCCTCGACGACGACCTTGGGGTCGTGCTCGCGCGCGGCCGCGACCGCGGCGGGCAGGTCGGCGGCGTCGTCGACGCGCGTGATGCCCAGGCTCGAGCCGGCGCGCGCGGGCTTGACGAAGACCGGCAGCCCGAGGTCGTCGACGATCGCGCCGAGCGTCGCGGCGTCCGGCGCGACGCCCGCGGGGACCACGCGGAAGGGCCCGACGCGCAGACCCGACCCGGCGAGCACGAGCTTCATCATGTGCTTGTCCATGCCGACGGCCGAGGCGAGCACGCCCGACCCGACGTACCGCACGTCGGCCAGCTCGAGCAGCCCCTGCAGCGTGCCGTCCTCGCCGAACGGGCCGTGCAGCAGCGGGAACACGACGTCGACCGCGCCGAGCGGGGCCCCGAGCCGGCCGTCGTGCAGCACCTGGACGTCGCGCTCGGCGGTGCCCTGGGGCAGCAGGACGCGCGTCGCGGTGTCCTCGACCTCGGGCAGGCGGCCGTCGCGGATCGCCCACCGGTCCGGGTCGTCGTCCGCGAGCACCCACTCGCCGCGGCGCGTGATGCCCACGGCGACGACGTCGTAGCGGTCCCGGTCGAGCGCGCGCAGCACGCCGCTCGCCGTGGCGCAGCTGATCGCGTGCTCGCCCGACCGCCCGCCGAAGAGCACCATCACACGGGGTCGTGCACCGACGGCACGGGCGCGGCCGTCGTCGGCGGCGGCTGGGGGCGTGGTCGAGGCGTCCATCGCGCACCGACCCTACCCCCGAGGCGAGCGCGGCACCCGGCGCACCGGGCGGCCCGGTCCGTCGGGGCCCGCGCCCGCACGCGCCGGCGCTCCCGCACCGTGGGCGGCCTCGCCGTGCGGTGCCGGCGCTCGCGTAGCCTGCCCGGGTGACCACCCCGGCGCCCGCCTCCCCGGACCAGTCCCCCACCCGCCGCGCGCACCCGCACGACGTGTCGCCGCGCACCCTCGCGGTGAGCGCCGGGCGCCCCGCCAGGGAGCCCGGCGGGTCGCTGAACCCGCCCGTGGTGCTCACGTCGACGTTCGTGTCGCAGGGCGTGCCGTCGGCCGGTGAGCACCTGTACGGACGCATCGGCACACCGGCGTGGGAGCCGTTCGAGGAGGCCCTGGCGGCGCTCGAGCGCACCGACCACGCCGCTGCGGGCCGACCCGCCGACGGCCCGCCCGCGACGGTGTTCGCGTCGGGCATGGCCGCGATCGACGCCGCGCTCGCGCTGGTCCCGCTCGGCGGGCGCGTCGTGGTGCCGCGGCACGCGTACCAGGTGACGCTCGTCCTGCTGCGCGAGCAGGCGGAGCGCGGGCTGCTGCGCGTCGAGGCGGTCGACGTCGCCGACACCGACGCGGTCGTCGCGGCGGTCCGCGGCGGCGGTGACGACCGGCCCGCGGCGCTGCTGTGGCTCGAGTCGCCCACGAACCCGATGCTCGAGGTCGCCGACGTGCCGGCGCTCGTCGCCGCCGCGCACGAGGTCGGCACGCTCGTCGTGGTCGACAGCACGTTCGCGACGCCGCTCGTGCAGCGCCCGCTCGCGCTCGGTGCGGACGTGGTCGTGCACTCGGTCACCAAGTACCTGGCGGGGCACTCCGACGTGGTGCTCGGGGCGACCGTCGCCGACGACCCCGCGCTGCACGCACGTCTCGTCGCGCACCGCACGACCCACGGCGCGATCGCCGGACCGTTCGAGGTGTGGCTCGCGCTGCGCGGGCTGCGCACGCTCGCGCTGCGGGTCGAGCGCGCGCAGGCCAACGCCGGCGAGCTCGCGCGCCGCCTGTCCGCGCACCCGGGGGTCGCGCAGGTCCGCTACCCGGGCCTGCCCGGCGACCCGGGGCACGCCCGCGCGGCCGCCCAGATGGACGGCTTCGGCGCGATCATCGGCCTGCGGCCGGCGGGCGGGGCGGCCGCGGCCGACGCGCTCGTGGCCGCGGTCGGGCTCTGGGTCCCGGCGACGAGCCTGGGTGGCGTGGAGTCGACGCTCGAGCGGCGCCGCCGCTTCGCCACCGAGTCACCCACCGTCCCCGAGGACCTCGTGCGGCTGTCGGTCGGCATCGAGGACGTCGAGGACCTGTGGCGGGACCTCGACGCGGCGCTGGCGGCGACCGCCGACCGTCTCGGAGGCTGACGAGCCCTCGCCCGGTCTCTCGGCGGGTGGGCGGCCCGACGGGCGCGGACCTGGCCTACACGCCCTCGGCGCGGTGCGGACGCGCGAGCAGCAGGCCCGCGAGCCGGTCCACGGGCAGCCCCTCGTGCAGCACCTGCACGACGGCCGAGGTGATGGGCATCTCGACGCCGAGCGACGTCGCCAGCTCGAGCACCGAGCGGCAGGACTTGACGCCCTCGGCGGTGCCGCCGGTCGCCACGACCGCCTCGTCCAGGCTCATGCCCCGGCCGATGTGGACGCCGAGGGTGTGGTTGCGCGAGTCGGGAGACGCGCACGTCGCCATGAGGTCGCCCATGCCCGCCAGCCCGGGGAACGTCTCGGCGTCCGCCCCGAGCGCGAGGCCCAGGCGCGTGATCTCGACCAGGCCGCGCGTGATGACGGTCGCCATCGTGTTGAAGCCCATGCCGCGCCCCTGCGAGATGCCGACCGCGAGCGCGATGACGTTCTTCACGGCCCCGCACAGCTCGACGCCCACGACGTCGGGGTTCGTGTACGGGCGGAAGTACGACGACGCGCACGCCCGGGCCACGAGCCGTGCGGTGTCGGCGCTGGTCGACGCGACGACCGTCGCGGTCGGCTGCCGCAGCGCGATCTCGCGCGCGAGGTTCGGTCCCGACAGCACGGCGACGCGCGCCGGGTCGATCGCGAGGCTCTGCGCGACGACCTGGCTCATGCGCTGGTCGGTGTCGAGCTCGACGCCCTTCATGAGCGAGACGACGACGGCGTGCGCGGGCAGCGCGTCCGCGAGCGGCGCCAGCACCTCGCGCGCGCGCTGGGACGGGATCGCGACGGCCACGACGTCGGCGTCGGCGAGCGCCGCGCGCGGGTCCGCGGTCGCCGTGACACCGGCGGGCAGCTCGACGCCCGGCAGGTACCGCGAGTTGCGGTGCTCCTGCGTGATCTCCTCGACGGTCGCGGCGTCCCGGCCCCAGACCGTGACGGCGCAGCCCGCGTCGGCGAGCACGGCGGCGAACGTGGTGCCCCAGCTGCCGGAGCCGAGCACCGCGGCTCGCAGCGGCGTGACCGGCGGCGTCACGCCGCACCCCCCTGGTCGTGCGCGCCGCCGCCCGGAGCGGGTCGCCGGCGCATGTCGTGCCGCTCGGCGGGCGGCTGCTCTCCGCGGATCTCCGCCAGCATCGTCGTGATGGCGGCCATGATCCGCTCGGTCGCCTCGCGCAGCGTCGCGGCGTCCTGCGGGCGGTCGTACAGGTCCGTGAGGTCGACGGGCGGCCCGGCGACGACGGTGACCTTCTTGCGCGGGAACGGGCGCAGCAGCTTGCCGTAGCGCGGCAGCAGGTCCTGCGGCCCCCACTGCGCGACGGGGATCAGCGGGACCCGCGTCGTCAGCGCGAGCCGCGCGGCACCCGTCCGGGCCTTCATGGGCCACAGGTCGGGGTCGCGCGTGAGCGTGCCCTCGGGGAACACCGCGACGCACTCGCCCGCCTCGAGGGCGGTCACCGCGGACCGCAGCGAGTCCCCCGCCGCGGCCGTGTCGCGGTGCACGGGGATCTGACCGGTCGCGCGCAGCACGGGCCCGACCACGGGCACCGCGAACAGCGACGCCTTGGCGAGCACGCGCGGCACGTGGCCGTGGTCCCACAGGTAGTGGGCGAACGTCAGCGGGTCGACCTCGGTCATGTGGTTCGCGGCCGCGACGAACCCGCCCTCGACGGGCAGGTGCTCGGCACCGTGCCAGTCGGGTCGGGTCGTCGCGAACAGGAACGTGCGCACGACACGGGCGACGTTGCGGTAGGCGCGGTTGGAGCGCGACGGCGACGGCACGGGAACCGATGGTAGCCGCGCGCCGTCGCGCCCCGGACGAGGCGTCCGTCAGCGGCGGACGTCCACCTCACGGCTGAACTGCGCACCGAGCGCCTCGAGCTTCTCGGTGAAGTGCTCGTAGCCGCGGTCGATGAGGCTGATGCCCCGCACGGCCGACTGGCCCTTGGCCGCGAGCGCGGCGATGAGGTGGCTGAAGCCGCCTCGCAGGTCCGGCACCTCGATGTCGGCCGCGGACAGCGGCGTCGGCCCCGAGATGACGGCCGAGTGGTAGAAGTTGCGCTGCCCGAACCGGCACGGCCGCCCGCCCAGGCACTCCTTGTAGACCTGGATGGTCGCGCCCATGCCGCGCAGCGCGTCGACGAACCCGAACCGGTTCTCGTACACGGTCTCGTGCACGATCGACAGGCCGCGTGCCTGCGTGAGCGCGACGACGAGCGGCTGCTGCCAGTCGGTCATGAACCCGGGGTGCACGTCGGTCTCGAGCTGGATCGAGTTGAGGTCGCCGCCGGGGTGGAAGAACCGGATGCCCTCGTCGTCGATCGTGAACTCGCCGCCGACCTTGCGGAACGTGTTGAGGAACGTCGTCATCTCGGGCTGCGTCGCACCGCGCACGTAGACGTCGCCGCCCGTCGCGAGCGCCGCGGCGGCCCACGAGGCGGCCTCGATGCGGTCCGACAGCGCGGTGTGCTGGAAGCCGACGAGCCGGTCGACGCCCTCGATCCTGATGACCCGGTCGGTCGCGACCGAGATGATCGCGCCCATCTTCTGCAGGACGTTGATGAGGTCCATGATCTCGGGCTCGATGGCCGCGTTGGACAGCTCGGTGATGCCCTCGGCGCGCACGGCCGTCAGCAGCAGCTGCTCGGTCGCCCCGACGCTCGGGTACGGCAGCGCGATCTTGGTGCCCTGCAGGCGGTGCGGCGCGCGGATGTGGATGCCGTTGTGCGTCTTGTCCACGACCGCGCCGAACTGCCGCAGGATGTCGAGGTGGTAGTTGATCGGCCGGTCCCCGATCCGGCAGCCGCCCAGGTCCGGGATGAAGGCCTCACCGAGGCGGTGCAGCAGCGGGCCGCAGAACAGGATCGGGATCCGGCTCGAGCCCGCGTGCGCGTCGATGTCCGCGACGTGCGCCGACTCGACGTCGGTCGGGTCGAGGCGCAGCGTGCCGGCCTCGTCGTCGAGGTCGACGCTCACGCCGTGCAGGCGCAGCAGCCCCGACACCACGGCGACGTCACGGATCTGGGGGACGTTGCGCAGCTCGCTCGGGGTCTCGCCGAGGAGCGCGGCGACCATCGCCTTGGAGACGAAGTTCTTGGCGCCTCGGACGGTGATCTCTCCGCGCAGCGGGTTGCCACCGTCGACGTACAGCAGGTCGGTCATGTGCACATAGTCCCTCACCCGCGGGCGTGGGCACGCCATCGCGTGCCGCCGCGTCCAGCGTCCACCCAGAACCCACACATCGCACCCCGGCGGGCGCACGGTCGTGGCCGTGCGTCCGCCGGGGTGCGGGTGCCGTAGGTCACACGGCGCGGGACGGCTCAGGCGCCCTGCGTGGGCCCCAGGTCGAGGGCCACGACGGGGCGCGCGGGGCGCACCGGGACCGGCGGCAGGTGCTTGGCCGGGAGCGTCGCGGGACGCCACGACTCGCGTCCCTGCTCGAACGCGGTGATCTCGTCGGCGTGCTGCAGCGTCAGGCCGATGTCGTCCAGGCCCTCCATGAGGCGCCAGCGCGTGTAGTCGTCCACCTGGAACGGCACGACGACGTCGTCGCACGTGACCGTGCGCGCGCCGAGGTCGACCGTCACCTCGGTGCCCGGGCGGGTCTCGAGGACCTTCCAGAGCAGCTCGACGTCCTCCTGCGCGACCTGCGCCGCGAGGAGCCCCTGCTTGCCCGAGTTGCCGCGGAAGATGTCCGCGAACCGCGACGAGACCACGACGCGGAAGCCGTAGTCCTTGAGCGCCCACACGGCGTGCTCGCGCGACGAGCCGGTGCCGAAGTCGGGGCCGGCCACGAGGACCGACGCCGACCGGTAGGCGTCCTGGTTGAGGATGAACTCCGGGTCGCCGCGCCACGCCGCGAACAGCGCGTCCTCGAACCCGGTGCGCGTCACGCGCTTGAGGTAGACGGCCGGGATGATCTGGTCGGTGTCGACGTTGCTGCGACGCAGCGGCACGCCGACCCCGGTGTGCTGGGTGAACTTCTCCATGATGAGCCTGCCTGTCGGGGGGTCGCGGGGGCGTCAGACGGTCTGCAGCGTGGCGTCGGGCGCCAGCGGGCTGCCGTCGGGCACGGGCACGTCGTCGCCGAGGTCGGCGACCGAGGACAGCGTGCCGCGGATCGCGGTGGCGGCCGCGACGAGCGGCGACACGAGGTGCGTGCGCCCGCCCTTGCCCTGCCGGCCCTCGAAGTTGCGGTTCGACGTCGACGCCGAGCGCTCCCCCGGTGCGAGCTGGTCGGGGTTCATGCCGAGGCACATCGAGCAGCCGGCGTTGCGCCACTCGGCACCGAAGTCGAGGAAGATCTTGTCGAGCCCCTCGGCCTCGGCCTGCAGCCGCACGCGCGCCGACGCGGGCACGACCAGGACGCGGACGTCCTCGTGCTTGGTGCGGTCCTTGACGAGCTTGGCGACGGCCCGCAGGTCCTCGATGCGCCCGTTGGTGCACGAGCCGATGAAGACCGTGTCGACCTTGATGTCACGCAGCGGCTGCCCCGGGACCAGCCCCATGTACTCGATCGCGCGCTCGGCGGCGACGCGCTCGTTGGCGTCGGCGATCTGCTCGGGGACGGGCACGCTGCCCGACAGCGGCAGGCCCTGGCCGGGGTTGGTGCCCCACGTGACGAACGGCTCGAGGTCGGCGGCCTCGAGCACGACCTCGGCGTCGAACTGCGCGTCGTCGTCGGTGCGCAGCGTGCGCCAGTACTCGACCGCGGCGTCCCAGTCGGCGCCCTCGGGCGCGTGCGGGCGGCCCTCGAGGTACGCGAACGTGGTCTCGTCGGGCGCGATCATGCCCGCGCGCGCACCGGCCTCGATGGACATGTTGCAGACCGTCATGCGGCCCTCCATCGACAGGCCGCGGATCGCCTCGCCGCGGTACTCCAGGACGTAGCCCTGGCCGCCGCCGGTCCCGATCTTCGCGATGACGGCGAGGATGATGTCCTTGGCCGTCGCGCCGACGGGCAGCGCGCCGTTCACCGTGATCGCCATGGTCTTGAACGGCGCGAGCGGCAGCGTCTGGGTCGCGAGCACGTGCTCGACCTCGGACGTGCCGATGCCGAACGCGAGGGCGCCGAACGCGCCGTGCGTCGACGTGTGGGAGTCGCCACAGACGACCGTGAGGCCGGGCTGCGTGAGCCCGAGCTGCGGGCCGACCTGGTGGACGATGCCCTGGTCCGCGTCGCCGAGCGAGTGGATGCGCACGCCGAACTCGGCGGCGTTCGCGCGCAGCGTCTCGATCTGCGTGCGGCTCGTCGCGTCGGCGATGGGCCGGTCGATGTCGAGCGTCGGGGTGTTGTGGTCCTCGGTCGCGAGCGTGAGGTCGGGGCGCCGCACCGGACGTCCGGCGAGGCGCAGCCCCTCGAACGCCTGGGGGCTCGTGACCTCGTGCACGAGGTGCAGGTCGATGTACAGCAGGTCGGGTGCGCCGTCCGTGCCGCGCCGCACGACGTGCGCGTCCCAGACCTTCTCCGCGAGCGTGCGGGCCATGTCAGTTCGTTCCTCTCGTCCGGGGCGGGGGCCTCCCGGGTGACCTGTCGACGTCGGTGCGCCGGCGGCGTGTCGCCCTCCGGCTTGCATCTCAGCCTTCGAGACGCCAATATCGACCTATGGACAACTCTAGCGGAGTCGGCGTCCTGGACAAGGCCGCGTCGGTGCTGAGCGCTCTGGAGGCCGGACCCGCGACCCTCGCACAGCTGGTCGCCGCCACCCATCTTGCCCGCCCGACGGCCCATCGGTTGGCCGTCGCGCTCGAGCACCACCGGCTGGTCGCCCGCGACCTGCAGGGCCGGTTCGTGCTCGGGCCACGGCTGTCCGAGCTCGCGACGGCCGCGGGAGAGGACCGCCTGCTCGCCGCCGCCGGCCCCGTGCTCACGCTGCTGCGCGACCACACCGGCGAGAGCGCACAGCTCTACCGCCGCCAGGGCGACCAGCGCATCTGCGTCGCGGCCGCCGAGCGCCCGATCGGGTTGCGCGACTCCATCCCGGTCGGCGCGACCCTGACGATGCAGGCCGGCTCCGCCGCGCAGATCCTGCTCGCATGGGAGGAGCCCGACCGCCTGCACCGCGGCCTGCAGGGCTCCAAGTTCACCGCCACGATCCTGTCGGGCGTCCGACGCCGGGGCTGGGCGCAGTCCGTCTCCGAGCGCGAGGTCGGCGTCGCGTCGGTCTCCGCACCCGTCCGGGGCCCCTCGGGTCGCGTCGTGGCGGCGGTCTCCGTCTCGGGACCCCTCGAGCGGCTGTCGCGCCAGCCGGGGCGCCTGCACGCCGCAGCGGTCGTCTCGGCCGCCAACCGACTCACCGAGGTGCTGCGCCGCACCGCCGACTGACCGCGGGCCCGTCGGCGCGCACCCCCACCCACGAGCCCCACCCACCGAGCCCCGCCGGGGCGGCCCCGACCTCGTCGGCCGCCCCGGCGGGGCCTCGTCGTCACGCCGACCGCTCGACAGGAAGAGCTCGCCGAGGTTCCAGCGCGCACCGACGTCGTCACGCACGGACCCCGGGTCGCGCCGGGGCCGCGAGGGCCGCCGGGACGACCTCCCTGCGGGACAGGACCGGGCCAGCACCGCACGGGACCACGCCACTCGACGGCGGGTCGACGCGTCGACACGGCCACGACGAGGGCACAGGGGATGCTCGGGCACGCAGGACGCCGGTCGCCCGGAGACGAAGAAGGCCCGGTCACCTGTGGTGACCGGGCCTTCGACCGTACCCCCGACCGGATTCGAACCGGCGCTACCGCCGTGAGAGGGCGGCGTGCTAGGCCGCTACACAACGGGGGCCTTGCTCACGTCCCGAAGGCCGTGTGCCGAGTGAGCACTCTACCCGATGTCCTCCGCGAGTCGAAACTCGCCTCGGACCGCGGAACCGCCACCAGGACGGACGCGCTCGTGCTGCACGTCCGAGTCGAAACTCGTCCGTGCGGCGCTGGGGTACCAGGACTCGAACCTAGACTAACTGAACCAGAATCAGTCGTGCTGCCAATTACACCATACCCCAAGGGCTGTGACCTGCCCCGATACGGGACGCACAGCACCGTGGTGCGCGACTCGCGGTCCCGCACCGGCCGTGAACATTACCCGAGCGAGGGCCGCGCGGTCCAACCGGCTCCGGGTGGCGAGGATCACTGACCCACCCGCCGTGCCACGCACTGCACCACGCACCCTCGCCGACGGTCACACCGACGGGATGTCCGCGACCTCGGAGACGTCGTACCAGAGCAGGTCGCGCTCCTCGAGGCGCTCGATCGCCGACTCGTCGCCCTCCACCACGGCCCGCACGTCGGGGGCCGCCTCGGGCTCGTCGACGTGCACGCTGACGACCGCCGCGAGGTCGACGTCGGAGACGAGCTGGACGGCCGACGGCACGGCGGCGTCCGCGAGGGGCCGCACCGCGGCCTCGGGCACGTCGGCCGCCACCACGACGCGCAACGGCGGCGCCTCGGGGCGTCCCGCGACACGCACGAGCGAGTCGTCCGCCGCACCCGCCTGCGCCGCGTACTCCCAGCCCTCCTCGTCCTCCTCCGGCCAGGTCGCGCGCAGCAGCGGCGTCACCGCGTGGACCACGCGGGGGGTCAGGAGCACGGGCGACCCGTGCTGCAGCTCGTCGAGGGTCACGGGCAGGTAGACGCGCACGGGTCCAGTGTGCCGCCGCCACGCCGTCAGACGACCGGGACGCGCCCCACCGGCGCGTCGACGGCCAGTCCGGCGGCCACCTCGGCCGCGAGCGCACCCAGGCTCCGGCGCGCGGGCGACCCCGGGGCGACCTCGCGCAGCGCACGACCCTCGAGCATCGCCGCGTCGACGGCCGCGCGGTCCTCGGGCACCAGGACGACGTCCTCGACCCCGGCGTACCGCGCGAGCGCCGCCGCGACGGCCTCGCCGGGGCGCGCGCCGGCGACGGTCGGGCGCACCCGGTTCACCACGACGCGGCGTGCGAGCGCGAGCCCCGCGTCGGCCGCGTCCGCGAGCGCGCGCACGAGGCGCTGGACGCCCACGGGGTCGGCGGCGCCCACCACGACGACGAGGTCGGCCTGCTCCAGGGCGGTGAGCGTGGCCGCGTTGCGCGCGGGGGCACGCGTGTCGTAGCTGAGCACCTCGTCCTGCTCGAGGCAGAAGCCCGTGTCGACGACCGTCACGTCGGCGAGCGCCCGGGCCTGGGACAGGACGAGCTCGAGCGAGCTGCCCGGCAGCTCGGGCCAGCGGTCGGCCCGCGAGATCCCCGAGAGCAGACGCAGGTCGGGCAGCACGACGGGCGCGAGGCGCGCGAGCGTCGTGAGGTCGAGCGCGCCCTGACCGGCCGCGCGGGCCGCGGCGGCCAGGCCGGGCGCCTCGTCGAGCACCCCGAG
>NZ_LNTD01000246.1 GCF_001462455.1 Cellulomonas sp. B6
CCAGGCGGCCGCCACCCCGGACTGGCTGCACACGCGCGGCAACCAGATCGTCGACGCCTCCGGCAAGGAGGTCTGGCTGACCGGCGTGAACTGGTTCGGCTTCAACGCCTCCGAGCGCGTGTTCCACGGCCTGTGGTCGGCCAACATGCGCACGCTGACCAAGGGCATCGCCGACCGCGGCATGAACGTCGTCCGGGTGCCGATCTCGACGCAGCTGCTGCTGGAGTGGAAGGCGGGGACGTTCCAGAAGCCGAACGTGAACGAGTACGCCAACCCCGAGCTCGCGGGCCTCAACAGCCTGCAGATCTTCGAGAAGTGGCTCGACATGTGCGAGGAGTACGGCCTCAAGGTCTTCCTCGACGTGCACAGCGCCGAGGCCGACAACTCCGGCCACGTCCACCCCGTGTGGTGGAAGGGCGACATCACCACCGAGGACGTGTACACCGGGTGGGAGTGGGCCGCGACGCGGTGGAAGGACGACGACACGATCGTCGGCGCGGACATCAAGAACGAGCCGCACGGCACGCAGGGGTCGACCGAGCGCGCCAAGTGGGACGGGTCGACCGACAAAGACAACTTCAAGCACTTCGCGCAGACCGCGTCGCGCAAGGTGCTCGCGATCAACCCGAACTGGCTGGTCTTCATCGAGGGCGTCGAGGTCTACCCCAAGCCGGGTGTGCCGTGGACGTCCACCGGCCTGACGGACTACTACGGCACGTGGTGGGGCGGGAACCTGCGCGGCGTGCGGGACTTCCCCATCGACCTCGGGGCGAACCAGGACCAGCTCGTGTACTCGCCGCACGACTACGGACCGCTCGTCTACGACCAGAAGTGGTTCGCGGGCGACTTCGACCGCGCGAGCCTCGAGCGCGACGTGTGGGACCCGAACTGGTTGTACCTGCACAAGGAGAACACCGCGCCGCTGCTCATCGGCGAGTGGGGCGGGTTCATGGACGGTGGTCGCAACGAGCGGTGGATGGTCGCGCTGCGCGACCTGATCGCCGACCGTCGCCTGAGCCACACGTTCTGGGTCCTCAACCCGAACTCGGGGGACACCGGTGGTCTGCTGGGCTACGACTGGGCCACGTGGGACGAGGAGAAGTACGCGCTGCTGAAGCCTGCGCTGTGGCAGCAGGGCGGCAAGTTCGTCGGGCTCGACCACGACGTCCCGCTCGGCGGCGTGGGCAGCACGACGGGCATCTCGTTGTCGCAGGCCACCGGCACGACGCCGAGCCCGACCGCGACCCCGA
>NZ_LNTD01000247.1 GCF_001462455.1 Cellulomonas sp. B6
GCGCCGCGGTCGCCGCGCACCGGTGGTGCGGAGGGGGAGCGGTCCGGGGGACGTCTCCGGGGCGAGCGCTGGGCGAGGGTGCACCGGTGGGTGCGCGCACGTCATGCGTGCGCCGAGCGGCCAGCGCTCTAGCGACAGCGACAACACGTGCACGCCACGCAGGCGCGCTGGACGGGGGCAACGGCGGCGGTCGGCACGCGCATCGCTCTCCTCGTCCGGGGCCACGCCGTGCGGCGGGCCGTCTGCACGGGCGTCGGCCCGTGGCTGAGCCGACGCTAGCGTCAACACGCGACGCCGCGCAAAGGTTCCCGTGAGACGCGTGTCCGCGATGCGGACCCCACGACGGGCGGGTCCCGGCGTGGGGCGCGGCACCGACGCGGGACCGGCATGCGGTGGCGCGCGACGTCGGACGTCCGCCCACGGGGTGACGTCCGACGCGCCGCGCCGACCTACCGTCGGTGCCGTGCGACCTCCCGACCTCCGCGCCGCGCGTGCCGCGGTCGTCCCGCCGGACCGCCGACGCGTGCCTCGGGCGCGCGTGCTCGTCGCCGTCACGGCGTCCGTCGCCGCCGTCGTCGTGCTGGCGGCGGGGTGCGGCGCGGGGCCGGGGAGCGGGCGCGGCGGGTCGGTCGCGGTGGGC
>NZ_LNTD01000248.1 GCF_001462455.1 Cellulomonas sp. B6
GTGGTGGGGTGGGTGACGGCGCGGGGTGGCGCGTCAGATGGAGTGGTGCGCGTCGGGGTCGCCGGGCGCGACGTGGTGCGTCGCGACGCCGAGGCCCTCGAGGAGCTCGGCGCGCAGCTCGGCGAGCTGCTGGTCGGCGCGGTCGCGCGGGCGCGTGCCCGGCACGTCGATGACGCGCGCGACGCTCGGCGTGCCCTCGGGGCAGCGTGCGAGGTTGCGCAGCAGCAGCACGCGGTCGGCCAGGTACAGGGCCTCCTCGACGTCGTGCGTCACGAGCAGCACGGTCGTCGGCTCGGCCGCGTGGACGTCGAGCAGCAGGTCCTGCATGCGCAGCCGGGTGAGGGCGTCCAGGGCGCCGAACGGCTCGTCGAGCAGCAGCACGCCGGGGTTGCGGGCGAGGGCCCGGGCGAGCGAGGCACGCTGCGCCATGCCGCCCGACACCTGACGCGGGCGCAGCCCGGCGGACTCCTCGAGGCCGACGAGCCGCAGCAGCTCGGCCACGCGCTCGCGGCCGGCGTCCTTCGGCGTGCCGCGGGGGAGCCCGAGCGCGACGTTCCCGGTCAGGCTGCGCCAGGGCAGCAGGCGCGGCTCCTGGAACGCGACGGCCGTGCGGCGGTCGACGCCCGTGACGGGGGTGCCGTCGAGCAGGATGCGCCCCGAGTCGGGGGTGTCGAGGCCGCTGACCTGGCGCAGCAGCGTCGACTTGCCGCAGCCCGAGGGGCCGACGAGCGCGACGATCTCACCGGCGCGCAGCTCGACGTCGAGGCCGTGCAGCACCGTGCGGGTCCCGGTGGGGGTGGCGAACGTGCGGCGCACGGCGTCGAGCGTGACGGTGTGCGCGTCGCGCCGGGCCGTGGGACCGGCCGTGGT
>NZ_LNTD01000249.1 GCF_001462455.1 Cellulomonas sp. B6
GGGTCGGCGTGCTGAGGGGTCAGCGGTGGCCGGCGCGGGGCTGCATGGCGCAGCACGGGCAACAGCGGCACATCGGCGACGCGACGACGAGGGGGCGGGCGAGGGTCATCGCGGCCTCCTGTCGTCGTCGTGCGGTCCCGAGGGCGTCTCACTTCATGAGACTCGGTGACCACGTTTCAGACAGACTGTAGCGGCAGCCCTCGCACGGGGGCAACGCGTCTCACCCGCGCGGCTGGATCTCCTGCCACAACCAGTCCGCGTAGCCCTGTCGACCGCCGTCCTCGCGCAGGTGGATCCCGTCGTCGTAGAACCACTCGGGGTGGGCGTCGCCCAGGCTCTTCCAGTCCAGCAGGTGCGCGTGCGGGTACTCCGCCACCACGCGCGCGAACAGCTCGTTGTCGTACTGCTCCCACGGGCGCGGGACCCGCACGTTCACGACGAAGACGCGGCGGTCCCGCGTCCCGTCGAGCAGCCGTCGCAGGTCGTCCTCGGCCACCGGGCCGTTGGTGCCGCCGTGCACCACGACCGTGTGCCCGAGCGTGCCGCTGGCGGCGGCGTCCAGCACCAGGTCCGTCATCGCACCCATCTGCCGCGACACCACGGCGTCGGCGGGCACGCCGTGCGCCGCGAGCTCGGCCGACGCGCCGAGCATCACCGAGTCGCCGTACGCCGACACCGTGCCGACCTCCTCGGGCGGCTGCGCGGGCGCCGCCGGCCGGCCGTCGGGCGGGGGTGCGTCGGGTCCGGGAGCGGCCGTCGGCTGCTGCGCGGGGTCCGGGGGAGGCGCGACGTCCTGCGCCGGCACCGCGACGCCGACGACCGGCGCGGCGCCGGCGGCCGGCGTGCGCGCGACGGCGACGCCGAGCGTCCCGACGACCAGCGCGGCGGCCGTCGCCCCGCCGACCGCCCGGACGAGCGCACGCCGTCGCTGCGGCCCCGGCGTCCGCGCGCGCCGGACCAGACGCCCGAGCGCGCCGCGGCGCACGGGCCGCTCGACCCACCGGTACGACGCCTCGGCCAGCAGCAGCGTGACGCCCACCCGGAGCAGGTCCTCCGACGCGCCGGGCAGCGACAGGTCCTGCTCGGGGCGCAGCAGCGTGAGCACCGGCCAGTGCCACAGGTAGATCGCGTACGACCGCTCGCCCAGCCACCTCAGCGGCTGACGTCCCAGCGCGCGCCCGAGCATCCCGGCGGGGTCGGCCGCAGCACCGACGAGCACGAGCGCGAGCGCCGCGAACGCGAGGAACCCGCCCCGGTAGAGCGTCGTCGAGTACTCGTCGACGAGCACCACGCAGACCAGCACACCCACCAGGGCGGCGCCGCCCAGCACGTCCGCGACGCCCGCCTCGAACCGGCGCACCGGGTCGCCGCGCTCGGCGCGCCACGTGGCGCCCGACGTCCACGTGCGCCACGGGCGCCACACGGTCGCGGCCGCCACGCCCAGCAGCAGACCCGCGGCGCGCGTGTCGGTGCCGACGTAGACGCGCGTCGGGTCGTGCGGCACGGGCATGCCGGCGCGCAGCGCGAGCACCGCCATCCAGACGGTCGAGGCGAGCGCGAGCGCGGCGGCGACACGCCCCGCGCGGACGCGGCCGACGCGCAGCAGGAGCACCGCGAACACGGGCATCAGCAGGTAGAACTGCCCCTCGACCGCGAGCGTCCACAGGTGCTGCAGCAGCGGGGGCCGGCCGGTCAGCTCGAAGTACGTGCGGTCGGCCGCGACCTGCCACCAGTTCGAGGTGTAGGTCAGGGCCGCGACGAGGTCGCCCCGCAGGGTCGTCAGGGTGTCGCGCACGAGCAGCCCCACGCCCGCGACGGCGACGAGCAGCACCAGGAGCGCGGGGACGAGACGCCGGACGCGCCGCAGCAGGAACCGCCCGGTGCGGAACCGGCCGGTCGACTCCACCTCCTGGAGCACGAGCGTGCCGACCAGGTAGCCCGACAGCACCAGGAAGACGTCGACCCCGAGGAAGCCGCCCCGCGCCCAGGGCAGGCCCAGGTGGTAGAGCAGCACCGCGACGACCGCGACCGCGCGCACGCCGTCCAGCCCGGGCAGGTGCGGCAAGCGTGTCGCGGCGGGTGCGGCGGCCGGCGTGGGCCGGGTCGGGGGCCGCTGCGCGGCCTGCTCGACGACTGCCATGCGACCCCTGCCCGACGTTCCTGCGCTGCCACGACGCGACCCGGACGGGCCGCGCCGCGCGCCAGGTTAGGCCGGGTCGGCGGTGCGACGTCCCTCCGTGCCGTCGTCGTGACCAGGATCACCCCAGAGCGCCGCGATCCGGGGCAGGGCGCGCGGGTCGGCCTGCGCCAGGACGGTCGTCACCGCGGTCGCACGCCACGCCGGCAGCTGGGCGCGCACGTCGTCCTCCGTGCCGACGAGCGCGACGTCCGTGACGAGCTCGGTCGGGACCGCGGCGGCGGCGCGGTCGCGGTCGCCCGCGAGGTAGTGCGCCTGGATCTCGTCGCAGGCCTCGCGGTACCCGAGCCGGTCGAGCACGTCGCGGTGGAAGTTCGCCCCCTTGGCGCCCATGCCCCCGGCGTACAGCGCGATGAACGGCCGCACGGAGTCGGCGGCCTCCTCGACGCTCGCGGCGAGCACGACGGGCACGGTCGCGACGACCTCGAACTGCGCGGGCGGCCGCAGCCGCGGCGAGCGCTTCGCGAAGCCGTCGGCCAGCAGCTCGCGGTACGTCGCGTCCATGCGGGGCGAGTAGAACAGCGGCAGCCAGCCGTCGGCGATCTCGGCGGACATCGCGACGTTCTTCGGCCCCTCGGCCGCGAGGTGGATCGGCAGGTCGGCGCGCAGCGGGTGCACGGTCGAGCGCAGCGCCTTGCCCAGGCCCGCGCCCTGGTCGGCCGGCAGGGGCAGCCGGTAGAACGCGCCGTCGTAGGTGACGGGCGCCTCACGCGCGAGCACCTGCCGCACGACGTCCACGTACTCGCGCGTGCGGGCCAGCGGCCGCGGGTACGGCTGCCCGTACCAGCCCTCGACGACCTGCGGCCCCGACGCCCCGAGCCCCAGCACGAACCGCCCGCCGGACAGGTGGTCGAGCGTGAGCGCGGCCATCGCCGCCGCAGTCGGGGTGCGGGCCGAGAGCTGCGCGATCGCGGTGCCGAGGCGCACCCGACGCGTCGACGCACCCCACCAGGCGAGCGGTGTCAGCGCGTCCGAGCCGTACGCCTCGGCGGTCCAGACGGAGTCGAGACCGAGCTCGTCGGCCGCGCGCACGGCGTCCGCGGCGCCCGGCGGCGGCCCGGCCGACCAGTAGCCCGTGTGGTACCCGAGGCGCATGGGCCGCTCCGTTCGTCGCCGTCGACGTCGCGCCGTGCGGCGCGCGCCCGACGTTACCGGGCGGTACCCGCCGGGCGTCACCCGGCGGTGGCGCTCCGGGCGCGGTCGGCGAGCGTGTTGAGCAGGCTCGCGGCGCGTGCGGCGTCGTCCACGGTCACGACGTTGACGCGACCGCCCGTGCGCTCGACCTCGATCGCCTCGCCGCGGCGCAGCACCACCCCGACGCGCCCGTCCTGCCCGACGCGGTAGCCCCACCCGCCGAACTCCCCGAACGGGTCGACGCTGACCGCTCGCGCGGCGACGACCTCGTCGAGCGGCACGTGCAGCGTCGGCCAGCCGAGCGGTGACCGCGCCACGAGGCCGCGGCCGTCGACGCTCACGCGCAGCACGAACATGGCCGCGCCGAGCGCGAGCAGAGCGGCGGGCACGAGCAGCATCGCGGGCGTGCGGAGCCCGATCGCGAGACCGGCCGTGGTCAGCGCCGCGACGCCGCCCGCGACGAGCGCCGCACGGCTCGTCACCGTGCTCGACCACGCGGCTCTCTCGGTCGCGCCGAGGTCGGCGCGGGGCGCCGCCGGGTCGACGGGCGCGGTCGTGGGCTGGTGCGGCGTGCGCGGCACGACGAGCGCGACGACCACGCCGACCACGAGCGCGACGCCGAGCGCGAGGCCGATCGTCGGGCCGACGCCGGGCGCGTCGGCGGCGTCGGCGAGGTCGAGCTGACCGTGCAGCGTGCCGAGCGTCGTCGCCGACAGGAACGCGGCCGTCCCGCTCGCGAAGCCGGCGGCGACCCGTCGCGTCGACGTGTCCCGCCCGAGCCAGAACGCGAGCGCCCACAAGCCGACCGCGAGCAGCCCGCCGACCACCAGGGGGACCGCGAGCAGCGACGCGGGTGAGCCGAACCCGTCGGGGACGTCCGTGCCCGACCAGTGGGTCGCGACCGGGTCGGGGAGTCGCGGCGCCCAGGCGCGGGCGATGAGGACGGTCGCCGCGAGCACGCCGAGCGGCACGA
>NZ_LNTD01000250.1 GCF_001462455.1 Cellulomonas sp. B6
GTGCGGGGTCCGCGGGGCGGACGTCGTGCGCGCGGGGGTGCTCCCGCGCGAGCAGCCCGACGGGCCCGGCCCACAGCCAGGCCGCGAGCTGCGCGGTGAGCGCCTCGCGGTCCGGCGTGCCCGGCTCGCCGCGGTGCGCGAGCCACCACTCGCCCGCGCCGCGCACGAACCCCACGGCGCCCGCGGCCCAGGACTCGGCGAGGGCGGCCGCGCGCACCCCCGCGGCGACGTCGTCGCCCGTGGCGGCCGGGTCGGGCGGCGTGTCCGGCGGGGAGTCGGGCCGGCGCGCGACGCGCCGGCCGTCGCGCTCCTCGGTGAGCCCGCGCGCGAACGGCGCGGCGACGAGCGCGGTGACGGACTGCAGGAAGTGGCCGAGCGGCCCGTCGGACTCGACGGACCCGTGGCGCGTGACGAACGCGTAGACGTGCGGCGAGGACTCGATCATCTCGAGGTACACCGCGACCATCGCCCGCAGCCCCTCGCGCGGCGTCGGCGCGACCCGCAGGACCCCCTCGAGCGCGCCCTGGATCTGCAGCACGACGGCCTCGGCCACCGCGATCTGCAACCCGGTCTTGTCGCTGAAGTACCGGTAGACGATGGACTTCGACGTGCCCGCCGCGGCGGCGATCTCCTCCATCGAGACGTCGGGGCCGTGGTGGTGCACGGTGCGGCGGGCGGCGCGCACGAGCTCGGCGCGACGGGCCTCGCGGTGGTCGGCCCAGCGGGTCGAGCGACCGTCGCCGGGGGCGTCGTCGCGCGGGTCGGGGTCGGCGAGCGGTTCGGTGACGCGCTGCGGAGTGGCTCCGGGCAGGGCGGGAGAGACGCCGGACCGGGCGGTCGCGTCGTCGCGGCTGCGGGTGGAGGACGTCGCCGTCGACGCCCCGGATGTGACGGGCCTCACGAAACCGAAGGTATCAGGTACTGTGGGTTTCGGACACCGGTCCGGGACCAACGACCCTCGCGCAGGGGCGTCCCGGGCGGATAGCGACCCACCGTCATCGACGCCGAGAGGGACCGCCCATGGCCCGCACGCCGAGCACCGCACCGTCCGACACGCCCGCCACGCCGCCGCGGCCCGCGTACGTCCTGGGAGGCAACCGCATCCCGTTCGCGCGCGCCGGTGGGAGGTACGCGCAGGCGTCCAACCAGGACATGCTCACCGCCGCGCTCGACGGCCTCGTGGCCCGGTTCGGGCTGCAGGGCGAGACGATCGGCGAGGTCGCCGCGGGCGCCGTGCTCAAGCACAGCCGCGACTTCAACCTCACGCGCGAGGCGGTGCTCGGCTCGGCCCTCGCCCCGACGACCCCCGCGTACGACGTCCAGCAGGCCTGCGCGACCGGGCTCGAGACGGTCGTGTCCCTGTCCAACAAGATCCGCCTCGGCCAGCTCGAGTCCGCTGTCGCGGGCGGCGTCGACACGACGTCGGACGCGCCCATCGCCGTGAGCGACCGGCTGCGCCGCGTGCTGCTCGACCTGTCGCACGCGAGGACCCCGCAGCAGCGCCTGAAGGCCCTCGCGCGCCTGCGGCCGAAGGACCTCGCCCCCGCGACGCCGCGCACGTCCGAGCCCCGCACGCACCTGTCGATGGGCGAGCACCAGGCCCTGACGACCGCGCAGTGGGGCATCACGCGCGAGGCGCAGGACGAGCTCGCGCTGCGCAGCCACCAGCGCCTGGCGGCCGCGTACGACGCGGGCTTCTTCGACGACCTCGTCACGCCGTACCGCGGCCTGACGCGCGACGCGAACCTGCGCGCCGACTCCTCGCTCGAGAAGCTCGCCGCGCTGCGGCCCACGTTCGGGCTGGGGCTCGACACGCCCGCGACCATGACGGCCGGCAACTCGACGCCGCTGACCGACGGCGCGTCGACCGTCCTGCTCGGGTCGGCGGACTGGGCCGCGGCGCACGACCTCACGCCGCTCGCCGCGGTCGTCGACGCCGAGGCCGGCGCGGTCGACTTCGTGCACGGCGTCGACGGGCTGCTCATGGCGCCCGTGTTCGCCGTGCCGCGGCTGCTCGCGCGGCACGGCCTGCGGCTCGAGGACCTCGACTACGTGGAGGTCCACGAGGCGTTCGCGTCGACCGTCCTCACGACGCTCGCCGCCTGGGGGTCCGACGAGTTCGGCCGCGAACGGCTCGGCCTCGACGGCGCGTTCGGCACGGTGGACCCCGCGCGGCTCAACGTGCACGGCTCGTCGCTCGCCGCCGGGCACCCGTTCGCCGCGACCGGCGGCCGGATCGTCGCGACGATCGCCAAGGAGCTGCACACCCGCCGGGCCGCGCAGGTCGCGGCCGGTGACGAGTCCCCCGTGCGCGCGCTCGTGTCGGTCTGCGCCGCGGGCGGCCTCGGCCTGACCGCGCTGCTCGAGGCCGCCTGACGCCCCGGGGTCGCCGGCCGACGGGAGGGGGAGCACACCCCCTTCGCCTCCCCTCCCGCCGGCCGACGGCCCCGCACCCGCACCC
>NZ_LNTD01000251.1 GCF_001462455.1 Cellulomonas sp. B6
GTCTCGGGTCTCGCGCACGGCCGGACGCTAGGGCCGCCGCCGGCCGCGCCGCCTCGTGCGAACCGACGATCCGGGCTCCGGTCGTCCTCCCGACGGAGGAGACGCGCCGCCTCGCACCACCGTGGCCAGGTGTTCACCGCGGTGTCGCCGTCCGCTCGCGGGGGCGTCGGGCGGGGTGCCTACCGTCCGGGTCCACGGGCCGACGCGCGTCGGCCCGGCCAGCACCGGAGGAGGTCGTCGTGGGCGTCCGTCAGGCGTCGCACCGTCGCGACGCGATCACCGCCCTGACGCTCGGCGTCGCGCTCGCGCTCGGCCCCGCGGGGTCCGCCACCGCGGCGGCGCCCGCGCTCCCGGGGACGTCGGTCGTCACGAGCGCGTCCGGGGGCCCGGGGACGCTGGGGGCGGTCGCCGACCTCGCCACGCCGCGCCTGCTGCCCGACGCCGCCGCCGACGCGGGTCTGGGCGTGCTGCTCGCGCTCGGCGTGCTGGGCACGGCCGCCGCGCTGCTCCCCCTGGTCCGCCGCCGCTGACCGATCGACGGCGCGCACCCGCGCACCCGCGCGCGTCGGGC
>NZ_LNTD01000252.1 GCF_001462455.1 Cellulomonas sp. B6
GGCGCGGCCGGTGCCGCCCCGCCGGGTGACCGGTCCGCGGGCAGCCGGCCCGCGAGCCGGTCGGGGCCCTCGTGCGTGGCACCGGCGCGCGGCGCGTCGGGCCCCGCCGAGCGGCCGACCACCGCTCCCGGCGGGGGCGGCACCGGTGCCCAGCCCGGGCGTGAGTCACCGGCCCCCGCGCCCGGCCGGGACGCGGGTCCGGGCTGCGGGGACGCGGTCACGCGACCGTCGGCGCCGGCGTGCGGGCGGGTTTCCGGCGTCGGCGTCGGGGGACGCTCGTCGGACGGTGTGGGGGGACGGCGGGACAGCCACGCCGGGCGCACCGCAGGACCGTCGCCGACGCGAGCCGACGGCGCTCCGGCGGCTCCTGCGGCCGACGGTCCGTCGGCCGCGCCCGTGGTCGGCGTCCCGGCGCCGTCGTGGAGCGCGCCGGGCGTCGTGCGTCGACCCGGGTCCCGCGGGTGATCGCCCGCGGGGCCGGGCCCCGCGGACGCCGGTGCCGGTCCTTCCGCGGCACCGCTTCCCGGCGCGGCGTCGGGGGCACGACGCGCGCGCCGCCCACCGTCCGTCGGGGGCTCACCGGCCGCGAGGGG
>NZ_LNTD01000253.1 GCF_001462455.1 Cellulomonas sp. B6
CGGGGGTGGCGGAGTCGGCGGGGACGGTGGCGGCTGCGGCGGAGGAGCTGGCGGCGGCGTCGGGTCAGGTGGCGTCGGGGTCGGAGGAGACGTCGGTGCAGGCGGGTGTGGTGGCGGCTGCGGCGGAGCAGGTGAGCAGGAACGTGCAGGCGGTGGCTGCGGGGGCGGAGCAGATGGGTGCCTCGATCCGGGAGATCGCGCAGAACGCGTCGGAGGCGGCGAAGGTCGCGCAGGCGGCGACGGGTGCGGCGGCGACGGCGAACGAGACGGTGTCGCGGTTGGGTGCCTCGAGCGCGGAGATCGGGAACGTGGTGAAGCTGATCACGCAGATCGCGGAGCAGACGAACCTGTTGGCGTTGAACGCGACGATCGAGGCGGCGCGTGCGGGTGAGGCGGGCAAGGGGTTCGCGGTGGTGGCCGGTGAGGTCAAGGAGCTGGCCTCGGAGACGGCGAAGGCGACGGAGGACATCGCGCGGCGGGTGGAGGCGATCCAGGCGGACACCTCGGGTGCGGTGGAGTCGATCGCCTCGATCGGGTCGATCATCGCGAGCATCAACGACTACCAGCTGACGATCGCCTCGGCGGTCGAGGAGCAGACGGCCACGACGAACGAGATGTCCCGCGGGGTCGGTGAGGC
>NZ_LNTD01000254.1 GCF_001462455.1 Cellulomonas sp. B6
GGGTGGTGCGTCAGGTGAGCCAGGTGAGCCAGGTGCGGACGGCGTCGACGACCGGGGGGTCGGCCGGACCGTGGGCGCCGCGGACGAGGACGAGCGTCACCGGGCCGGCGAGGGCGGCCAGGTGCTCGACGAGCTCGTCGGGCGTGCCGAACGGGTCGGCGGCGCCGCTCACCGCGAGCACCGGCACGGTGACCCGCGGCAGGTGCGTGACCCGCAGCGTGTCGGGTCGGCCGGGCGGGTGCAGCGGGTACGACAGCAGCAGCAGGCCCGCGACCGGCAGCCCGTCCGCCACGGCGACCGAGCACATGCGCCCGCCGAACGAGCGACCCCCCACGACGAGCCGCTCGGTCCCGACGCCCAGGTCGGCCGCGAACGTCGTGGCCTCCTCGACGACCCGGGCCGGGGCGGCCTTCGCGCCGCGCGGCACGTCGACGCGCCGCACCGGGACTCCCACGGCGGTGAGGGCCGCGTCGAGCGCGACGAGCGTCGCGTGGTCCCGCGTCGCGCTCGCCCCGGGCGTGAGCAGCACGCCCGCGACGTCCGTCGGCCCCGGTCCGTCCCGCAGCACCCGCACGTCCGCCATCCCTGCATCCTCGCGCACAGCGCCGTGGCACGGACGTCGCCGGATCCGCTCCCGTGCGCCTGACGCGGGTGGACGTCGCGCGTGCACGGACGGACCGTGCGGTGCGCCCGGTGGTGCTGGATCGCTCTCTCGCGGGTGGGAAGTGGGCTGGATTGCGCTCTCGCGGGTG
>NZ_LNTD01000255.1 GCF_001462455.1 Cellulomonas sp. B6
CGTGCACCCCACGCCGGTCGCGCCGGGACGGACCGACCTGAGCCGTCGCCGCGACAGGGCCCGCCGCACGGCGCTACCGTCGACGTCATGCCTCCCGCCGACGTGGTTCCCCCGGGGTCGGAGGTGCCCGCGGACGCCCCCGGCCCGCTCCTCACGTCGGGCACGTCGGCGGACGTCTTCGCGCTCGACGAGACGCGCGTCCTGCGCCGCTACCGCGAGGGACGCGACGCGACGCCCGAGGTCGAGCTGCTGCGGCACGTGACCGCGCACGGCTTCCCGGCGCCCGCGGTGCTCGACGCCGCGGGGTCGGACATCGTGATGGAACGCGTGCACGGGCCGACGCTTCTGCAGGCGCTGGGCGCGGGCGAGGTGTCGATCGGCGACGCCGCGCAGGTGCTGGCCGACCTGCACGCACGGCTGCACACGATCCCCGCGCCGGAGTCGTGGGTCGCACCGTCGGACCGCGACTGGCCCCTGCTCTCCGGGGGGCCCGTCGTCGTGCACCTGGGGCTGCACCCCGGCAACGTGATCCTCGCCGAGGACGGGCCGTCGCTCGTGGACTGGGCAGCCGCTCGCAGCGGGACGCCCGAGCTCGACGTCGCGGTGACCGCGGTGATGCTCGCCGAGGTCGCCGTCGACGCGGGTGGCGACTACTCGCAGGCGGCGCGAGCGCTGCTCGCGGGGTTCCTGCACGCGTCCGACGTGTCACCCGTGGCGGCGCTCGACGACGCGTCCGCTCTGCGCGCGATCGACCCGGTGCTCGTGCCGGGCGAGCGCGAGCTGGTCCCCGAGGCCGCGGAGCTCGTCCGCACGCTCGTGGAGCTCACCACCGCCTAG
>NZ_LNTD01000256.1 GCF_001462455.1 Cellulomonas sp. B6
GTGCGGGGTGGGGCGCGCGGGGTCGCGTGCCGGGTGGGACGACGGTGGTGAGGCGGCTCAGGCCGGGGGAGCGGCGGCGGCGACGGGAGCCGGCGTCGCGCGGCGGGGCGCACCGCCGCGCAGGGTGCGCAGGAAGGCCGTGCCCGTCGGCACGACGTAGCAGGTCCACGCGATCGCCTGCAGCCAGGTGGTCGCGGGGGAGAAGTTGAGGACGCCCTTGAGCAGCGCGCCGTACCAGCTGGACGGCGGCACGGCCGCGGAGACGTCGAACGCCAGGCTGTGCAGACCGGGCAGGAGCCCGGCCTCCTGCAGGTCGTGCACGCCGTAGGCGAGCACGCCGCCCGCGACGACGACCAGGAACCCGCCCGTCCACGCGAAGAAGCGGCGCAGGTCGAGGCGGACGGCGCCCCGGTAGAGGGCCCACCCGAGCGCGATCGCGACGACCAGCCCGAGCAGCGCGCCGAGCAGCGGTGCGGCGCTCGTGCTGCCCGCGGCGCGCGCGCCGGCCCACAGGAACAGCGCGGTCTCGAGACCCTCGCGGCCGACCGCGAGCAGCGCGACGACGGCGACCGCGCGGCGCCCGGACGCGACCGCGCCGTCGAGCTTGTGCTCGAGGTCGCCGCGCAGCGTGCGCGCGGTGCGCGCCATCCAGAAGATCATCCACGTGAGCAGGCCGACGGCGACGATCGAGAGCGAGCCGCCGATGGCCTCCTGCGCCTCGAACGTCAGGCCCTGGGGGCCGAACGTGAGGAGCGCGCCGAACGCCAGGGACGCGAGCGCGGCGACGCCGACGCCGACCCCGACGGCGGGCAGCTGGTCGCGGCGTCCGGTGCGTACGAGGTACGCGACGAGGATGCTGACGACGAGGGCGGCCTCGAGGCCCTCGCGCAGGCCGATGAGGAAGTTCGCGAGCACGGGCGTC
>NZ_LNTD01000257.1 GCF_001462455.1 Cellulomonas sp. B6
AGGACCCGTCGTGAAGACCCTCTCCCGTGCTGCCCTCGTCCCGGTCGCCGCGGCCCTCGCGCTCGCCCTCGCGGCGTGCAGCCCCGGCTCCGGCACCACCACCGCCGCGGCCGCCGACGGTGACGCGCCGACGTCGCTCACGCTCGCCGAGCCCGTGCACGGCGTCGGCTACCTGCCGCTCTACGCCGCGCAGGACCTCGGGTACTTCGCCGACGAGGGCCTGGACGTCGAGGTCACGACCCTGACCGGCGGCGGGCACGTCAACGCGACCCTCGCGGGCGAGGTCTTCGGGTTCATCGGCGGCCCCGAGTCCGGTGCGGTCGCCAACGTCAAGGGCGCCGACCTCGTGACGGTCGCGAACGTCGTCAACCGCGGGAACGTCTACTTCGTCGCCGCCACCGGCGAGGAGCCCGCCCCCGGCGCCGACCTGGGGGAGTACCTGCGGGGCAAGACGATCGCCGGCGGCCGCTACGGCGGAACCCCCAACGCGATCCTGCGGCACGTGCTCATCGGCCTGGGGCTGGACCCCGAGACCGACGTGACGCTGCTCGAGATCGAGGACTCCAGCGCGATCCCGTCGGCCGTGCAGGCCGGGCAGGCGCAGGTCGCCGTGGTCGCCGAGCCGCAGCTGGGACTCGGCATCCAGCAGGGCCTGTGGGGCGAGCCGATCATCAACCCGCTGCAGCTGCTCGGCCCGTACGCCTACTCGTCGATCGTCGTGCCGCGCGCGACCGTCGACGACGACCCCGAGCTCGTGCAGGCGTTCGTCGACGCGCTCGTGCGGGGGCAGGAGCGCATCGAGGAGGACCGCGCGTACGCCGAGGAGCTCGCCGCCGCGCAGTTCCCGACCATGGAGCCCGCCGTGCTCGCCGCGACCCTCGACCGCGCGTACGCCGACGGCCTGTGGGGCGGCAGCGTGCTCACCGAGGAGGCGGTCGAGACCGCGCTCGAGGTGGCCCGCAGCGGCCAGATCCTCGACGACTCCGCCGTCCCCCAGACGTTCGACGTCATCGCCGACACCCGGTTCGTCCAGGACTGACC
>NZ_LNTD01000258.1 GCF_001462455.1 Cellulomonas sp. B6
GGATCAGGGATGATGCCAGTTGATGCCCTCTTTCGAGGGGGTTCTTTGTGGTGTCTGTTGCTTGCTGGTCTTCGGGCTGGTGGGTGGCTGATGAACATTCACGGAGAGTTTGATTCTGGCTCAGGACGAACGCTGGCGGCGTGCTTAACACATGCAAGTCGAACGGTGAACCTCAGCTTGCTGGGGGGATCAGTGGCGAACGGGTGAGTAACACGTGAGTAACCTGCCCTTCACTCTGGGATAAGCCTTGGAAACGGGGTCTAATACCGGATACGAGACGCACGGGCATCTGTAGCGTCTGGAAAGATTTATCGGTGGAGGATGGACTCGCGGCCTATCAGCTTGTTGGTGGGGTAATGGCCCACCAAGGCGACGACGGGTAGCCGGCCTGAGAGGGCGACCGGCCACACTGGGACTGAGACACGGCCCAGACTCCTACGGGAGGCAGCAGTGGGGAATATTGCACAATGGGCGCAAGCCTGATGCAGCGACGCCGCGTGCGGGATGACGGCCTTCGGGTTGTAAACCGCTTTCAGCAGGGAAGAAGCGAAAGTGACGGTACCTGCAGAAGAAGCGCCGGCTAACTACGTGCCAGCAGCCGCGGTAATACGTAGGGCGCAAGCGTTGTCCGGAATTATTGGGCGTAAAGAGCTCGTAGGCGGTTTGTCGCGTCTGCTGTGAAAACCTCAGGCTCAACCTGGGGCTTGCAGTGGGTACGGGCAGACTAGAGTGCGGTAGGGGTGACTGGAATTCCTGGTGTAGCGGTGGAATGCGCAGATATCAGGAGGAACACCGATGGCGAAGGCAGGTCACTGGGCCGCAACTGACGCTGAGGAGCGAAAGCATGGGGAGCGAACAGGATTAGATACCCTGGTAGTCCATGCCGTAAACGTTGGGCACTAGGTGTGGGGTCCATTCCACGGATTCCGTGCCGCAGCAAACGCATTAAGTGCCCCGCCTGGGGAGTACGGCCGCAAGGCTAAAACTCAAAGAAATTGACGGGGGCCCGCACAAGCGGCGGAGCATGCGGATTAATTCGATGCAACGCGAAGAACCTTACCAAGGCTTGACATACACCGGAAACGTGCAGAGATGTGCGCCCCGCAAGGTCGGTGTACAGGTGGTGCATGGTTGTCGTCAGCTCGTGTCGTGAGATGTTGGGTTAAGTCCCGCAACGAGCGCAACCCTCGTCCCATGTTGCCAGCGGGTTATGCCGGGGACTCATGGGAGACTGCCGGGGTCAACTCGGAGGAAGGTGGGGATGACGTCAAATCATCATGCCCCTTATGTCTTGGGCTTCACGCATGCTACAATGGCCGGTACAAAGGGCTGCGATACCGCGAGGTGGAGCGAATCCCAAAAAGCCGGTCTCAGTTCGGATTGGGGTCTGCAACTCGACCCCATGAAGTCGGAGTCGCTAGTAATCGCAGATCAGCAACGCTGCGGTGAATACGTTCCCGGGCCTTGTACACACCGCCCGTCAAGTCATGAAAGTCGGTAACACCCGAAGCCGATGGCCCAACCTTTTGGGGGGAGTCGTCGAAGGTGGGACTGGCGATTAGGACTAAGTCGTAACAAGGTAGCCGTACCGGAAGGTGCGGCTGGATCACCTCCTTTCTAAGGAGCATCTGGCAGCTGGTCGTCCTGTCATGGGGCGGGATGGTTGTCCAGGCCCACGCCCGGTCCGAACGCGATCGGGGTGGTGCTCGAGGGTGGAACATCGACTACTGGCCGGCTCGTTGAGCTGGTGGCTCCTAGTACGCTCTCAGGTTCGCCTGGGAGGAGGGAACGGAGGTCTACCGGTTCGGTGCGGGTCGGCCTGGCACGCTGTTGGGTCCTGAGGGAACAGCCCGTGAGGGGATGTTGCCTTGGTCGGGACCTTCGGTCCGGTTGAACCGCTGGATCTGCGCTGGTGCTGCCCTTGGGGTGGTGGTGGTGTGGGTGCGGTAGGCGCCGGGTGCTGGGGGTGACCGGTGGTTGCTTGAGAACTGCACAGTGGACGCGAGCATCTTTGAATGATCTTTGTGGTCAAGTTTATAAGTGCACAGGGTGGATGCCTTGGCACCAGGAGCCGAAGAAGGACGTAGTAGCCTGCGATAAGCCTCGGGGAGTTGGCAAACGAACCGTGATCCGAGGATTTCCGAATGGGGAAACCCCGCCGCAGTCATGTGCGGTGACCCTCACCTGAATATATAGGGTGAGTGGAGGGAACGCCGGGAAGTGAAACATCTCAGTACCGGCAGGAAGAGATATTCCGTGAGTAGTGGCGAGCGAAAGCGGATCAGGCCAAACCGTGCGCGTGTGATAGCCGGCAGGCGTTGCGCGTACGGGGTTGTGGGACCTTTCCGTTGCTTCTGCCGAAGCAGCAGGGAGTCAGAAAGTCGCGTCATAGTCGAAGGGCATTGAAAGGCCCGGCACAGAGGGTGTTACCCCCGTAGACGAAATGGCGTGGCCTCCCGAAGGGGATCCCAAGTAGCTCCGGGCCCGAGAAACCCGGAGTGAATCTGCACAGACCACTGTGTAAGCCTAAATACTACCTGGTGACCGATAGCGGACAAGTACCGTGAGGGAAAGGTGAAAAGTACCCCGGGAGGGGAGTGAAATAGTACCTGAAACCGTGTGCATACAATCCGTCGGAGCCTCCCTAGCAGGGGTGACGGCGTGCCTTTTGAAGAATGAGCCTGCGAGTTAGTGGTACGTGGCGAGGTTAACCCGTGTGGGGAAGCCGTAGCGAAAGCGAGTCCGAATAGGGCGACCGTAGTCGCGTGCTCTAGACCCGAAGCGAAGTGATCTAGCCATGGGCAGGGTGAAGCGCGGGTAAGACCGCGTGGAGGCCCGAACCCACCAGGGTTGAAAACCTGGGGGATGACCTGTGGTTAGGGGTGAAAGGCCAATCAAACTTCGTGATAGCTGGTTCTCCCCGAAATGCATTTAGGTGCAGCGTCACGCGTTTCTTGCCGGAGGTAGAGCTACTGGATAGCCGATGGGCCCCACCAGGTTACTGACGTTAGCCAAACTCCGAATGCCGGTAAGCCAGAGCGTGGCAGTGAGACTGCGGGGGATAAGCTCCGTAGTCGAGAGGGAAACAGCCCAGACCACCAGCTAAGGCCCCTAAGCGTGTGCTAAGTGGGAAAGGATGTGGAGTTGCACAGACAACCAGGAGGTTGGCTTAGAAGCAGCCACCCTTGAAAGAGTGCGTAATAGCTCACTGGTCAAGTGATTCCGCGCCGACAATGTAGCGGGGCTCAAGCACACCGCCGAAGCTGTGGCATTCACACTCGAGACAAGCCTTCGTGGTTCAGTCGTGTGGATGGGTAGGGGAGCGTCGTGTCGCCAGCGAAGCCGCGGGGGAACCCAGTGGTGGAGGCGACACGAGTGAGAATGCAGGCATGAGTAGCGAATGACGGGTGAGAAACCCGTCCGCCGAATGACCAAGGGTTCCAGGGCCAGGCTAATCCGCCCTGGGTAAGTCGGGACCTAAGGCGAGGCCGACAGGCGTAGTCGATGGACAACGGGTTGATATTCCCGTACCGGCGAAGAACCGCCCATACCGAGCCCGGTGATGCTTACCGTCCGAGCCTGCCCCATCGTCCTTCGGGACACCGGGGCAGGGGAGCACGGGACCCGAACCGGTAGTAGGTAAGCGTATTAACAGGAGTGACGCAGGAAGGCAGCCCAGCGTGGCGATGGTAGTCCACGTCCAAGGTCGTAGGGTCAGGTGTAGGCAAATCCGCACCTGGTGAAGCCTGAGAACCGACGGTAACCGCTTCAGCGGGAATTGGGTGATCCTATGCTGCCAAGAAAAGCTTCGACGCGAGGTTCTAGCCGCCCGTACCCCAAACCGACTCAGGTGGTCAGGTAGAGAATACCAAGGCGATCGAGAGAATCGTGGTTAAGGAACTCGGCAAAATGCCCCCGTAACTTCGGGAGAAGGGGGGCCTCAAGCGTGATCCACCCGTGCGGTGGTGAGCGTGGAGGGCCGCAGAGACCAGGGAGAAGCGACTGTTTACTAAAAACACAGGTCCGTGCGAAGTCGCAAGACGATGTATACGGACTGACGCCTGCCCGGTGCTGGAAGGTTAAGAGGACGGGTCAGCTCTTTGAGCGAAGCTCAGAATTTAAGCCCCAGTAAACGGCGGTGGTAACTATAACCATCCTAAGGTAGCGAAATTCCTTGTCGGGTAAGTTCCGACCTGCACGAATGGCGTAACGACTTCTCCGCTGTCTCAACCGCGAACTCGGCGAAATTGCACTACGAGTAAAGATGCTCGTTACGCGCAGCAGGACGGAAAGACCCCGGGACCTTTACTATAGCTTGGTATTGGTGTTCGGTGCGGCTTGTGTAGGATAGGTGGGAGACTGTGAAGCCGGCACGCCAGTGTCGGTGGAGTCAACGTTGAAATACCACTCTGGTCGCTCTGGACATCTAACCTCGGTCCGTGATCCGGATCAGGGACAGTGCCTGGTGGGTAGTTTAACTGGGGCGGTTGCCTCCTAAAATGTAACGGAGGCGCTCAAAGGTTCCCTCAGCCTGGTTGGCAATCAGGTGGCGAGTGCAAGTGCACAAGGGAGCTTGACTGTGAGACTGACAGGTCGAGCAGGGACGAAAGTCGGAACTAGTGATCCGGCGGTGGCTTGTGGAAGCGCCGTCGCTCAACGGATAAAAGGTACCCCGGGGATAACAGGCTGATCTTGCCCAAGAGTCCATATCGACGGCATGGTTTGGCACCTCGATGTCGGCTCGTCGCATCCTGGGGCTGGAGTAGGTCCCAAGGGTTGGGCTGTTCGCCCATTAAAGCGGTACGCGAGCTGGGTTTAGAACGTCGTGAGACAGTTCGGTCCCTATCCGCTGCGCGCGCAGGAAACTTGAGAAGGGCTGTCCCTAGTACGAGAGGACCGGGACGGACGAACCTCTGGTGTGCCAGTTGTTCCGCCAGGAGCACGGCTGGTTGGCTACGTTCGGAAGGGATAACCGCTGAAAGCATCTAAGCGGGAAGCCTGCTTCAAGATGAGGTTTCCACGGGGCTCGTCCCCGAGAGGCTCCCAGCTAGACCACTGGGTAGATAGGCCGGATGTGGAAGGCAGGACTAAAGACTGCCGCAGCTGACCGGTACTAATAAGCCGACAACTTGACTAACTCATTCATTGCTACGCGTCCACTGTGCGGTTCCCGAGAAACCAACGGGAACCCGTTGACAACTCGACAGCGTTACGGCGGTCATAGCGAAGGGGAAACGCCCGGTCCCATTCCGAACCCGGAAGCTAAGCCCTTCAGCGCCGATGGTACTGCACTCGCCAGGGTGTGGGAGAGTAGGACGCCGCCGGACAATCATTCAACGAAAGGCCCACCCCTCACGGGGTGGGCCTTTCGTCGTTCACGAGGTTTCCTCGTTCACCAGGTACGACGTCCGGTTGACGAGCCACCGGACTCGGCGTGCGGAGGACCGAAACCCTCCCCGGCCCGTTCC
>NZ_LNTD01000259.1 GCF_001462455.1 Cellulomonas sp. B6
CGCTCGGAGTATTCAAAGATTAAGAAGCACATCACTAGACGATAGGCGTCTGTCAAAGAAGCGAGAGCCGTGAGAAAGATATTTGTTCTACTACATCTGCATGAATCAAATCAAGACGTCAAGATGATCGGGTGCTTCAGTTCTGTTGAAGCTGCAGAAGAAACAAAGCGCACGCTACTCCACGCGCCAGGTTTCGAGAGTGCGCCCGACTCCTTCTGGATGGTGGAAGTGCCGATCGGGGTAACATATTTCCAAGGTTATACAAACATGTGAGGAGTTGAGTCGTGAAGTATGTATTTCTGTTGTACAGAATTGAAGAAGAAGGCAGCGACGACGACGAGTACATCCTTGTTGGGGCCTACGAATCGCGCAAATCAGCAAAGTGTGCGATGCAGGACCTGCTCGATGAGTACCACATCAAGAAGGGCAAACTTGCAATCTTCAAAGAAGGGGTCGATCAAATCGCATGGAAAGAAGGGTATGTGACGGAGTATGAGGATCCGGCATCGGAAATAGATCACTGATCTACCGGTGGTGATCGGCTGCGTAAAAGCTGCCGATTTTTCCCTTCCCAGGTGGTGCCCCTGTGGAGTTGCTGAGGGCGCTCTACACCAGGCCATCGTTGCCAACCCGGTCGGTGGTGTGCCCGATCCGGTCATCGACTTTCCTGCGCACGGTGCCGTCTCGGGCGCCGAGATCCTCTCGTCGCAGGCGGCGTCCAGACTCACCGCCTGAGTGGTGCGCGCTCACATCGTCTGCGGCTCGCTCCCTGCGAGGCGGTCGATTCGATCGGAAGTTCTTCCGTTGGCGTCCGTTGATAGGGATGAGGTTCCCCAGTGTGCGCAGCGCTCATGTGGACGAGGGGTCTGTGCGAAGTGGGTCGCCGCCAGGCGACGCACTCATAGCGGGAAGCGCGATTGCTGGATCGAAGCGCACCGCGGGCGACGTCGAGGTGGTGGCCGGCGCCGGGGTGTGCGGTCGGGTGGGTTGGTGTGGTTCGACCCGTTCGGTCAGCCCGTCGATCCGGTCTCGGGGTTGATCGGGACGGGTGTGGCGGACGACGCTGTGGTGGACAACG
>NZ_LNTD01000260.1 GCF_001462455.1 Cellulomonas sp. B6
GCCTAGGTGTATTGACCCGGAACGTTGTTGACGTAGCGAGAGACCTCCGGGTCGAGTGGGAACTGCTCAAGGAACCCGCGTCGACCACTGGAGGTCTCTCGTGTCCC
Organism: Cellulomonas sp. B6; assembly: GCF_001462455.1. Taxonomy (GTDB): domain Bacteria; phylum Actinomycetota; class Actinomycetes; order Actinomycetales; family Cellulomonadaceae; genus Cellulomonas. Next base: position 108 of record NZ_LNTD01000260.1, read on the forward strand.
ACGCTAACGCCCGGTTGACCCCTGCCGGCAGGTTCGTGATGGTCGAGCGCATCGAGGCCGGTCGCCCGGTCGCTCATGTCGCTGCGGAGATGGGTGTCTCGCGAACGACGGCGTGGCGGTGGTGGCGCCGGTATCGCGAGCTGGGCCGTGCGGGCCTGGTGGACCGGCCCAGCCGCCCGCTGAGCCACCCGCACCGCACGTCACCCTGCGTGGAGACGCGGATCCGGATCGCGCGGATGCTCTCGCGGCGCGGGCCGGTCTGGATCGGCCACCACCTCAGCCTGGCGCCCTCCACGGTCGGGCGGGTCCTGGCCCGGCACCGGGCACGCCTGCTGCGCGAGTGCGACCCGGTGACCGGCCTGCCGATCCGCGCGGCGCGAGCGTCGGCGGCTCGCTACGAGCACCCCTACCCGGGCTCGTTGATCCACGTGGATGTCAAGAAACTCGGGCGGATCCCCGACGGCGGCGGGTGGCGCGCCCACGGGCGAGAGGCGACCGTCACGGCGAAGAGCAAGCGTGCACCGATCGGCTACGACTACGTCCATACCGCGATCGATGACCACTCCCGCCTGGCCTACGCCGAGATCCACGACGACGAGAAAGGCACCACGGCGGCCGGCTTCCTGGCCCGCGCAGCAACGTTCTACGCCTCCCACGGCATCCGGATCGAACGCGTGATCAGCGACAACGCGTTCGCCTACCGCAACTCCCGGGAGTTCAAACGCGTCGCAGCCGACCTCGGCATCGTCCAGAAGTTCATCCGACCGCACTGCCCGTGGACCAACGGCAAGGTCGAACGCCTCAACCGCACCCTCGCCACCGAGTGGGCCTACCGCCGCCCCTGGACCTCCACCACCGAACGCGCCGCGGCCTTGCCCGCCTGGCTCGAGCACTACAACCTGGACCGACCCCACCTCGGCATCGGCGGACAACGACCCATCGACCGCGTCAACAACGCTGCGGGTCAGTACACCTAGG
>NZ_LNTD01000261.1 GCF_001462455.1 Cellulomonas sp. B6
GCCTAGTTTCGAGCACGGTCCGGCCCCACCCCGGGGCCGACGACGACGGACCACCGTCGTCGCCGCCGCGCCGACGTCCCCCCGGACGCGCCCCGACCGCCCGGAGCACCATGACCGCCGTCCTCGCCCCGCCGCCCGGCGCGGGCCCGTCCGCCGCGCCACCGGCCTCGCGCCCGTCACGGCGCGCCGCCGCGCGGCCCGGCGCCGCCGCCCGCGCGCGCCGCCGCCGCGCGCTCGGCTGGTTCGCGCTGCTCGCGGGCCCGAACGTCGCGCTGCTGGCGCTGTTCGTCTACAAGCCGCTGCTCGAGAGCCTCTACCTGTCGACCATGCAGTGGAACCTCGGGTCGCCCGTCGCGCGGTTCGTCGGCCTCGGCAACTACGTCGAGTGGTTCACGGCCGACTCGACGGCCCGCGTCCTGACGACCACGGCCGTGTTCACGCTGACGACCGTCGGCGGTGCGCTCGTCCTCGGCCTCGCGCTCGCGCTGCTGCTCGACCGTCGCCTGCCCGGCCGCGGCCTGGCCCGGACGGTCGCGTTCGCGCCCTACGTGCTGTCCGGGTACGCGGTCGGCATCCTGTGGTTGTTCATCTTCGACCCGCGCTACGGGCTCATGTCCACCGTGCTCGGCTGGTTCGGCGCCACGTCGCCCCAGTGGTACACGGCCGAGCCGTGGCCGCTCGTCATGGTCGTGGTCGTCTACCTGTGGAAGCACCTCGGGTACGTCGCGCTCATCTACCTCGCGGGCCTGCAGGCCGTGCCGCAGGACCTGCGGGACGCCGCCGCGCTCGACGGCGCGACCCCCGCGCGGACGCTGCGCTCGATCGTGCTGCCGCTGCTCGCACCCACCACGTTCTTCCTGCTCGTGACGATGCTGCTCGCGTCGCTGCAGTCGTTCGACATCATCCGGTCGATGACGCAGGGCGGCCCGCTCGGCTCGACGACCACGCTGATGTACCAGATCTACGTCGAGGGCTTCGTCAACGGCCGCGCGGGCTACGCGTCGGCCGGCGCGACGATCCTCTTCCTGCTGCTGCTGGCCGTGACGGCCGTGCAGCTGCGGTTCGTCGAGCGGAAGGTGCACTACGCATGAGCGGGCCCGCGGC
>NZ_LNTD01000262.1 GCF_001462455.1 Cellulomonas sp. B6
ACGCCCGGAGCCGTCGACCGTCACGGTCGTCCCGGTGCACGCGCCGCCGGACGCCTGCCCGGAGACGACGTCGCAGTAGGCGCCCGCGGGCAGCGACGTCGCGAACGTGCGCGTCAGCGCGGACGACCCGGCGTTCAGCGCGACGTACCCGCGGTCGCCGCGGCCGAACGCGATCCCGCTGCCGCCGTCGTCCCACCACTGCGTGAGGTCGGTGCCGGCGACGGCGTTGCGGAACCCGACCATGTGCGCGGTCTCGTTCCAGCGGTGCGCGCACGTGAACGTGCCCTGCCCGCACGCGGCGTCGAGCACCTCGCCGCTGCCGGACTGCGGTGCGCCGGCGTCGTGGTCGCTGAAGGCGTACCCCGAGTGGACGGAGGGCCAGCCGTACGGGTACGCGAGCATGAACACGTTGGCGAGACGGTAGTCGGTGCCGTTCTTGTAGCTGAGGGTCTCGCCGTTGCGCTCGGTGTCGTGGTTGTCGACGAACACGCCCGCGCGGTCCGACGGCAGCAGCCAGGGCTGCGTGCGCAGGTCGCGCAGCGACGCGAGCTGGTTCGACTGCACCTGACCCTTGAGGTGCCGTGCGTAGCTGAACTCGTGCGAGTCTCCCGACCCGAGGTACTCGCTCGGCTGGATCGGCTCGCCGCCGGCGCCGATGACCTCGTGCACGACGTAGACGTCGCGCCCCTGGGGCGTCGCGCGCACCGTGCCGAGGATCGCCTCGAGGTCGGCCGCGGGGACGTGCTTGGCGGCGTCGACGCGGAAGCCGCGCACGCCGAGCGACACGAGGTCGAGCAGGTAGTCGGCGATCTCCTGGCGGACGTACTCCGAGCCGGTGCGCAGGTCCTGCAGGCCCACGAGGCGGCAGTGCTGCACCTGGTAGCGGTCCTGGTAGCTCGCGATGTTCGTGCGGCAGTCGTTGAAGTCCTGCGGGCCGTAGCCGCCGGCCGGGCCGGGGTACCGCTCGGTGGAGAACGGCGTGCCGGCCCAGCCGGTGCCGCCGGTCTGCCCGCTCATGTGGTTGACGACGGCGTCGGCGATCACCTCGACGCCCGCGCCGCGGCATGCCGACACCATGGCGGCGTACTCGGCGCGCGTGCCGAGCTTGGACTCGATGCGGTAGCTCACGGGCTGGTAGGACGTCCACCACTGCCCGCCGACCACGGCGTGCTCCTGCGGCGGGGACGTCTGGACCCAGCCGTAGCCGGCGGGGCCGAGCACGTCGGTGCACTCGCGCGCGATCGACGTCCACGTCCACTGGAAGAGGGTGACGCCGGGGCGGTCGTCGGGCGGGCCCGCCGCGGCGGGGCGTGCGGCGGCGAGCACCAGGGCGGCCGCGGCGAGCACGAGGGCGAGCGCGGCGGCGGTGACGCGCCGCAGGGCGGTGGCCGGTGCGCCGGCGGGCCTACCGGCCTGGGCGGGG
>NZ_LNTD01000263.1 GCF_001462455.1 Cellulomonas sp. B6
TATGCTGGTCGGGTTTACAACGTTGTGAAATCCCGCGTGCCCCGAGCACCCGTGCGTCGGCGCCGCGGACCGACCCCGGAGCACCGATGACCGCCCACGCCACCGTCCTGCTGCACCCCGACTTCCGCACCGGCACCCTCGACCGCCGCCTCTTCGGCTCGTTCGTCGAGCACCTCGGCCGCGCGGTCTACACCGGCATCTACGAGCCCGAGCACGCGACGGCCGACGAGCACGGCTTCCGCCGCGACGTCGCCGACCTCACGCGCGAGCTCGGCGTCACGATGGTGCGCTACCCGGGCGGCAACTTCGTCTCCAACTACGTGTGGGAGGACGGCGTCGGACCGGTCGAGGAGCGCAAGCCGTTCATCGACCTCGCGTGGCGCACGGTCGAGCCCAACCTCGTCGGCACCGACGAGTTCCTGCAGTGGGCCGAGCGCGAGGGCATCGAGCCCATGATGGCCGTCAACCTCGGCACGCGCGGCGTCGCCGAGGCCGCGGCGCTCGTCGAGTACTGCAACGGCGTCGCCGGCTCACGCTGGGCGGACCTGCGCATCGCCAACGGCCGCACCGAGCCCTACGGCGTGACGCTGTGGTGCCTCGGCAACGAGATGGACGGCCCGTGGCAGATCGGCCACAAGGACGCGCACGAGTACGGCAAGCTCGCCGCCGAGGCCGGCAAGGCCATGAAGCTCGTCGACCCGACCATCGAGCTCGTCGCGTGCGGGTCGTCGTCGATGACGATGGACACGTTCGGCGAGTGGGAGCAGACCGTCCTGTCGTACACGTACGACCTGGTCGACCACATCTCGATGCACGCGTACTACGAGGAGCTCGACGGCGACCGCGCGTCGTTCCTCGGCTCCGCCACGAGCATGGACCGCTTCATCCGCCGCGTCGTGGCGTCGGCCGACGCGGTCGGCGCGCGCAAGCGCTCGGACAAGCAGATCACCATCTCGTTCGACGAGTGGAACGTCTGGTACCTCGAGTCGCGGTTCCCCGGCGAGTCGAACCTGCCGCTGCAGCACCAGCCCGCACGCATCATCGAGGACGTCTACTCGGGCCTCGACGCCGTCGTCCTGGGCGACCTCATGGTGACGCTGCTCAACCACGCCGACCGCGTGCCGGTCGCGTGCCTCGCGCAGCTCGTCAACGTCATCGCCCCGATCATGACCGAGCCCGGCGGCGAGGCCTGGAAGCAGCCGACGTACTACCCGTTCGCGGCCACGGCGCGCCTCGCGCAGGGCGACGTGCTCGACGTGCGCGTGCAGGCCCCGACGTTCACGACGTCCCGGCACGGCGACGTCCCGACCGTCACGGCGGCCGTCACGTGGGCGGGCGAGAGCGGGTCCGGCGAGCTGGGCGTGTTCCTCGTCAACCGCACGGCCGAGGCCGTCGAGGTCGAGCTGCGGCACCCGGGCGTCGCCCTGACGCTCGGCGGCGGCACGCAGGTCACGGCCGACCACGAGACCGCGGTCGCGGGCCCCGAGCACGCCGCCAAGGTCGCCGCCGAGCACGTCACGACGCTCGACGCCGCCCCGGTGACCGCGAGCGCCACGGGCACGACGACCGTGCGCCTGGCGCCCGAGTCGTGGACCGCGCTGTCCGGGACCGCGACGCTCGTCTGACCAGAGGGGGTGCCCTCCCGCCAC
>NZ_LNTD01000264.1 GCF_001462455.1 Cellulomonas sp. B6
CCGCGACGACCGTGGTGCGCGTGAGGCCGAGCACGGCGTCGAGCGTGCCGGTGCTGACGGCACGGCCGCGCCGGATGATCGTCACGCGTGCCGCCAGCGCCTCGAGCGCGGTGCGCGCGCCGGCGGCGTCGGCGAGGCCCGCGACGACCGTGGTGCGCGTGAGGCCGCGCAGGTCGTCGAGCGTGCCGGTGCTGACGGCACGGCCGCGCCGGATGATCGTCACGCGTGCCGCCAGCGCCTCGACCTCGGCGAGCACGTGGCTCGACAGCAGGACCGTGCGGCCGTCGTCGGCGGCCTCCCGCACGACCTCCTGGAAGACCGCACCCATGAGCGGGTCGAGGCCCGACGTGGGTTCGTCCATGAGCAGCAGCTCGACGTCGGCCGCGAGCGCCGCGACGAGCGCGACCTTCTGGCGGTTGCCCTTGGAGTAGGCGCGGCCACGCACGCGCGGGTCGAGCTCGAACCGCTCGACGAGCTCGTCGCGGCGGCGCGGGTCGAGCCCGCCGCGCAGGCGCCCGAGCAGGTCGATCGTCTCGCCGCCCGTGAGCTGGGGCCACAGCGTGACGTCGCCCGGGACGTACGCGAGCCGGCGGTGCAGCGCGACGGGGTCGCGCCACGGGTCGCCGCCCAGCAGGCGCACGTCGCCCGCGTCGGCGCGCAGCAGCCCGAGCAGCACCCGGATGGTCGTGGACTTGCCGGCGCCGTTGGGTCCGAGGAACCCGTGCACCTCACCCGTGCGGACGGTCAGGTCGAGGCCGTCGAGCGCGCGCCGGCGCCCGAACGTCTTGACCAGGCCGTGCACGGCGATCGCGTCGGTCATGGCTGCTCCTGCTCGGTGGTCGGGGGGCGGGCGTCGTCCTGGGTGGCTCGCCAGGCGTCGAGGTAGGTGGAGTCCGCGAACAGGCCGTGCGTGTACAGCTCGAGACTCGCCCGCGCGGTGGTGGTGGCCATGTGCGCGAGCGCCGCGGCGGGCTCGGCCGTCGGCGAGGGCGCGCGGCCGTCGGCGGCGTCGAGCTGGGCGACGAGCAGCAGCCCGAGCTGCGCGGCGACGACGTACCGCGCGCGGCCGACGGGGTCGGACGTGCCCCGCACGACGCCCAGGCGCTCCCCCTCGGCGAGGTAGGTGAGCGTGTCGTCGACCATGCCGTCGACGAACCGCGCGGCGCCCGGGCCGCCGTCGAGCACGACGCGGAACAGGTAGGCGATCAGGGGCGCGTACCGCTCGGTGGCCGCGAGCTGGGCGAGCACGGCGGTGGCCGGCTGCGCGAGCGCCTCGGACTTGGCGGCGACGAGCTGCGCGTGGGCGTGCTCGTCGCACGCGGCACGCAGCCCCTCCTTCGAGCCGAAGTGGTGCAGCACGAGGGCGGGGCTGACGCCCGCGTCGGCGGCGACCTGCCGCAGGCCGGTGCCGAACCCGTCGCGGCCGAAGCGGAGCATCGCGGCGTCGCGGATGCGGGCGCGGGCGGTGAGGTCGTCGACTGATCGCACGTTCAGCAGCCTAAACGGTCGTTCAGCGTCGCCACAAGGGTCCGACCGCGCGTCCTGCCCGCACCGGGGTCCGCGCGGCCGCGATGTCGGTGCCGGCACGTAGCGTGCGCGTCGTGAGCCAGACGACCACCCGCCGCCCGCGCGCCGACAAGGGCGACCGCCCCGGGTTCCGCTGCACCGAGTGCGGGTGGACCGCCACCAAGTGGGTCGGCCGCTGCGGCGAGTGCCAGGAGTGGGGCACGGTCGTCGAGGACGCCGGCCCCGGCTCCGGCGGGCCG
>NZ_LNTD01000265.1 GCF_001462455.1 Cellulomonas sp. B6
GGGAGCGTGAGGTCCACGTCGGCCAGCAGGTGGCGCAGCAGCGGCAGGCTCACGCCGACGACGTTGTGGTGGTCGCCCTCGACGCGCTCGACGAACGGGCCGCCCAGCCCGTCGATCGTGAACGCGCCCGCGACCGCGAGCGGCTCGTGCGTCGCGACGTAGGCCGCGACCTCGTCGTCGGACAGGTCGGCGAAGTGCACCACCGTCGACGCGGTGGCTCCGAGCGTCGCGCGCGTGCCGCCGTTCTCCGCGTCGCGCTCGTCGACGAGCCAGTGGCCCGTGTGCAGCACGCCCGAGCGGCCGCGCATCGCGTGCCAGCGTGCGACCGCGTCGTCGGCGTCGCGCGGCTTGCCCAGGACCTCGCCGTCGAGCTCGAGCATCGAGTCGCAGCCCAGCACGACGACGTCCTCCTCGTCGTCCCAGCCCGGGACCTCGAGGTCGTCGAGCCGGCGAGCGACGTCCTCGGCCTTGGCCTGCGCGAGCACGAGCACCGCGTCGGCCGGGTCGAGGTCGCCGAAGCGCTCGCGGGCCGCGGCGAGCACCGCGTCCTCGTCGACGGCCGAGACGGCGACGAGCGGGTCGAGGCCGGCGGACGCGAGGGTCGTGCGGCGGGCGGGGGAGGCGGAGGCGAGCAGCAGCCGGGTCACGTGCCGACCCTAGCCGCCGCCCGTCCGCCGGCCCGCGCGGGTGGGCCCACGTCGCGCGCGGGCGTCCGGCGCGTGCGCAGGTCGTCACCAGGGGTCGGGACGTCCGACCCCTGCCGGACGCACAGGTGGGCAGGGCAGAATGACGCACCGGACCGCAGGGGCGAGGAGACCACGGTGAACGACACGACCCAGGGCGTGCGCGGCGACGACGCCGACGCGCAGGTGCACGAGCACGACGACGCGCTCGACGAGCTCGACGACCACCTGCTCGACGACGACCCCGACGTGCTGCGTCCGGTGGACCAGCCGTGGCGGCGCCGCACCGCGATCGAGATGGTCGTGTCGGGGCTCATCGGGCTGGTCGCGTCGTTCGTGCTGTCGATCGAGGCGATCACGCTCGCGGTGGCGAAGGCCACGAAGGAGTCGGCGTCGCTGAGCTGCGACTTCAACTCGTTCATCAGCTGCAGCACGGTCGGGTCCTCCTGGCAGGCCGAGCTGCTGGGCTTCCCGAACGCGTTCCTCGGCATCGCTGCGGAGGCGGTCGTCATCACGATCGCCGTCGCGATCATCGGCGGGGTCCGCTTCCCGCGGTGGTTCATGCTCTGCGCCGAGGCGATCTACACGATCGGTCTCGTCTTCGCGTGGTGGCTGTTCCAGCAGTCGTTCTTCGTCATCAAGGCGCTGTGCCCGTGGTGCCTGCTGATCACGGTGACCACGACGCTCGTGTGGGCCGGGCTGACGCGGATCAACGTGCGCGAGGGGCACCTGAACCTGCCGGGTCGTGCGGGTCCGTGGGGTCGCCGCTTCGTCGCCTCGGGCAACGACTGGTTCATCACGGCGGCCGTGCTCGTGCTGTTCGGCGCAGTGGTCTTCGCGAAGTACGGGTGGACGCTGCTCTGACGGGTGCCGCTCTGACGGGTGCCGACGGCCCGGTCGCGTCCTGGACGTGGCCGGGCCGCCGTGCGTCGTCGCACGGGTTGACGCCCTGAGCGACCCTCCGTAGTCTCCGGTTTCAGCAAGATTGCAGGCGCATCGCAACTCGTTGCAGCCTGTGCGCCCCGGGTCCGCCCGGGTCACCGTGCGTCGTCGCACGGGTTGACGCCCTGAGCGACCCTCCGTAGTCTCCGGTTTCAGCAAGATTGCAGGCGCATCGCAACTCGTTGCAGCCTGTGCGCCCCGGG
>NZ_LNTD01000266.1 GCF_001462455.1 Cellulomonas sp. B6
CCGAGAGGTCTCCCGTGACACCGACCGCCCGCACCTCCCGCGCGCTCGCCGCGCTCGCCCTGCTGCCGCTGCTCGCGCTCACCGCGTGCTCCGGCGTCAGCACGCAGGCGCCCGCCGCCGCGGCGCCCGACGACGCGGGCACCTCGACCGCCGCCGCACCCGCAGGGCTCGCCGTGAGCACGAGCCCCGACCAGGACCGCGTGCGCACCACCGAGTCGCCCGAGGCGATCGCGCTGCTGCCCGCCGCGTGGGCCGACAAGGACGAGCTCGTGGTCGCGGTCAGCGCCGGTGCCGCACCGCCCCTGGGGTTCCTCGCGGACGACGACAAGACGCCCATCGGCAACGAGACCGACATCGCCCAGCTCGTGGCCGACGCGCTCGGCAAGGAGCTGCGCCTGGAGGTCAAGGCGTGGGCCGACTGGCCGCTCGCGCTCGGCTCGGGCGACGTCGACGCCGTCATCTCCAACGTCACCGTGACCGAGGAGCGCAAGGAGACCATCGACTTCTCGACGTATCGCAACGACGAGCTCGGCTGGCTCGTCGCGGCCGGCTCCGACGTCGAGCGCATCGCCGAGCCGGCCGACGTCGCGGGTCTCGTCGTGGGCGTCGGCTCGGGCACCAACCAGGAGAAGATCCTGCTCGAGTGGGACCGGCAGAACACCGCCGCCGGGCTCGACCCGGTGCAGGGACCCGAGTACTACGAGCAGTTCTCCGACGTCCTGCTCGCGCTGCAGTCCGGGCGGCTCGACGCCTACGTCGGGCCCAACGCGTCGCTCGCGTACCAGGCGGCCGTCAGCCCGCAGGACTTCAAGGTCGTCGGCACGCTCAACGGCGGCTGGCCCGACACCGCGCAGATCGCCGTCGCGACCCGCAAGGGTGCCGACGCGGCCGACGCCGTGACCGCCGCGATCAACCACGCGATCGCCGACGGCAGCTACGCGAAGGTCCTCGAGCGCTGGGGGCTGACGTCCGAGGCCGTCGCGGAGTCGCAGACCAACCCGCCCGGCCTGCCCAAGACGTCCTGACGGCGTCCCGCACCCACCGCCCACCCACGCACGCGTCGCGCCCGCGACGGGAGAGGAGCACGCATGACCGAGCACGTCGACCACGTCGTCGTCGGCGGCGGCGTCATGGGGTCGGCCGCGGCCTGGCACCTCGCCCGGCGCGGGCGCGACGTCGTCCTGCTGGAGCGGTTCGCGCCCGGGCACGTGCACGGCGCGTCGCACGGCGCGTCGCGCATCTACCGCACCACGTACCCCGAGCCGGTCTACCTCGACCTCGCGCAGGAGGCGCTGCGGTGGTGGCGCGAGCTCGAGGCCGCCACGGGCGTCGCGCTGCTCGAGATCACCGGTGGCGTGAGCCACGCGCACCCGGGGACGCCGTCGGCCGCGCGCGCCGAGGCCGTGGCCGCCGCGTTCGAGGCGCGCGGGATCGCGCACGCGTGGCTCACGCCCGACGCGGCCGCCGAGCGGTGGCCCGGTCTGCGGTTCGAGGGCCGCGTGCTGCACGAGACCGCGACCGCCGGCCGGCTGCACGCCGACCGTGCCGTCACCGCGCTGCAGCGCGCCGCGGCCGCGCACGGCGCCGACGTGCGGCACGAGACGCCCGTGCGGCACCTCGAGCCCGTGCACGGAGGCGTGCGGGTCGTCACGCGGCACGGCGACCTCGTCGCGCGGCGCGTCGTCGTCACGGTCGGGGCGTGGAGCGCGGGGCTCGTCGGGCCGCTGCTCGGGGGGCCGCTGCTCGTCGGGCCGCCGGCTGGCTCGCGCACCGGCCCGCACGTGCGGCCCGAGGACGTCCTGCCGCTCGTCGTCACGCAGGAGCAGCCCGCGCACCTCGCCGCGCGCGACCCCGCGCTGCTCGCCGCGTGGCCGAGCTTCACGCACGACCCCGGCCCCGACGCGGGCTGGCCCAGCGGCGTGTACGGGCTGGTGACGCCCGGCGAGGGGGTCAAGGTCGGGTTCCACGGCGTCGGGCCGGTCACCGACCCCGACCGCCGTACGTACCGGCCCGAGCCCACGCAGCTCGCGGCCCTGCGCGAGTACGTGCGCACGTGGCTGCCCGGGCTCGACCCCGACGACCTCGCGCCCGTGAGCTGCACGTACACGACCACGCCCGACCACGACTTCGTGCTCGACCGGCGCGGACCGCTCGTCGTCGGCGCCGGGTTCTCCGGCCACGGCTTCAAGTTCGCGCCCGCCGTCGGGCGCGTGCTCGCCGACCTGGCCACGGGCGACGCGCCCGGCCCCGCCCCGTTCGCGCTCGCCCGGTTCGCGCGGCCC
>NZ_LNTD01000267.1 GCF_001462455.1 Cellulomonas sp. B6
TGACGGAAGGTCCCGGACGTCGGACGGTCCCGCACCCGGTGGGTGCGGGACCGTCGTGCGACCGGGGCCGGCAGGTCAGCGCGCGACGACCGGCTGCGCGTGCCAGATGCGGTCGATGTAGTCCCACATGGACCGGTCGGACGAGAAGAACCCGGACCGGGCGACGTTGAGGATCGCCGAGCGCGTCCACTCCTCCGTGTCGAGGTACGCGGCGTCGACGCGCTCCTGCGCCTCGACGTACGCCTGGAAGTCCGCGAGCACCAGGAACCGGTCCTCGTGCAGCAGGTTCGACACGATCGGCTCGAACACCTTGCGGTCGCCGTTCGCGAACGCACCCGACGCGATGAGGTCGATCGCGCGGCGCAGCGTGCGGTTCTCCTCGTAGTACCGCGACGGCTCGTACCCGGCGGCCACGACCTGCTCGACCTGCGGCTCCAGGAGCCCGAACAGGAAGAAGTGGTCGTCGCCCACGAGCCGGCGGATCTCGACGTTCGCGCCGTCGTCGGTGCCGATCGTCAGCGCACCGTTCAGCGCGAACTTCATGTTGCCGGTGCCCGACGCCTCCTTGCCCGCGAGCGAGATCTGCTCGGACAGGTCGGCCGCGGGGATCAGCGTCTCGGCGAGCGTGACGTTGTAGTTGGGCGGGAACACGACCGTCAGCGCACCCTGCACGCGCGGGTCGGTGTTGACGACCGCGCCCACGTGGTTGATGAGCCCGATGATCTGCTTGGCCATCTTGTAGCCCGGCGCGGCCTTGGCACCGAACGCGAACACGCGCTTGGGGATGCTGGTCGGGTCGAGCTCGCCGCTGACGATGCGCTCGTACTGCGACACGATGTGCAGCACCTTGAGGGTCTGGCGCTTGTACTCGTGCAGGCGCTTGACCATGACGTCGAGCATCGCGTCGGTCGGCAGCGTGATGCCGTCGCGCCGCTCCAGCAGCGCGTTGAGCCGGTCCTTGTTGTGCGCCTTGACGGCACGGAACCGCTCGCGGAACTCGGCGTCGTCGGCCAGCGGCTCCATCTCGCGCAGCCGCTCGAGGTCCGTGACCCAGCCGGGGCCGACCGCGTCGGTGATGAGCTCGGACAGCGCGGGGTTCGCCAGGCGCACGAACCGTCGCGGCGTGACGCCGTTGGTGACGTTGGTGAACTTGTCCGGCCAGTACTCCGAGAAGTCGGGGAGCACCTTGTCGCGCAGCAGCTGGCTGTGCAGCTCGGCGACGCCGTTGACCTTGGCGCCCGCCACGGTCGCGAGGTACGCCATGCGCACGGACCGCTCGGGGTGCTCGGCGATGATCGACATGCGACGCAGCCGCAGCTCGTCCCCGGGGAACCGCTGCGCGACCTCGGCCAGGAAGTCGTCGTTGATGCGGTAGATGATCTCGAGGTGCCGCGGCAGCAGCCGGCCCAGCAGCTCGACGGGCCAGACCTCGAGCGCCTCGGGCAGCAGCGTGTGGCACGTGTAGGCGAAGCACTTCTGGGTCACGGCCCAGGCCTCGTCCCAGTCCCACTTCTTCTCGTCGACCAGGATGCGCATGAGCTCGGGCACCGCGATCACGGGGTGCGTGTCGTTGAGCTGGAAGATGATGCGCTCGGGCAGGTCGTGCAGGTCGAAGTCCTCGGGCAGGACCTTCTCGACGAAGTCGCGGATCGAGCACGCGACGAAGAAGTACTGCTGCTGCAGGCGCAGCTCCTTGCCCTGGGGCGTCGAGTCCTCGGGGTACAGGACCTTCGAGATGTTCTCCGCGAACGTCTGCGCGCGCACGGCGTCGACGTACTCGCCCGAGTTGAAGATCTGCAGGTCGAACGCCTTGGTCGCGCGCGCGCTCCACAGGCGCAGCGTGTTCACGCGCCCGTTCTGGTAGCCGGGGACCATGTAGTTGTAGGGCACGCCGAGCACGTCCCACGCGGGCACCCAGCGCGTGCGCTCGACGCCGCCGTCGTCGTACGTCTCGGTGTGGCCGCCGAAGTGCACCGGCACCGAGTGCTCGGGGTGCGGGAACTCCCACGGCGCGCCGAGCGACAGCCACGTGTCGGGCTGCTCGACCTGCCAGCCGTCGACGAACGTCTGCCGGAAGATGCCGTACTCGTAGCGGATGCCGTAGCCGATGCACGGCACGCTCATCGTCGCGAGCGAGTCGACGAAGCACGCGGCGAGCCGACCGAGGCCGCCGTTGCCGAGACCGGGCTCGACCTCCTGCTCGCGGAGCGTCGCGAGGTCGATCCCCAGCGACGCGAGGCCCTCCTCGACGATGTCGGTGAGGTCGGTCGCGATGAGCGCGTTGTCGAGCTGACGCCCCAGCAGGTACTCGGCCGACAGGTACGCCACCGACTTCGCCTGCGCGTCGAACTGCCGCCGCAGCGTCTCGAGCCACCGTGCCATCAGGTACTCGCGCACCGTCCGGGCCAGGGCGAGGTACTGGTCGTTCACGCTCGCGCGCGCGACGGTCACCCCCTGCCCGAAGTGGAGCTCGCGCAGGAACTCCTTCACGAAGCCCTCGACGGAGTGCTGGGGGGCGGTCACCGGCGCGGTGCCGTTGGCACGATTCTCAGTCACTTGCGCAACGGTAGTTGCCGCGCGGGCCCACGGCCAGGCCGCCCGTCCAGCACGCGGGTCGACGGATGCGGACGGTCGCGACGGACCTCCGCGAGTCGGGCACCCGCCGTCGCGCACCGCGACGCACCGGCCGCGCGGGGCGCCGTCCCGCACGCGACCTGGGCGGACGTCTCGTTGCACAGGTTCGCTCGGAAGGGCAGATTGACCCTCACGGCGGTCCGCAGCGGACCAGCCCACCGGGGCGACCGACGTCCGCAGCCGCGCGACCGCACCCCGGGTGATCGAACTGGGGTGTCGCGCATGGTGCGCACGTCGACCGAGCCGGCACCGTCGGGACGCGAGGACACCCCCGCACCCGCACCCGCGCCCCGCGGTCCGGCGCAGCCGACGCGCGACGCGGGCGACCCGGGCACGGCGTCCGCGTCGCGCTGGGCGCGCGGCGTCGCGCACGTCACCGGCCGCGTGCTGCAGGCGTACGCGCTCTGGCTGCTGGTCACGCTCGTGCTGTTCCCGTTCTGGCCCCACCAGATCCGCGCAGTCGGGCACGTGCTGTCGATGACCAACATCCCCGCGCAGCCCGGGCTCTTCTCGGCGATCCTCGTCGGCGTCGTCGCGTCCGGGGTGCTGCGACGGCTGCGCGCCGCCGTGTGGTTCGTCGTGGTCGTCTGGCAGCTGCCGGTCGCCCTCATCGGCGTGCTCACGCTCGTGCTGGTCGCGACCGGCTCCGCGACCCTCGACGAGCTCGAGGTCACCACGCGCGACGTCGTCGCGTTCTGCTTCTCGCTGCCGATCATCGCGGTCCTCGTGTCGGCGCGGCGCGCGTTCCCCGCCCGCCTGCGACGCGGCGCGTGGTGGCGGGCGGTGCTCGTCACCGGCGCGACGGCGCTCGCGGCGGCCGCGCTCGCCTACACGCTCCTGCAGTTCGACCCCGCCGGTCTCACCACGCAGGGCGACCGGCTCGGCTGGAGCCTGTCGCACGTGCTCGGGATCCACTCGAGCGTCGTCGCGAGCGGTCACGGCCCCGCGTGGGTCGGCGCGCTCGTCGGGCTCGTCTCCGCGGCCGGCCTGCTGCTGGGCATCGCCGTGTTCCTGCGCTCGTCGGCGAGCCCCGCCGGTGAGCGCGCGGCCGACGCGCTCGCGGTGCGGCGCCTGCTGCTCGCGGACCCCGAGCACGACTCGCTGGGCTACTTCGCGACCCGCGACGACCGCTCGGCGGTGTTCTCCCCCGACGGCCGCGCCGCCGTGTCCTACCGCGTCGTGTCGGGCGTGAGCCTGGCCGCCGGCGACCCCGTCGGGGCGCACGAGTCCTGGCCGGCCGCCGTCGAGCGCTGGCTCGCGCACACGCGGCAGCACGGCTGGATCCCCGCGGTCACGTCGACCACCGAGGCCGGCGCCCGCACCTACCGCGACGCGGGCCTGCACCCCGTGCCCATGGGCGACGAGGCCGTCGTCGTGACCCGCCGCATCGACCTCACCAACCCCGCGCTGCGCCCCGTGCGGCGCGCGGTCGAGCGCGGGAGGGCCGCCGGGTACGAGGTCCGCGTGCGCCGCCAGGCCGCGATCCCCGCCGACGAGCTCGCCGCGCTCGTGCGCGACGCCGACCGCTGGCGGCACGGCGAGGAGCGCGGCTACTCGATGGCGCTCGAGCGGCTCGGCGACCCGGTCGACCCGCGCATCGTCGTCGTCACCGCGCACGACGCCGACGGCGCCGTGCAGGGCCTGCTGTCGTTCGTCCCGTGGGGCCGCCGCGGGCTCTCGCTCGACGTCATGCGCCGCTCGCCCGGCGCGGTCGCGGGCGTCACCGAGCTCATGGTCGCCGAGCTCGCCGCCGCATCACGCGACCTCGGCATCGAGAAGGTCTCGATGAACTTCGCGATGTTCCGCTCGACGTTCGAGGTCGGCGAGCGCGTGGGCGCGACGCCCGTGCAGCGGTTCAACCGCCGCGTGCTGCTGCTCGCGTCGAGGTTCTGGCAGCTCGAGCAGCTCTACCGCTCGAACGAGAAGTACCTGCCCGACTGGGAGCCGCGGCTCATGTGCTACGAGGCCGCGGGCCAGCTCACGCGCGTCGTGTTCGCGCTCGGGCAGGCCGAGGGGTTCCTGCCGCGCAACCCTCGCTGGCTCACGAGCGCCGACGACCGATCCGACCGCTCCCCCGAGCTGCACGACCCCGCGTTCGCCGCGGCCGTCGTCGCGCAGGAAGAGGAGCTGCTCGCCGTCACGGCACCGCCGCGCAGGCTCACCGAGCAGCAGCGCACGCGTCACGCCAAGCTCGACGTGCTGCAGGCCGCCGGCATGGACCCGTACCCCGTGGGCGTGCCGCGCACGGCGTCGGTCCGGGCGGCGCGCGACATGCTGGCCGCCGTGCCGCCCGGGACCACGAGCCCCGTCGCGGGTGCGGACGAGCTCGCGGTCGTCGGGCGGGTCGTCCGCCTGCGGGACCTGGGCGGCGTCGCGTTCGCGGTGCTGCGCGAGGGCGGGGCGGAGCTCCAGGTGATGCTCACGGCCTCGGGGTCCGCCGACCTCGTGCTGTGGCGCCGCGTCGTCGACCTCGGCGACCAGGTGTCCGTCACGGGCGCGCCGGTCCGCAGCCGCTCGGGCGAGCCGACGCTGCTGGCGCGCTCCTGGTGCATGGCGTCCAAGGCCCTCACGCCCCCGCCCGACAAGCACCGCGGCCTCGCCGACCCGGAGGCGCGGGTCCGGCTGCGGCACATGGACCTGGCGATGAACGACCGCGCCGAGCACCTGCTGCGTTCGCGCGCGGCCGCGGTCTGGGCCATCCGGTCCTCGCTGGTCGAGCACGGGTTCATCGAGGTCGAGACGCCGATCCTGCAACGCATCCACGGCGGCGCGAACGCCCGGCCCTTCACGACCCACATCAACGCCTACGACCTCGACCTGTACCTGCGCATCGCCCCCGAGCTGTTCCTCAAGCGGCTCATGGTCGGCGGCGTCGGGCGCGTGTTCGAGCTGGGCCGCAACTTCCGCAACGAGGGCGTCGACGCGACGCACAACCCCGAGTTCACGTCGATGGAGGCGTACCAGGCGTACGGCGACTACACGACCATGCGGCACCTCACGCGGGACCTGGTCGTCGCGGCGGCGACCGCGGTGCACGGCGAGCCGGTCGCGCACCGCCCCGACGGCACGGTCGTGCGGCTCGACGGCGAGTGGCCCGTGCTCACGGTCCACGACGCCGTGTCCCGCGCGCTCGGCACCCCGGTGACGCCGGACCTGCCCCTGGCCGAGCTGCGCGAGCTGTGCCGCACGCACGACGTCGCGTTCGACGACGACGAGTCGCACGGCGCGCTCGTCGAGGAGCTGTACGAGCGGTTCGTCGAGGGGCAGACCGTCGAGCCGACGTTCTACACCGACTTCCCGGTCGAGACCTCGCCGCTGACGCGCCGGCACCGCGACGATCCGCGGCTCGCGGAGCGGTGGGACCTCGTCGCGTTCGGCGCCGAGCTCGGCACCGCGTACTCCGAGCTCGTCGACCCCGTCGAGCAGCGCCGCCGCCTCACCGAGCAGTCGATCCTCGCGGCCGCGGGCGACCCCGAGGCCATGGAGGTCGACGAGGACTTCCTGTCGGCGCTGGAGTTCGCGATGCCGCCCACGGGCGGCGTCGGGATCGGCGTCGACCGGGTCGTCATGATGCTCGTCGGCGGGTCGATCCGGGACACGCTCGCGTTCCCGTTCGTGCGGCCGTCCGGCCGGCGCTGACGCGGCGCACGGAAGGGGACGCGCATGGTGCTCGCACTGCTCGCCGCGACGGTCGCGGCCGTCG
Source organism: Cellulomonas sp. B6 (assembly GCF_001462455.1). Classification (GTDB taxonomy): domain Bacteria; phylum Actinomycetota; class Actinomycetes; order Actinomycetales; family Cellulomonadaceae; genus Cellulomonas. The sequence goes on from NZ_LNTD01000267.1 coordinate 6,338, forward strand.
GCTACGGCGTGAGCACGGTCATGCAGGCCGTCGCGACCCGACGCGCGCAGGGCCTGACGGCGCTGCGCCAGCCGCTGGTCGTCGGCGCCCTCGTGCTCGACGGCGCCGCGTGGCTGCTGTCGCTCGTGGCCCTGGACCGGCTGCCGCTGTTCGTCGTGCAGGCCGTGCTCGCGTCGTCCGTCGTGGTCGTCGTGCTGCTCGCGCGGGTCGTGCTGGGCGCGGCCACGCGCGGGCGGGACGTCGTGTCGGTCGTCGCCGTGGTGGGGGCGCTCGTGGTGCTCGCCGCCGGCTCGGGCGAGCAGCCCGCGGTGACGCCGCCGCCCGCGTTCACCACCGGGATGCTCGTCGCGTCGGGCGTGCTCGTGGCCGCGACGGTGGCTGCGTACGCGCGGGGCGGTGCGCTGCTGCTCGCGACGCTCGGCGGCCTGGGGTACTCGGGCGCCGCGATCGCGGCGCGCGGCGCGCACGCGTCGGGCGGGCTGCTCGACACCGTGCTGCAGCCCCTCGCGATCGCGATCGTCGCGTGCGGCGCGGTCGGCGTGCTCGCCTACCTGCGGGCGCTCGAGCGCGGGTCGGCCGGGTCGATGGCCGCGGTGCTGTCGGTCACCGAGGTCGTGGTGCCGGGGATCGTCGGCGTCGCCGTGCTCGGCGACACGGTGCGCGCCGGCTGGGCCGTGCCCGTGGTCGCCGCGCTGGTGCTCGCGATCGCGGCGTGCGTCGTCCTCGCGACGAGCCCGGCGAGCGTCGCCGCCGAGGCTCCCCCGCAGGATGCTCCCGGCCACCGCCCAGAGGACTCCCAGGAGACCGGCGCACCCTGAGCCGTCCTCGGGTCACCGAGGCGTCCGCAGTCCCGGAGGTGGCCGTGCACGTCGCGATCCTCGACCGTTCGTGGCAGGGGTGGACGGCAGTGGGCGTCGCCGCGCTGCTGACCGTCGCCTGCACCGTCCTGCTGGTCGTGGCGGTGCGTCGCCGCCGGCGCCACCGGCACCCCGCCGGCCTGCTGGCCGTGACGGGCGGCCTGCTGTGCCTGACCCTCGCGGCCGCGACCGGGCTGCTGGGGGTGGGGGTCGCGACGGGGTACGTGAGCGACTGGCGCGGGATCGCGACGGTCGGTGCGACGGCGGTCGGCGACGCGCCCGACGCGCTGGCCGCGGGCCAGCCCGCGGACCCGCCCACGCCCACCACCGCGACGGCCGGTCGCACGTGGGACGTGACGGTCCCGTCGCACTCGCGCGGCGTGCCCGACTCCGACACCTACCTGTACGTGCCGCCGGGCTACTCGCAGGACACGGGCGCGCGGTACCCCGTGCTGTACATGCTGCACGGATCGCCCGGCACGGGCGCCGACTGGTTCACGGCCGCGCACCTCGACCAGGTGCTCGACGGGCTCATCGACGCGGGTACGATCCCGCCCGTCGTGGTCGTGTCGCCCGACCTCGACCTGGATGCCACGGACGAGCCGGTCGACATGCCTGCACCCGGTGCGCTGCGCGAGACCTTCCTGGTGTCCGACGTCGTGCCGTGGGCCGACACCCACCTGCGGACGGTCCCGGACCAGCCCCACCGGGTCGTCGGCGGCATCAGCGCCGGCGGCCTCGGCTCGCTGCTGGTGGGGCTGCGACACCAGTCCACGTTCGCGGGCGTCGTCTCGCTCATGCCCTACCTGGTCCCCGAGGCCCCGGCGCTGCACGCCTCCGACTCGGCCCTGGCCGCCAACGAGCCCCTCGAGGTGATCGGCCGCACGACGTACTCCGAGCGGCTGCCGGTGTTCATCGGGATCCCGAGCGGTGACGACGTCACCGAGGGGCACCGCATCGCCGACGCCCTCACCCAGCAGGGTCTGCCCGTGCAGGTCCGCGACTACGTCGGCGAGCACGACTGGGCCACGGCGCAGGCCATGGCGCCGGACGCGATCACGTGGATCGTCGACCAGGTGGGCTGGACGGCTCCCGGGGGCTCGACTCCTGCGCCGACCGCCACGGCCGGCTGATCGCGGAGCCGGTGCACCGGGCCGTCAGCGCGACGTCCGCCGGTACCGCGCGATCGCGAGCGGCGCGAACACCACGAGGATCACGACGACGCACAGCAGCGTGTAGAGCGCCGGGTGCTGCATGGACCACGCGTCGGGCACGGCCGCGTTCGGGTTGGTGTTGCCGAACAGCTCGCGGCACGCCTGCGTGAGCGTCGAGACGGGGTTCCACTCGACGACCCGCTGCAGCGGCCCCGGGAAGGACTCGAGCGGCACGAACGCGTTCGACACGAACGTGAGCGGCATGATGACGATGAACGACGCGTTGTTGATGACCTCGACGCTCGGCACGAGCACGCCGACGAGCGCCATGATCCAGCTCACCGCGTACGCGAACACGAGCAGCAGCGCGAACGCGGCGACCGCGTCGACGAACGACCCCCGCACCCGCCACCCGACGAGCAGGCCCGTGAGCGCCATGATCGCGAGCGACAGCACGTTGTAGACGACGTCGGACAGCGTGCGCCCGGCCAGCACGGCCGACTGCGACATCGGCAGCGAGCGGAAGCGGTCGATGATGCCCTTCTGCATGTCCTCCGCGATGCCCGCGCCCGTGAACGTCGCACCGAAGACGACGGTCTGCGCGAAGATCCCGGGGATGAGGAACTCGCGGTAGTTCACGCCGTCGCCCGGGTCGATCGCGCCGCCGAACACGTACGCGAACAGCAGCACGAACATGATCGGGGAGATCAGGACGGCCACGAGGATCTCGGGCACGCGCAGGATCTTGATGAGGTTGCGCTTGGCGACGACGTGCGTGTCGGTCACCGTGCGGGCGAGCGAGCTCATCGCGTCTCCTCCTGGACGTCGTCGGCCGTGCGGCCCGTGAGGGTGAGGAACACGTCGTCGAGCGTCGGGCGCCGCAGCCCCGCCTCGAGGACGGCGACGCCGTCGGCGTCGAGCCGGTCGAGCACGGCGCGCAGCACGCGCGTGCCGTCGGCCACCGCGACCGACAGCGCCCGACCGTCGCCGTCGGCGTGCACGTCGTCGTCCGCCGCCGCGACGGCCGCGAGCGCGGCGCGGGCCGCACCGGAGTCGGCCGCGTCGGCGAGCAGCACCTCGACGCGCTGCCCGCCGACCTGCGCCTTGAGGTGGTCGGCCGTGCCGCGCGCGATCGCACGGCCGTGGTCGATGACGACGATGTCGTCCGCGAGCCGGTCGGCCTCCTCGAGGTACTGCGTCGTGAGCAGCAGCGTCGTGCCCTGACGCACGAGGTCGGCGATGACGTCCCACATCTGCAGCCGGCTGCGCGGGTCCAGGCCCGTGGTCGGCTCGTCGAGCACGACCACCGGCGGCTCGGCGACGAGCGCGCACGCGAGGTCGAGCCGGCGCCGCATGCCGCCCGAGTACGTCTTGGCGGGGCGTCCGCCGGCATCCGCCAGGTCGAACCGCCCGAGCAGCGCGTGCGCGCGGTCCCGGGCGCGGCGCCGCGGGAAGCCGTAGAGGCGCCCGATCATCTCGAGGTTCTCGGCCCCCGTGAGGTTCTCGTCGACCGCCGCGTACTGCCCCGACAGCCCGATGCGGCGGCGCGCCTCCTCGGGGTCGCGCAGCACGTCCGCACCCGCGACGGTCGCCGTGCCCTCGTCGGGACGCAGCAGCGTGGTGAGGATCCGCACCGCCGTCGTCTTGCCCGCGCCGTTGGGCCCCAGCAGGCCCAGCACCGTGCCCTGCGGCACGTCCAGGTCCAGGCCGCGCAGCGCCTCGACCTGGCCGTACCGCTTCACCAGCCCCCGTGCGGTGATGGTCGCCGTCATCGCTCTCCCCGTGGTCGTCGTGACGTGCGTACCGACCGGCGCCGCACCCCGAACTCGTCGGGCCCGGCGGCCCTGCGCACGATGGTCGCGCGGACCACCGACACCGACGCGGCGAAAGCCGCTGACAGCGCGGGCCCGGGTGGGTCAGGATGACGACCCCGCGCCGTCGCGGCCCGCCACGGGCGCACCACGGAGGCGCCGCGGACGCGGTGGCACGGCCCGGTGAGTCCCGGCGCCGCCGCAGGTCCGTCACTGCACACCCACCGGCACCGCCGCGCACCACCTCCCACCCGCCGCCCGGCACGCCCGACGCACCCGCGCCCGTACCGCCACGACCGAGGACGCCCCATGACCACGCCCGCGACCGCACCGCCGCCCGACGACCGACCGCCCACCCGCACCGGCGCCGGGACCGACGCCGACGTCACGGCCGACGCCGCACCGGACGCCCCGCTCACCGACGCCCCCCTCACGGCCGCGGCCCGCCCGCGCTGGCGCCGCGACGTCACGGTCTTCCTCACCGGCCAGACGTTCTCGCTGTTCGGCTCGATGCTCGTGCAGTACGCGATCATGTGGCACCTCACGCTGCAGACGCGCTCGGGCACCGTCATGGCGGTGTACGCCGCCGTCGGGTTCCTGCCGCAGGCCGTCGTGTCGGTGTTCGGCGGCGTGTGGGCCGACCGGCTGGACCGGCGCCGGCTCATCATCGGCGCGGACGCGACGATCGCCGCGACCACGCTCGCGCTCGCCGTGCTCATGCTGTCCGGCTACGACCAGCTGTGGCTGCTGTACGTCGCCGCCGCGATCCGCTCGGCCGGCGCCGGGATCCAGACCCCGGCTGTCAGCTCGCTGCTGCCGCAGATCGTGCCGACCGACAAGCTCATGCGCGTCAACGGCGTCAACGGCACCATCCAGTCGGCCATGATGCTGCTCGCGCCCGCGGTCGCGGCCGGTCTGTACGCGTGGGCGTCGATCGAGGCGATCTTCTTCGTCGACGTCGTCACCGCGCTCGTCGGCATCGGGCTGCTGCTGCTCGTGCCCGTGCCGCGCCTCGTGCGCACCGACCAGGAGGCCGGCGTCCGCGGCTACCTCGCCGACCTCGTGGGCGGGGTCCGGTACGTCGTCACGCACGCGTTCGTGCGGTGGGTGCTGCTGCTGTGGGGCGTCGTGTTCGTGCTGATCGTCGCGCCGTCGTTCCTCACGCCGCTCATGGTCGTGCGGTCGTTCGGCGACGAGGTGTGGAAGCTCACCGCCAACGAGCTGGCGTTCAGCGTCGGCATGACGCTCGGCGGCGTCGCGGTCGCGTGGTGGGGCGGTCTGCGCAACCGCGTGCACATGGTCGTGCTGACGACCCTGCTGTTCGCCGTCCTCAACGTGGGCCTCGGCCTGTCGACGAACATGTGGGTGTTCTTCGGCTTCATGTTCCTCATCGGCCTGGGCGTGCCGTTCTTCTCGACGCCCACGATGACCGTGCTGCAGGAGACGGTCGAGCCCGAGCGGCAGGGCCGCGTGTTCGGGTTCGTCGGCGTCGTCATGGCCGTCGCGATGCCGCTGGGCATGGCGGTTTTCGGGCCGCTCGCGGACCGGCACTCCGTCGAGTCGCTCCTGGTCGCCGCGGGCGTCGCGCTGCTCGTGGTGGTCGTCGTCAGCGTCGCGCTGCCGTCGGGCCGGCGCGCGATGGCCGCGGCCGACGCGTCCGACGGCACCGCACGGCCCGCCCCTGACGGGACCGGCGTGGAGGGGACGCCGGCCGACGCGTCCACGTCGCAGCGCTGACCGGACGCGGGAGCGCCCCGTGCGGTGCGGCCTCGAGGAGGTCGCACCGCACGGGGCGTCAGCCGGAGCAGCCCGGTGGGCCGCCGGCCCGGCGGGGCGTCAGCCGGCGAGGCGGGGCGTCAGCCGGCGAGGCGGGCGCGCACGAGCGCGCTGAGTGCCTTGCCGTCGGCACGGCCCTGCGCGCGGGCCGTCGCCTCCTTCATGACGGCGCCCATGTCCTTCATGCTCGACGCCCCCGTGTCGGCGACGACGGCGTCCACGAGGGCCACGAGCTCGTCCTGCGTGAGCCGGGTCGGCAGGTACTCGTCGACGACGTCGGCCTCGGCGGTCTCCGTCGCGGCACGGTCGGCGGCACCGGCGTCGGCGTAGATCTGCGCGGACTCGCGGCGCTTCTTGGCCTCGCGCGCGAGCACCGTCAGCACGTCGTCCTCGGTGAGCTCGCGCTCGACCGGCCCGGCCTTCGCCTCGTGGCGCACGGCGCCGATGAGCTGGCGCAGCGTGCTGGTGCGCAGCGTGTCGCGCGCCTTGAGGGCGGTCGTGAGGTCGGCGGTCAGTCGGTCGAGGGTGCTCATGCCCCCATCCTCGCGGTGCGGACGGGGCGTCGCCTCATGATTCGCGGCGGACGGCGGCCCGAGGTCGCACCGTCACCAGGACGCCGTGACGACGTCCGTCATCTCCTCCACGGTGAGCGTCACGGGGTTCCCGCGCGTGCTGGACGCCGCGAGCGCGTCCGCGACGACGGCCGGCACGTCCTCCTCGGCCAGCCCGAGCGCGCCGAGCCCGGGCACGTCGAGCGCCGTCACGGTCTCGGCGAGCCACGCGACCGCGTCGTCCGCGCGCGCGGCGGGGCGCCCGGTCAGCGCGGCCGCGGCGTCGTCGTACCGCGCGAGCCCCGACGCACCCGCGTCGCCCAGCCGACGCAGCGCCGCGACGTTGGCGGCCGTCGTCGCGGCCAGCACCGCGGCGCACACCTGCCCGTGCGGCGCGCCGAGGCGCCCCCCGAGCGCGGCGGCCAGCCCGTGCACGGCACCCAGCTTCGCGTTGGCGAGCGCCATGCCCGACAGCAGGGCCGCGATCGCGAGGTCGGTGCGCGCGTCGGCGTCGTGGCCGTGGTGCACGGCCCGGACCAGGCTGCGCCCGGCACGCACGAGCCCGTCGCGCGCGAGCGGGTCGGTCAGGGGCGTGGCCCGCGGCGTCGTGCACGCCTCGAGGCACTGCGTGAGCGCGTCGGCACCCGACGACGCCGTCAGCGCGGGCGGGCAGCCGAACGTCAGCTCCGGGTCGACCACGGCGACCGCGGGCAGCATCGCGCGGCCGCGCAGGCTCGCCTTGACGCCCCGCTCGGGCACGCGCACAGGTGCGTTGGCGGTGACCTCGGCACCCGTCCCGGCCGTGGTCGGCACGGCCACGACGGGCAGCGCACCGTCCGGCAGCGGCATCCCGCGGCCGACGACCTCGAGGTGGTCGAGCACGTCGGAGTCGCCCGGCGCGAGCACGGCCACGCACTTGGCCAGGTCGAGCACCGACCCGCCGCCCCAGCCGACGACGACGTCCGGGCGGACCTCGCGCGCGTGCGCGACGGCGGCGCGCACCGCCTCGACGTCGGGCTCACCCCGGTGCCGCCACACGTGCGCGTCGCGCCCGGCGGTGAGCGCGTCGACGTCGGCGGAACCACCCGCGACGACGAGCACGCGGGGCCGCCGCGGGCCGCCGCCGACCCCGTCCGCCGCATCGGCGAGCTCGTCGAC
>NZ_LNTD01000268.1 GCF_001462455.1 Cellulomonas sp. B6
TGTACCCGCGGGACTCGGAGATCGAGCGCACCGTCGCCTCGACGTGGGTGGCCGGGACGGCCCTCGGTGCCGCGGTGCTCGTGCTGCGTCGCACGCGCCCGCTCGTCGCGACCGTGCTGCTCGTCGGGCTGTCGATCGCGTCGCTGCTGGTCGCCGGCGTGCTCGGGGTCCTGGGGCTGTGCCTGGCCGTCGCGCTGTCGGGCGTCGCGGCCACCCGCGAGCCCCGCACCACGTGGGCCGTCACGGGCGGCGTGCTCGTCGTGGTCGTCGGGGCCATGTGGCGCTGGCAGGACCTCGGCCTCATCGAGATCCTCGCGTGGGCGGGGTCGGTGCCCTCCCCGCTGTGGGAGCCGCAGCAGTTCCTCGCGCAGCCGAACTTCTCGCCCGGGCGTCGGATGGGCTCGGTGCTGCTGCTGGTCGTGCTCGTCCTGCTCGGCGTGGCCGTCGGGTCCGCGACGCGCTCGCGGCGGCTGCACGTGCAGGAGCTCGTCGAGCGGTACCGCGCGCTCGCGCGCGAACGCGACCAGAGCGCGGCGCTGGCCCGCGCGGCCGAGCGCGCGCACATCGCGCGCGAGATGCACGACGTCGTCGCGCACAACGTGTCGGTGATGGTCGCGCTGGCCGACGGCGCCGACGCCGCGTTCGAGCGCGCGCCCGACCGTGCGCGCGACGCCGTGCGGCAGGTCGCGCGCACCGGACGGGCGGCGCTGGGGGACATGCAGCGCGTCCTCGGCGCGTTGGGCCCGGCCGCGACCGACCCGGTGCCGGGTGGTGGTGACCAGCCGCAGGACCCCGCCGAGGTGGGCCTCGCGACGGTCGTCGAGCGCTTCGGTGCGACGGGCCTGGCGGTCACCGCGACGGGCCTGGACACGCCGCTGCCGCAGGACACCGCGGTGCGGCTCGCGGTGCTGCGGATCCTCGGCGAGGCGCTGACGAACGTGCTGCGGCACGCGCCGGGCGCGCCGTCCGTCGAGGTGGCGGTGCGCCGCACGCCGACGGCCGTCGAGGTGGACGTGCTCGACGCGGGCGGCGCACGCCCGGGTGACGGGCCCGGGTCGGGCCGTGGCGTGCTCGGCATGCGCGAGCGCGCGGCGCTGCTGGGCGGGACGGTCGACGCGGGCCCGCGCCCCGGCGGCGGCTGGCGCGTCCACGCGGTCCTGCCGTGGGCCGACGACGACGGAGGTGCGTGATGGCCGGCACGACCACGAGCGACGACGGGCGGCCCGCGACGACGGTGCTGCTCGTGGACGACCAGGCGCTCGTGCGCGTCGGGTTCCGGCTGGTCATCGAGTCCGAGCCCGACCTCGTGGTCGTCGGCGAGGCGTCCGACGGTGGCGCCGCGCTCGCGCAGGTCGCCGCCCTGGCGCCGGACGTGGTCCTCATGGACATCCGCATGCCCGGCGTGGACGGCATCGAGGCGACGCGGCGCGTCGTCGCCGAGCACCCCGGGTCCCGCGTGCTGGTCCTCACGACGTTCGACGTCGACGACCTCGCGTTCGCCGCGCTGCGCGCCGGCGCGAGCGGGTTCCTGCTGAAGTCCGCCGCGCCCGGTGAGCTCGTCGACGCGATCCGCACCGTGGCGGCCGGGACCGCGGTCGTCGCGCCGCGCGTGCTGCGCCGCATGCTCGACCTGTTCGCACCGCACCTGCCCGCGGGCGGCGACGTCGCCGAGCCGGGCGAGGACCCGCGGCTGAGCGCGCTCACCCCGCGCGAGCTCGACGTGCTGCGGCTCATCGCGGCGGGTGCGTCGAACTCCGAGATCGCGACCGAGCTGTACGTGTCCGAGACGACCGTGAAGACGCACGTGGGCAACGTGTTCGCCAAGCTCGGCGCACGCGACCGCGTGCAGGCCGTGATCATCGCGTACGAGTGCGGGCTCGCCGGCAGCACGCCGCGCCGCGCCTGAGCGGTACCGGCGCCACCCACCTGGGCGCTGCCCTCCCGGCACCAGCTCGTCGCCGACGGACAGCGGCACGGCTCGACGGACACCGGCGCGCCGGTGTCCGTCGACCGTCCGGGTGTCCGTCGGCGTGCGCGGTGGCGGTGCGGGGGGGCGTCCAGTCACGCAGGCGGCATCCCGACATCGACGGCTCTGCCATCCTGGCGTCGTGGGTCTGGTGGACGTCGCGGAGGGCAGTCCCTTCGCCGAGCACGTCGCGGGGGCGATCGGCCACGCGGTCTGGAACCCACGTCAGGGGCACGGCAGCTTCCTGACGTTCGAGCTCGGCGAGCCGCGCCGTGACAGCAGCGGTCACGTGCACGGCGAGTGGCACCTGTGGATCCAGATGGCCGCGTGGCGCATCGAGGACGGGGCGACCGTGCTCGCCGCGTGCGAGGACGACCGTGACGTCGTCGCGGCGGCACTCGCGGCAGTCGACGGGCGGCCGTTGACGGCGGTGACCGCGTCGGGCCCGGCGCTGGACACCGTGTTCTCGTTCGGCGACGTCCACGTGCGCACCTTCACCCTCTGGTCGGGCGAGGCGGACGGTGACGCCGACTCCTGGATGCTGTTCCGACCCGACGGGCAGGTGCTGACCGTCTCCCCGGGCGGCGTGTGGACGCTCGGGCCCGCAGGGGTCGCGTGATCGCCCGCGCGTGACCAGCGCGGTGTCAGGGCGTCGGTGCCTGCGGCGCGAGGTCGACGACGTAGCCGATGAGGCTGGTGCCGGGCGCGTCCTGCTCGCGGCCGGTCGCGGTGGTGACCGGCCGCAGCGAGCCGGAGCCCCGCACCGGGTGGAGCACCGAGCCGCCCGCCTCGGTCGGTCCGAAGCGGCAGAACGCCGCGTCCAGGCCCGTGACCGTCCCGCGGACCGTCGCCCCCGTGTCCGACGGGTCGCCGTGGTGCTCCTCCGCGTGCGTGATCCCGGCCGCGACGTCCGGGCCGACCGCGTTCGCCAACCAGTCGTGGTCGGGTTCCCCGCACTGCCACTCGACGACGCTCCCCGGTCGGACGACCTCGCCGCAGCACTGCAGCTGCCACGCCGCCACCCACACCCGCACGCTCACGACCCACTCACCCCGACCAGGTGCGCGACGTCGCCGACGGTGACGACCGCGCGGTTGTGGAAGAACCCGTCCTCGCGCAGCGTCGTGATGCTGCCCGACGGCACGGGGAACGCGACGTGCCCGGCGGACGCGACGGGCATGCCGATCCACGCCGCGACGAGCAGCCCGGCGGTGAAGCCGTGCGTGACGACCACGAGGTGGTCGACGTCGAGCGTCAGCAGGTCGGTCAGCGCGGCGTACGCGCGCACGGCGAGGTCGAGGCGCGTCTCGGCGCCGGGCACGCCCTCGTCGTGGCGCAGCCGGTCGCCGACCGCGGGCGGCGGCACGAAGCGTGCGTCGAGCCACGCCTGCGGGCGGCCGCCGGCCTCGCCGTAGGACTTCTCGCGCAGCCGCGCGTCGAACGTGGGGGTGACGGCGAGCGCCGAGGCGACGACCTCGGCGGTCCGGCGGGTGCGCAGCAGGTCCGACGCCGCGACGGCGACGCCCGCGTCTGCGCCGATGCGCGCCCGCAGCGTCGCCCCGATCGCCGCCGCCTGGCGCTCGCCCAGCGGCGTGAGGTCGGAGTCGAACTGCCCGCCGACCAGGCCGTCGACGTGGTGCGTCGCCTCGGGGTGCGTGACGACGTGCACGGTGCGCTCACGCGCGGGGACGCGGCCGGGCACGGGCGGCAGCGGCACGGGGTCCGCGGTGACCGGCGGCGCGGCGTAGAACAGCTCGGGGTCGCCCTCGTCGAGCCCGTCGACGACGCCGACGCACGCCCACCCGGCCGCGTCGAGCACGGTCTGCATGGGCCGGTTCGACAGGTTCGTGGACGTGAAGACCTTCGGCGTCGTGCGCGTGGTGGACGCGTGCGCGAGCAGCGCCGTCGCGACGCCGCGGCGCCGTGCGGCGGGCGCGACCTTGACCAGCTCGACGAGGTCGTGGCCGAGGAAGTGCGGCACGACGACCGCGAACCCCACGACGTCACCGGCCGTCCCGGCGACGCGCAACGCACCCGTCGACGCCCACGCGGTCACGTCGTCGCCGGTGAGCGCGCCCCCGGTCGCGTGGTCGAGGTCGAGGACGGCGGGCACGTCCGCCGTCGTGGCGCGGCGGGTCTGCGGGGTCGGGTGGGCGCTCACGCGGGCACGCTAGCGACGGCCGTCGCGTCGGGCCAGGGGGATCGTGCCGTCCGTACCGGGAGGCACGCCCGTCGCCGTCCGCGAGCGCTCGTCGGTCTGGCGCGCACCACACGGCCCGTCACGCGAGTCGCCGCATCACGACCCCGCGCGGCGCAGCAGCACGACCCGCTCGTCGTCGGCGGGCACCTCGACGTGCTCGACTGTCAGGCCCGCGTCCTCGGCGAGCTGCCGGAACCCGTCGTCGGTGTACCAGTGCATGACCCAGTCGCGGTCAGCCTCCTGCACGCCGTCGGGGCCGTCGAGCCGGTAGCGCACGTGCGTCGTGCGCGTCCGCGCGTCGGCGTCGTACTCCTCGCCGACGACGTGGAACCGCGCCTGCCGTCCCTGCTCGGTGACGGCCTCGCGGACGCGGCCGATCTGCTCGGCGGGCGTCGGCGGCGGTGACCACAGCGGCACGAGGGCCGCGCCGCCGGGCACCAGGTGCCGCGTGATCGACAGCAGCGCGGCCGCCGCGGTCGCGTCGTCGGGCAGCAGGTTGAACGTCGCGCCCGCGAGGTACACCGACCGGAACCGCCGCGGCAGCGCGAGGTCCTCCATGCGCTGGTGGTGCACGGCGGCGGTCAGCCCCTGCGCGGCGGCCTTCTCGCGGCAGCGCCGCACCATGTCGGCCGACGAGTCGACGCCCTCGACGTCGACCCCCGCCGCCACCAGCTCGAGGAACGGGCCGACGTCGCCGCAGCCCAGCTCGAGCGCGGGCTCACCCTCCGCGCGGACGAGGTCGAGGTACGGGCCGGCCTCGACGACCTCACCCCGCAGCGGTCCGTAGGCCTCGGCGACGATCCCGGTGTAGAAGTCCGCAGCGCGCATGGCGGCACGGTAGTGAGGCGTCGGAGACGTTGACCAGGGGATTCGCACGATGCCCCCGGGGCGGGCGGTGGGTGAAGCGCCCCACGCGCTGCTCGCTTGCGTCACACTGACGCGGTGCTCAACGCCCGGGGGTTCGTCGACGCGCTGCTCGCGGCGGTCCCGCGCGCGACGCCGCTGGTGGACGAGAACCGGGACGACGACGGCGTCGTCCTCCTGCACCTGCTGCTCTCGGACCTCCTGCGTCTGACGGTCGCCGCGTTCGGGGCCGGTGACACGGCGCTGGTGGGCCGCGTCCTCACGGTGGTCGAGAAGGGGCTGCGCGAGGGGGACGACCACGTGGCCGAGGCCGTCGCGGTCTCGTTCGTCGAGCACTACGGGGCCGCCCCCGGTGAGTCCGACGAGCTCCTCGGGTGCTGGCCGCCGCTGCTGCGCGCGGAGCTGGACCGTCAGCGCGGGCGCGGGGGCGGTGCGTCCGCGACGTCGTCCGCACGCGGGTGACCCGAACCGAGGAGGGGGACGTCGCGGTGCGTGGGGGTGTCGGCCCGGGGTAGGCGGTGACGTCGGCCGGCGCGGTCGCGTCAGTCGAGGACGGCCGTGGCCTCGACCTCGACCAGCACGTCCGGCTCGAAGAGCACGACCACCCCGATGAGGGAGGCCGGCGGCATCGGCAGGGGGAGGTCGACCTCGTCGGCCACGGCCTCGACCCCTGCCATGAAGGTGTCCATCATCTCGGGGCGCCACCCGGTGACGTAGAACCGCAGGTGCACGACGTCGCGGAACCCGGCACCGGCGCCCGCGAGGGCGGTGCGCACGTGGCGCAGCGCGTGGCCGACCTGGCCCGCGAGGTCGCCGGGGGCCAGGGGCGTGCCGTCGGCGTCGCGGGCGATCTGGCCGGCGACGTGGACCTGACGCGTGCCGGTGGCGACGGCGACGTGGTGGTACGGGACGGGCTGCAGGAGGCCCGCGGGCGACGACAGCTGGACGGTCATGGGGGTGCTCCCTCGGTCGACATTGTGGTATCTCATGGGTACCTGGTGTCGGGAGGGCATTTCAACGAGACTGGGTGTCGTGACGGATACCGACCCGCGCGACGACGACCGGCTGACCATCACCGCACCGCACCGCGAGCTGCTCGATCAGGTGCTCGACCGGTGGTCGCTCGACGTGCTGAACGAGCTGTGCGAGCGGCCGATGCGCTTCAGCGCCCTGCGCCGCGCGATCCCGACGGTCACGCAGAAGTCCCTGACCGCGACCCTGCGGCGCCTGGAGCGCAACGGCATCGTCGAGCGCGTCGTGCTGGGCACCCGGCCCGTCGCCGTCGAGTACCGGATCACGCCCCTCGGCAAGACCCTCCGCGCGCCGGTCGACGCGATCCTGCACTGGGCGGCCGAGCACCTGCCGCGCATCGACGCGGCCCGCGAGCGGTACGACGCCGAGCTGGACGACGGACCGCACTGACCACCACGCGTCGATCGCGGCGCGCGCGGCCACGCCCGGTCGGGCAGCCGCGCGCGTCGCGGCTCACGACGCGCAGGTGACCTGCGGCGTGCCCGGCGTCCCGGTGGCGATGAACCCGAACGTCGTCGTCCCGCCCGCCGCGAGCGCGCCGTTGTAGGGCGCGTTGCTCACGACGACGCTCGTCCCGGAGGCCGCCTGGACGCCGTTCCACAGCGTGCTCACGGTCGCGCCGGTCAGCGTCACGCGCCACGACGTGAGCGCCGCCGCACCCGCCGTGACCGTGACCTCGCCCTGGTAGCCGCCGGACCACGTGCTGACGGCCCGGAACGTCGCGGTGCACGCGGCACCGGGCGTCGGGGTGGTCGTCGGCGTGGGCGTGACGGTCGGGGTGGGCGTCGGAGTCACGGTGGGCGTCGGCGTGGGCGTGGGCGTGGCCGTCGGACTCACGGTCGGCGTCGGTGTGGGCGTCGTGCCGTCGCCGCCGGACGTCGTGTACGGGACGACCGTCCGCGGTGCGGAGCACTTGCCGCCGCACGCGGTGGGCAGCGAGAACGCGTACTCGCGCCCGCCGAAGAGGTAGGCGTCGGTGACGTCCTTGACGCGGATCCGGTAGTCGGTGCCGCCGGCCGTGGTCGGCTTCACCAGGAACGACTGCCCCATGTCGGTGTTCATGGGGGTCGTGACCCAGGCGCCGTCGGCGTAGTGCTCGACGCCGTGGATGCCGTTGGGCAGGTGGTTGATGGACACCCCGGCCCACCAGCGCTCGGAGCCCTGGATGAACCCGATCTCGATGTCCCCGGTGTAGTGCGGCGCCTCGATGAACTCCCAGCTCACCTTGCGGTTGCCCCAGTGCGCGGGCTCGAGGTCGCCGACCGCCGCGCCGTCCTTCACGAACCGGTTGATGGCGGCGTGCGCGAGGTCCAGGTGGTACGGGTCGTCGCGGCACCACGCGTTGGGGTCGCCGCAGCTGTCGGCGACGAGCATGTCGAGCGTCGCACCGTTGTACCGGTCCTCGACCCATGCGCCGTTGCGGCAGAAGGCCTGACCGGCGGCGCCGTCGTTGAGGCCCGTGCAGTAGTCGTCGATGGTCACGCGCACCCACCGGCCGCAGTTGCGGCCGTTGTCCCACATGCCGATCTTCGGGTCGCCGGCGGCCATCGGGCGCGGGTACATGGCGTAGTCGCCGGGCGTGTGGAACACGTTGAGCGCGATCCAGTTCTGCGTCTCCAGCTGGTCCTGCGGCAGCCCGCAGCCGCCGTAGGGTGCGCCGAGGTTGTCGAACCACGTCGCGTTGCCCGTGACGGGTGCGGGCTCGCCGCCCGGGGTGATGGCCTGCGTGGTGGGGGCCCGCGTGGCGACGGCCTGCGCCGCGGAGGGGGCCGCGACGAGCGCGGCACCCGTCAGCAGCACGGCGAGCACGTGGCTCCACGTCCGGAGCAGCCTCTGCGCGGACATCACGGTCCCTCTCGGTGGGCGACGGGTCGCGCCGAGTGTGCTCCTGCTGCGGGCCCGGCGGGCGGGGGTCGGGCGTCGTCCGGGGCTGCGAATCGTTTCCGACGACGGACGGGCCCGCCCGACCCCGTCAGGCGCTCACCGCAGCCGCGTCCACGTCCCCTCGGAGACCACCTCGACCACGCCGTCGACGACCGTGATCGCCGTCTGCTCGTCGATCGCGTACGCGGGCACGTCGAGGTCGGCCGCCCACCGCTCGGCGTCGGCCGGGGTGTTGGTCGGGAACGCGTTCAGGTGCGGGAAGATCGCGAAGTCGGTGAGGCCGAGCGTCCGGTCGTCCGGTGCGGACGGCCACGCGACGAAGGACGGGCCGATGCGCGGCGTCAGCACCATGCTCCCCGCGCTCACGCCCACCCACACCGTGTCCGTCAGCGACGGCAGCAGGTCCGCGACGCCCGACTCGCGCAGCCAGTGGGCCAGGTAGGTCGCGTCGCCGCCGTCGACGAGCAGCACGTCGGCCTCCCGCAGCCACGTCTCCCAGCGCCGTGAGCCCGTCGACGGCAGCGCCGTCAGCTCCAGGACGCCGAGCGACGCCCACCCCAGACCCGTCAGGTGCGCGTCGCCCGCGACGACGCGACGCACCGACGCGGGCCCGCACATCGGGTGCCCCCACTGGGCGGTCGGGATGCACAGCGCGTGCGCCTCGGCGACCGGCTTGCCGAGCAGCCGCACGAGCGCGTCGTGGATCGACGGGTTGGTGACCCCGCCCGACGTGAGCAGCAGCCTCATCGTTCCTCCCGGTCGTCGTGCGGCGTGTCCGTCCGCGGTCGAGGTGGGATCAGCCGGGGGCGACCGCCGCGCCCGGACCCGGCAGGTGCGCGGTCAGGAAGTCGACGCTCCGTGCGATGACGCCCTCGGCCTGCTCGTACGTCCACGCGCTGTGCGGGAAGCCCTCCAGGACGTCGACACGGTCGTGCGGTCCAGCCGCCGTCACCAGGGCCTCGCGGTTGGCGGTGGACACGTACTCGTCCGCGGTCCCGAACACCAGGTGGCACGGGGCGTCGACCTCGCGGAACCGAGCGGGCACGTCCGCCGCGTGGGCGTCCTCCCAGAACGCGTTGCCGACGCGCTGACCGCCCTCCTCGACGTACCCCGCGGGGTCGGGCACGAACACGTCCGTGCTCGCGTCGGGCACCCAGGCGACGAGCGCCTCCACGCTGATCCTCGCTGCCGCGCAGATCACGGCCGACCCGCCCATGCTCTGCCCGAAGAGCGCGACCCGGCGGCCCCGCGCCTGCTGCTCGCGCGTCAGGGTGACGATCGTGTCGACCCAGTCCGTGAAGCGCGAGTCGAGGAAGTCGCCGGGGGAGTCGCCCGAGCCGTGCTGGTCGAACCGCAGCGACGCGATGCCGTGCGTCGCCAGGGTGCGCGCCGCACGCACGAAGGTCCGGTTCGGGCCCGTCTTCTCACCGCGGAAGCCGTGGCAGAAGACGACGAGACGGTCGTCGTCGCCCTCGTGCAGCACGGCCGCGAGCGAGCGGCCGGCCACTGTCACGTCGAACGACGACTCCGGGTGCGACGGCATGGGGCGAGCCTAGGTGTATTGACCCGGAACGTTGTTGACGTAGCGAGAGACCTCCGGGTCGAGTGGGAACTGCTCAAGGAACCCGCGTCGACCACTGGAGGTCTCTCGTGTCCCACGCTAACGCCCGGTTGACCCCTGCCGGCAGGTTCGTGATGGTCGAGCGCATCGAGGCCGGTCGCCCGGTCGCTCATGTCGCTGCGGAGATGGGTGTCTCGCGAACGACGGCGTGGCGGTGGTGGCGCCGGTATCGCGAGCTGGGCCGTGCGGGCCTGGTGGACCGGCCCAGCCGCCCGCTGAGCCACCCGCACCGCACGTCACCCTGCGTGGAGACGCGGATCCGGATCGCGCGGATGCTCTCGCGGCGCGGGCCGGTCTGGATCGGCCACCACCTCAGCCTGGCGCCCTCCACGGTCGGGCGGGTCCTGGCCCGGCACCGGGCACGCCTGCTGCGCGAGTGCGACCCGGTGACCGGCCTGCCGATCCGCGCGGCGCGAGCGTCGGCGGCTCGCTACGAGCACCCCTACCCGGGCTCGTTGATCCACGTGGATGTCAAGAAACTCGGGCGGATCCCCGACGGCGGCGGGTGGCGCGCCCACGGGCGAGAGGCGACCGTCACGGCGAAGAGCAAGCGTGCACCGATCGGCTACGACTACGTCCATACCGCGATCGATGACCACTCCCGCCTGGCCTACGCCGAGATCCACGACGACGAGAAAGGCACCACGGCGGCCGGCTTCCTGGCCCGCGCAGCAACGTTCTACGCCTCCCACGGCATCCGGATCGAACGCGTGATCAGCGACAACGCGTTCGCCTACCGCAACTCCCGGGAGTTCAAACGCGTCGCAGCCGACCTCGGCATCGTCCAGAAGTTCATCCGACCGCACTGCCCGTGGACCAACGGCAAGGTCGAACGCCTCAACCGCACCCTCGCCACCGAGTGGGCCTACCGCCGCCCCTGGACCTCCACCACCGAACGCGCCGCGGCCTTGCCCGCCTGGCTCGAGCACTACAACCTGGACCGACCCCACCTCGGCATCGGCGGACAACGACCCATCGACCGCGTCAACAACGCTGCGGGTCAGTACACCTAGGGTGCGGCGCATGACCCACGTGCGACGCGCGCTGACGACGGCATGCGTGCTGCTCATCGCCCTGGTGGCGTGCTCGGACGTCGCCGACGACGAGCTCAGCGCCGACGAGGTGTGCGACAACCAGCCGGAGTCGCCCTTTCTCACGGTCGAGGCCATCACGGACGAGCAGGGTGCGGGTGTGGAGTGGAGCGACGTCACCATGGGGCGTTTCCAGGACCAGACGTTCCGGCTCCACGCCCGAGCCGCCGGCACCGGCGACGAGCGGGAGCAGGTCGGGGACGTCGTCCTCACCGCCGATGACGCGCGCGAGGTCATCCCCGTCGACGTGCCGCCCGGACTGTGGGAGGTCGGCATCACGCACCTCGACCCGGTCTGCGGCGAGAGCGAGCTCTGCGTCGTCGACGAGTGCTCGTCTGCCGTCGTGGAGGTAGCGTCGGAGCCCGAGGGGACGCCGTAGGTGGGTCGGCGTTCCGGCACGTGACCGGTGATCGCGAGCTGCGCCCAAGGCCAGCAGGCGGGACCACGAGCGATTCCGCGCTGTGGTGGCGATGACTCTCCGGTTCAACCCGGCAGAGACCGAGGCCCTGCGACGTCGGGCCGAGATCGAGCACCGTTCGATGCAGGACGTCGGCCGGCAGGCGGTCCGCGACGACATCGAGCGCACGTCGCGCGACGACCTCATCAACGCCGTCATGGATAGCGAGCTCCCCCGCTACGCCGAGGCTCTCGAGCGCCTCGGTCGCTGATCTACCTCACCGCCGACGAGATGCTCGCCGTCGCGCGACGCGCCGTCGGGGACCTCGTCGTCGGTGCGCCGAACGACAAGGTCACCGCGCTCGAGCCGCACGTCGACCTCGAGCACGTCGTGCTCAAGGACGGTGCCGGCGGGTCGCGGACCAAGGCCGTCGCGGGCGCGGCGGACGACGCGTCCTGACGGCCGGACCGCGGCCACGCGGGACGTTCCGCGGGCACGGTGCTCGAGGCGGCCGGCGGTGACCTGCGACGTCGCCGCCGAGCGGGTGAGATCGTGGGCGAAGGGCGAATCATCCCGTTGCGCCCGGGAATCGTGCGAGCCTAGCGTGTGACGCAAGTCACAGTTCGGGGGCGCTGCGACCGGGTCATCCCAGCCCCCGAGGGGGCACGGATGGACCAGCAGAGCTTTGCCCGGATCGTCGAGCGTGCGCACAAGGACCCGGAGTACCTGAGAGCGCTCGTCTTCGCGCCCGAGACCCTGGTGCCGGACGTCAAGGATCACCTCACGCGACGCCAGCTGGGCGCCGCACTGTCCAAGAGTCCGGCCGAGGTCATCGCCCGGACGATCGGGATCGACCAGTACTGCGGCAACACCTGTACGTCGAGCTGCGACAACACCTGCGGCGGCAGCTGCGGCTTCACGACCAACCTCACGGACGAGGTGGCCGCACGGGTCACGTACTTCGCACGCGACCTCGAGCAGATCGCGGAGTGCGGGAACACCTGCACGTCCAGCTGCGACAACACCTGCGGCGGCAGCTGCGGGTTCACCACGAACCTCACCGACTTCGGCAGCATCGCCGCGCGCGGCGGTCAGGCCTTCCGCTGAGACCGTGGACGCCGAGTCCTTCCGGCGACTCGTCGCCGAGGTCGAGCGCGACCCCGCCCTGCTCGCCGCCCTCCTGACCGGCGGCACGCAGGACGCCCGGCTCGTCGACCTGCTGCCCGAGGGGCGCCGCCGCGCCGCCGCGGGCGGTGCGGGCGCCGTCGTGCAGGCACGCCTCGCCCCGGTCCTCGACCGGCGCCGGCTGCTCCTCACGGCGGTCGGCGCGTCGTGCGACGGCAACGTGACGTGCTGCTGCACGTCCGGCACGTGCGGAGGGGTCACGTGCGGGGGCAGCACGTGCGACGTCACGTGCTCGGGCGACAGCTGCGGCAGCACGTGCGGCGACTCGTGCGGCACGACGACGAACCTGCAGTCCGTCGCCGAGCAGGTCACCCGGGGGGCACGCCCCGGGGGCCGCACCGGGGGCGGCTTCCGGTGACGGACGTCGTCACCACCCCCGGGGTCGGCGCGCCGCGCACCCGCGCGGACGCCGGCCCCGGGGTCGTCGCCGCGCTCACAGCCGCGGGCCTGGACGTGCGGGTCGCGTGGCCGTGGGCAAAGGTCGGGCGCACGGACCGGCCATCGGGGTGGAAGCTGCACCTCACGTGCGTACCCACCCACCTCGACCGCCTGGTGGAGGTCCTGGTCGACCGCGTCGCACCCACGGGCGCACCGTTCAAGGTCGCGCTCGACGCGACGGTCGTCGCGCTGCTCGACGAGGGCGGTCTCGGTGACAGCCAGGTCGGCAAGGCCGCCACCGTGTACCCCCGCACCGACGCCGAGCTCGGTGCGCTCGCCGCCGCGCTGCGCGAGGTCGACCTGCCCGGTCCGCACGTGCCCGACGACGTCTGGCTGGGCGGCCCGGTGCACGCGCGCTGGGGCACGTTCGACGGCGTCGTCACGCGCGACGTCCTCGGCCAGAGCGTCGTGCAGGTCCGCGCACCCGACGGGAGCCTCGTGCCCGACGCGTACGACCGCGACCTGACCCGGGCGCGTTTCGCCACGGCGTTCGCCGGGACGCCGCTGGCCGGTCTGCAGCAGGACCCGCCGCCCGACCCGAGCGGAGTCGTCGGCGGCCGGTACGCGGTGGTCGGGGAGCTGCGTCGCACCGCGTCGGGCACGCTGCTGCAGGCGTTCGACCTCGCCTCCCCCGTGCCGCGCGCGATGATCCTCAAGCACGGCCGCGCCGGCACGCTCGCCGACCTGCACGGGCGCGACGTGCTGGACCGGCTGCGCCACCAGCGTCGCATGCACGAGCTCACCGCACCGCTCGGCGTCGCACCACGCTGCGACCCGCTCGTCGCCGTGCCGGGCGGCGCCGTGCTGCCGCTGGAGTTCCAGGCCGACGACAGCCTCGAGGCGCTCGTCGCGGCACGCGTCTCCGGGCGGTCGCTGGCGACGTGCGCGCCGGACGCCCGGGCGACGGTGCTGGACGCGTTGTCCGGGGCGGGGCGCTGCCTGGCCACGCTGCACGCGCTGGGCGTCGTGCACCGTGACCTGTCCCCCTCGAACGTGCTGCTCGCGCACGGCCGGGCCGTGCTCTCGGACCTGGAGCTCGCGGCGGTGCTCGGCGACGGCACGCCCGTGCACGGCAAGGGGACGCCGGGGTTCATGGCGCCCGAGCAGCTGCAGGACGCCCCGCCCGACCCCGCGATGGACGTGCACGCGTTCGCCGCGCTGACGCTGTTCGCGCTGCTCGGGGTCGACCCGCGGCGCCTGCCGCGGCCTGAGCAGTCCGACGGGTGGCGCTCGCTGCGCCGGCTCGTCCCGGGCGTGCCGGACGCGGTGTGGACGGTGCTGCGGCGCGCGATGGACGTGGACCCCGCGCGGCGGCCTCCGCTGCACGCCGTGCGCGACGTCGTCGACGACCTGCCGCACGCGGCACCACCTACCGGCGGGGCCCCGCGGCCGGCGGCGGCGCAACCCGTCGGCGCTCGGCGGGCGGCGGCCGTGGCACCCGTCGACGCCCCACGGGCGCGGAGCGCGGCGCTGACGGTCGGCGCGCGCCTGCCCGCCGGGCTCGTCGGTGCCGCGCTCGCGACGCTCGCCAGCCCGGCCGTGCTCGACCCCGACGGGCGGTGGATCTCGGCTCCCGTGCGTGCGGGGCAGGCGTCCGCCGCACCGGAGGTCCGGCGGAGCCTGAACCGCGGGGCGGCGGGGCCGCTGCTCGTCTGCGCGGGCCTCGCGGGGGCGACGAGCCTGCCGCGCGACCTCGTCGCGGTGTGCCGCACCAACGCGACGGCCCTCGCCACGGGCCGCGCGGAGCCAGACGCGGGCATGCCGGGTCTGCACTTCGGCGAGACGGGTGTGCTGCTCGCGCTGCACGCCGCGCGCCGCCGAGGACTGGCGGCCTTCGACGACGGCGACGTGCGCGACCTGTGGGACGCGGTGCTGGCCGAGCCGGTGTGGTGGGACGTCACGCACGGTGCGGCGGGCGTCGCGGTGGGCCTGACCCGCCTCGCACCGCTGGTCGACGACCCCGCCGCGCGGGCGCGCGCGCTGCGGCACCGGGACGCGCTCGTCGAGCGGCTCGTCGCGGCGCAGGAGCGCGACGGCTCGTGGGTGACGCCCGACGGCGTGCCCGGCATGTCGGGCGAGACCCTGACGGGGTACGCGCACGGTGTCGCGGGGGTCGCGCACGCGCTCGTGGTGCTCGCGCCGCACGTCGCCGACGCCGACCTCGCGCGGCATGCGGTCGAGGCGGGGGCGCGGGCGGCGACGTGGCTGCGCGACGGCGCCGAGCGGGCCGACGACGCGC
Organism: Cellulomonas sp. B6; assembly: GCF_001462455.1. GTDB lineage: Bacteria > Actinomycetota > Actinomycetes > Actinomycetales > Cellulomonadaceae > Cellulomonas. The sequence continues at coordinate 14,918 of NZ_LNTD01000268.1, forward strand.
TGACGTGGCCGTACGGCGACCGGCACCCGGAGCACTGGCGGTGGTGGTGCCACGGCGCACCCGGCATCTCCCGGCTGTTCGTGGCCCTCGCGGCGACGACCGGCGACCCCGAGCACGCCCGCACGGCGCGGCGCTGCCTGGCGGGCGTCGACCCGGCGTTCGACCCCGCGAACCTCAGCCTGTGCCACGGCCTCGCCGGCGTCGCCGAGCTGCTGCTCGACGCGGGCGACACCCTCCACGACGACGCGCTGCGCGACCGCGGCCGCGCGCTCGCCCGCACCGTCGCCCGCCGGCACCTGCGGGGCCGGCAGGACGTCTACTGGGTCGTCGAGGACCCCCAGGTCATCGGCGCCGACCTCATGGTCGGGCTCGCCGGGGTCGTGCACCTGCTCGCGCGCGCGGGCGGCGTGCGGGGG
>NZ_LNTD01000269.1 GCF_001462455.1 Cellulomonas sp. B6
TCCCCCGTCACCACCCGTCGTCCGGCCCGTCCTGGCCGGGGAAGGACCCGTCGTGCTGCGCTCCGTGGCCGCCCACCTCTCGCTCGACGTCCACGCACCGCTCGAGCTGCTGCTGTCCGTGGCCGTCGCGGAGGGTCCGTTCGAACGCACCGAGAGCCTGCTCGTCCGCTCGGACGACGCCCCGCTGGACGTCCAGGAGATCAAGACCCCGCACGGCGGGCGGGTCCACCGTGTGCTGGCGCCCGCGGGCCGGGTCGTCGTGGACTACCAGGCGACCGTCGTGGGGCAGAGCGCACCCGCACCGCTCGAGGACGTCGACCTCGTCGAGTACCGCCGCCCGAGCCGCTACGCCGAGTCCGACCGGCTGCTCGCGTTCGCGCGCGACCAGTTCCGGGGCCTGGCCGGCGCCGACCTGCTCGACGCCGTGGTCGCGTGGGTGAGCAACCACGTGACGTACCTGTCCGGCTCGAGCCTGCCGACCGACGGGGCGACCGACACGCTGCTCAAGCGGCGCGGGGTGTGCCGCGACTTCGCGCACCTGGTCGTCGCGCTGCTGCGCGCGTGCGACACGCCCGCACGGCTCGCCGCGGTCTACGCGCCCGGTCTGCGGCCGATGGACTTCCACGCGGTCGCGGAGGCCTACGTCGACGGCGCGTGGCACGTGGTCGACGCGACCCGGCTCGCGCCGCGCGGCTCGATGCTGCGGATCGCGACCGGCCGGGACGCGACCGACACGGCGTTCCTGTCCTACTACGGCGGCGGCCTGCGGCTGCGCGCGATGACCGTCACCGCGGTGTGCGACACCCGGGTCGAGGACGACGGCACAGGGCTGGTCGCGCTGCGCTGACGGCGACGGCACCGCCGGCGGGCGGCACGCACGCGGTGCGTCAGGCGGTCTCGCGCAACGTGCGACGCCGCGCCTCGAGCTCGATGAGCTCGCCGAGCAGCGCGCGCTGCTCGCCCGCGTCGACGGCCGCGTCGAGCCGCTGCAGGCGACCCCGCACGTCGGCGATCTGCCGCGTGTAGCCGATGTCGACCAGGCGCATCACGACGCCGCGCACGTACCCGGGCAACGAGTCCGGGCGGTCCTCGGGCAGGGGCGCCACCGACATCTCGGTGAGCAGCGCGCGCACGGGCTCGGCGGCCTCCTCGAGCACGGCGCCGACCCACGCGGCCTCACCGCCGCGGGCGACGTGCTCGTGCGCCGCGGCGACCCCGCCGGCGGCGCGCACGGCCTCGTGCACGGCGCGGTAGGCCGGTGCGGTGCACGCGTCGGGCGCGAGCGCGTCGAAGTCCGCAGGCACGAGCGTGGGGTGCTGCAGCACGACCTCGAGCGCCGTGCGCTCGACCTGCGCGACCGGGTCCCGGCGGTCGGGCGCCGTCATGCGCGCGACGGGCACGGGTGCGGGCGCGGCGTCGCCCGCGACGGGGCGTCGGGCGTCCCGCTCGGGCCCGGGGCGAGCGCCCGGACGCGGGCCACGGCGGGCTGCGTCGGCGACCGCGCGGCGCACGCCCGCGACGTCGTCCATGCCGAGCCACCCGGCCAGCAGGCGCTCGTACTCGGGCCGCAGGGCCGAGTCGCGGATGCCCGCGACCACGGGCGCCGCGGCGCGCAGCGCCCCGACGCGCCCCTCAGCCGTCGTCAGGTCGTGCGCCGCGAGCGTCGAGCGGATGACGAACGCGAACAGCGGCTGCCGCGAGCTGACGAGCGCGCGCACGGCGTCCGGCCCGCGGGCCTGGCGCAGCTCGCACGGGTCCATGCCCGAGGGCTCGACCGCCACGAACGTCTGCGCGCTGAACGCCTGGTCCTCGCCGAACGCGCGCAGCGCGGCCTTCTGCCCGGCGGCGTCGCCGTCGAACGTGAAGACGATCTCGCCGCCCACGGACGACCCGCCCGCGAGCTGCACGCCGCCCGCACCACCGGCGTCGCCGACCAGGCGCCGCACGATCCGCGAGTGGTCGGAGCCGAACGCGGTGCCGCACGTCGCGACCGCCGTGGGCACGCCGGACAGGTGCATGGCCATGACGTCGGTGTACCCCTCGACGACGACCACCTGCTTGGCCTTGGCGATCTCCCGCTTGGCCAGGTCGATGCCGTACAGCACGTGGGACTTGCGGTAGAGCGGCGTCTCGGGGGTGTTGAGGTACTTGGGCCCGTTGTCCTCGTCGAACAGCCGGCGCGCGCCGAAGCCCACCGTCTCGCCCGTGACCTCGCGGATCGGCCACACGAGCCGCCCGCGGAACCGGTCGTAGATGCCGCGCTGCCCCTGGCTCACGAGCCCCGACGCGGTGAGCTCGGCCTCGGTGAAGCCGCGCCCGCGCAGGTGCCGCAGCAGCCCGTCCCAGCCCTGCGGCGCGAAGCCCACGCCGAACGTGTCGGCGGCCGACCGGTCGAAGCCGCGCTCGGACAGGAAGGCGCGCGCGGCCGCCGCCTGCGGCGAGACGAGCTGCTCGCGGTAGAACTCCTCGGCCACGCGGTGCGCGTCCAGCAGGCGCCGGCGCCGTCCCGGCTCCTCCCCGGGCCGTGTGGGCCCGCCGTCCTCGTAGCGGACCTGGATGCCGACGCGGGACGCGAGGTACTCGACCGCGTCGGCGAACCCGAGACCGTCGACGGCCTGCACGAACGCGATGACGTCACCGCCCTCGCCGCACCCGAAGCAGTGGTAGCGCCCCACCTGGGGGCGGACGTGGAACGACGGCGAGCGCTCGTCGTGGAACGGGCACAGCCCCTTGAGGGACCCGACGCCCGCGGGCCGCAGCGCGACGTGCGCCCCGACGACCTCCTCGATCCGGACGCGCTCGCGGACGGCCTCCACGTCCTCCCGCCGGATCCGTCCCGCCACGGGCGTGAGTCTAGGCGTCCGCGGGCGTGGTCGGATCGCGGCGGCGGGCGGCCGGGTGTCGAATGTGGCGACCGTCGCTCGTCATGGCGACGACCGGGCGGCACGCGCCCGCGGCACGAGGAGGACGACGTGGAGTACCTGCTGCTGATCTGCACCGACCCCGACGGCGAGGACGCCGCGCCCGGGGACCCGACCATCGAGGAGTGGGGAGCCGACGTCGACGCGCGCGGCGTGTGGCGGCACGGCGACCGGCTGCGCCCGGTCGAGGCCGCGACGACCGTCCGGCGCCGCGGCGAGCAGGTGCTGCTCACCGACGGACCCTTCGCGGAGACGCGCGAGCAGATCGCGGGCTACGACGTGATCGACTGCGCCGACCTCGACGAGGCGCTCGCGGTCGCGGCGGCGCACCCGATGGCGAGAGGCGGCCGCATCGAGGTGCGACCCGTGTGGCCCCTGGACGCGGGCGACTGAGCGGTGCTCCCCCGGCACCGGCCCGGACGTCGCGGCCTCAGTGCCGCGGCGGGCGGACCAGCCGCGAGTGCCACGCCACGGCCGACACGTCGGTGAGCGAAGCGACCTGGTCGACGACGACGCGCAGCCGCTGCGCGTCGTCGTCGGCCGCGCGCCAGTCGGCGGCGAACGGCGCCTCGAGCGCGTCGGGCCCGCGGTCGGCCAGCACGGCCACGAGGTCGTGCAGCACCTCGCGCTGCCGCTGGTAGAGCGGCTCGAGCTCGCGCGGCGCCATGACGTACGCGACCGCGAGGCCCTTGAGCACGAGGATCTCGGCGAGCGTCTCGTGCGGGACGACGAGCTCGGCGGCGTACCGCGTGAGCGGACCGTCGCCGTAGCGCGCGCGGGTCGCCTGCTGCGCGGCCTTGGCGAACCGGCCGATGAGCTGGCTCGTCGCGTCCTTGAGCACCGCGAGCGCGCGCCGCGACCCGTCGAACCCGGGCTCCCACAGCCGTGCCGCGACGAGCCGGTCCATCGCGGCCTCGAGCTCGGGTCCGGACACCTGGGCGCCGTACCAGGTCTCGACGGCGTCGAGCACACGCGCGCGCTCGTCGGGTCGCGTGAGCACGCCGAGGTCGACGCGGTCGCCCACGACGGCGTCCTCGACGTCGTGCACCGAGTAGGAGATGTCGTCCGCGAGGTCCATGACCTGCGCCTCGAGGCACTTGCGCCCGGGCGGGGCGTCGGCCCGCAGCCACGTGAACACGGGCAGGTCGTCCTCGTAGACGCCGAACTTGTGCGTCGGGCGCCCGCTCGCGGCGCTCACGGGGCCCTGCCCGTAGCGCCACGGGTACTTGACCGAGGCGTCGAGGCTCGCACGCGTGAGGTTGAGGCCCACCGAGCTGCCGTCGGGCGCGACCACCTTCGGCTCGAGCCGCGTGAGCAGCCGCAGCGTCTGGGCGTTGCCCTCGAACCCGCCGATGCCGCGCGAGAGCTCCGCGAGCGCGCGTTCGCCGTTGTGCCCGAACGGCGGGTGGCCCAGGTCGTGCGCGAGGCACGCGGTGTCGACGACGTCGGGGTCGCAGCCCAGCGCCTTGCCGATCTCGCGACCGACCTGCGCGACCTCGAGCGTGTGCGTCAGCCGGGTGCGCACGAAGTCGTCGCTCGACGGTCCGAGGACCTGCGTCTTGGCGCCGAGGCGACGCAGCGCGGAGGAGTGCACGAGGCGCGCGCGGTCGCGCTCGAACGGCGTGCGCTCGCGCGACTTCTCCCCCTCGGCGAGCCAGCGGTCGCGGTCGGCGGCGCAGTAGCCGTCGAGGTCGCGGACGGTGGGGTCGAGGGCTGTCACGTGCCCAGGGTAGGTGCGCCGTCGCCGAGGGCCGTCGCGAAGCCCGTCGAGAACTCGGTGCCGACGTAGGCCGCGAGCGCGAGCGCCACCGTGAGCGCGACGAGCAGCGACGGCAGGACCCCCCGTCGCAGCCGCGCGACGACGAGCGTCACGACCCACACGAGCAGCAGCACGGCCGTCCACACGGTTCCGGTGGCCGTCCGGTGCTCCGGCGTGCATCCCGGCAGCGGCGGGGAGACCGCCGGGCACACGACGGGCCGCGGCACGGCGACCAACCAGATCGCGGCGAGCGCGCACGCCGTGACGGCCGTCGCCAGCACCGGCTCCAGCACGCCGCGTCGCGTCCGCGTCCGTGTCACCTCACCGTTCATGCCCGGGAGGGTAGCGGGCGCTCAGCCCTTGACCGAGCCCGCCGTGAGACCGCCGACGATGTACCGCTGCAGGAACAGGAACAGCAGGAGCACGGGCAGCGCCGCGATCACGGCGCCCGCCGCGAACAGCCCCCAGTTGGCCTCGAGCAGCGACGACACCCAGCCGTACAGCCCGACCGCCACCGTCCAGTTGCCCTCGGACTGCAGCACAAGCCGCGCGATGATGAACTCGCCGAACGTCGCGATGAACGACAGCAGCGCGACGACCGCGAGGATCGGGGTCACGAGCCGCAGGATGATCGTCCAGTACGTCTGGGCGTGCGTCGCGCCGTCGATCTTGGCGGCCTCGTCGAGCTCGCGCGGCACGGTGTTGAAGAACCCGTACATGAGGAACGTGTTCACGCCGAGCGCACCGCCCAGGTAGACGGCGATGAGCGCGAGCTTGCTGTTGAGGCCGAGCGAGGGCACGACGTTGCCGAGGCCGATGAGCAGCAGGAAGATCGCGACGAACGCGAGCATCTGGGGGAACATCTGGATGATGAGCAGGGCCGTCAGGCCCGCACGCCGGCCCGTGAACCGGAACCGGGAGAACGCGTACGCGGCCGCGGCGCCCATCATCACGGTGCCCACACCGGTCGCGATCGCGATCTGCAGCGAGTTGCCGAGCCACGTCCAGAACATCGTGCCGCCGAGCGCCTCGTAGTTGGCGGGGCTGAGCGACGCGAACAGCCGGTTGGAGCCGGTGAGCGTGCCGCCGTCGGTGAGCGAGGCGGAGATGACGTAGACGATCGGGAAGACCGCGTACACGACGGCGACGACGCCGACGAGGTGGCGCCACCCGAGCTCGGCGAACCAGCGGTGCGGACGCATCCGGGGCGCGGCCGCACGGGCCGCGGCGGTGCGGGTGGGCGAGACGTGCGTCGTGGCCATCAGCTGATCTCCTCGAACTGCTTGGTGCGCTTGAAGGTGATCGCGGAGATCGTCGCGACGATGACGAAGATGACGATCGACAGCGCGCTGGCCAGGCCGTAGTTCTTCGCGGCCGTGCCGTCGAGCCCGGACACCGAGTAGACCATCGAGATGAGGATGTCGGTGTGGCCGAGCGGCACGGACGCGTCGGCGAACCGCGGGCCGCCGCCGGTGAGCATGTAGATGAGCGTGAAGTTGTTGAAGTTGAACGCGAACGACGAGATGAGCAGCGGGGCGGTCGCGACCAGCAGCAGCGGCAGCGTGACCGACCGCCACGTGCGCATCGCGCTCGCGCCGTCGACCTTGGCCGCCTCGAGCACGTCGGACGGCAGGGACTGCAGGGCCCCGGTGCAGATGAGGAACATGTACGGGAACCCGAGCCACAGGTTCACGCCGAGCACCGAGAGCTTCGCGAGCCACGGGTCGGTGAGCCACGGCACGGCGGCCCCACCGAGCAGGACCTGGTTGACGAACCCGAACGACCGGTTGAGCAGCCCGGACCACAGCAGCGCCGCGAGGAACCCGGGGATCGCGTACGGGAAGATCAGCAGCGTCCGGTAGATCTTGCGCCCGCGCAGCCGCGTGTCGTTGAACGTGATCGCGAGGAACAGCCCCAGCAGGAACGTCGAGACGACCGACCCGATCGCGAACGCGAACGTCCACACGAGGATGCGCAGGAACGGTCCCGCGTAGCGCTCGTCGCCGAACGCGGTGCGGAAGTTGTCGAAGCCGACCATGACGCGCCAGCCGACGTTGAGACGGTCGCCGTCGTCGGAGCGGAACCAGCCGTCGGACGTCGCGCGGTACACCGTGCCCGTGGTGACGTCGGTCATGGTGTCGGCCTCGGGGTCCCACGTGAGCGACGGCGTGGAGACGAAGCCCGTGCGCGCGTCCTGCGTGCGGACCGACCCGTCGTTCGGGTCCTCCGAGACGGGAACGCGCAGCTGGGTGACCTCGGCCTGCCGCGCGAGGACCTCCGGACGGCTCAGCACGGTCGCGTCGGGCACCTGCGTGACCCGGCCGTCCTCGACGGTGGCGCCGTCGGCGGGCGTGAGCGGCTGGTCCGCCGTGCCGACGAGCGCCTCGTCGTCCTCGACGACCGCGAAGCCCAGCTGCCCGCCGCGCTCGACGACCGTCAGCGGGTACGACGCCGAGCCCTCGACGCGGCGCTCGTTCTGCACGAGCAGGGCCTCGACCGCGTGCTCCTTGGTCGAGTTGTGGCCGTCGCCGTAGTTGGTGAACGCGACGAAGCCCGTGTAGGCGACGACGTACACCTGGTAGACCAGCAGGAACGCCAGCCCGGGCAGGATGTACTTCATCGGCAGCGAGCGTCGCGAGAAGTACACCCAGTCGGCGACCGCGACGAGCGCGACCATCGACACGAGGATGCCGGTGCTGCCCTCACGCCACGCCGCGAGGATCCCGAACACGCCGAGCGCGTTGACGACCGCCATGAGCGCGATCTTCACGAGCGTGCCCGGACGGACCGGGCCGCGCCCGGGGTCGCGGCCCGCGCGCCGGCCGGTGGGGCCGGACGGACCCGGTGGGGTGACGGCGTCGCTGGTGCCGTCGACCGTGGGAGCCTGCGTGGACATCGCGCGCCTTCCGAGCGGTGGAGGTCGGCGCGTCGCTGCGCCGGAGAAGGTGGACCGGACCGCCCGGCCGCGCCGCGGGGGGATCCGCGGCGCGGCCGGAGCGAGGGGGGTCAGGAGCCGATGGCTCCCTGGATGTCGGCGATCATCTTGTCCCACGACGCGACCGGGTCGGCCTGGCCGGAGATGATGTTCGCCTCGGTGACGCCCCAGAACGCCCAGACCGAGCCCATCTCGGGGATCGACGGCATCGGGACGGCCTCGGCGCCGACGGCCGCGAAGCCGGCGGTGATCGGGTCGGCGGACGCCTGCTCGGCGGCCGACTTGAGCGCGGGCGGCCGGCTGCCGGCCTCGTAGAGCGCGAGCTGCGCCTCGTCGGTCGCGAGGTAGTTGACGAGGAAGTCGTTCGCGAGCAGCGCCTTGTCGCTCTGCGCCGAGACGTAGAAGCCCTGGACGCCGACGAACGGCTGCGCGGGCTGCGGCCCGGCCGCGGGGACCGGGTCGATCGCGAGGTCGAGGCCCGCGAACTGCTCGAGCATCCACGGGCCGCCGACGATGAACGGCGACTCGCCGTTCTTGAACGCCTCGACCGCGATGTCGTACGTGATGTCGGTCGAGAGCACGCCCGCCGCGCCCTGCGCCTGGAGCCACGTCGCGAACGCCTGGCCGGGCTCGCCGCCCATCGCGAGGTCGGCCGTGTACGAGCCGTCGTCGTTCTGGGCGAACACGGGGGCGCCGAACGACGTCTGCAGCGGGTAGAAGGTGTACGGGTCACCCTCGGTGCTGGTCTGGATGAGGAACGGGTACTTCGTGCCGGCGGCCTGCCCGGCGGCCACGGCCTCGTCCCACGTCGCGGGGGCGGTCGGCGCGAGCGCGGTGTTGCGGATCAGGGCGATGTTCTCGATCGCGTACGGCAGGCCGTAGACCTGGCCGTCCTGCGTGAACGCCTGCACGGCGACGTCCTCGAAGTCGGCCGTCTTGTCGCCGAGCTCGATCGGCGCCACGACGCCGTTCGTCGTGAGCTCGCCGAGCCAGTCGTGCGCACCGACCGTGACGTCGGGGCCCTCGCCGGTCGGCACCTGCGCGAGGAAGTCGGCGCGGATGTCCTCGAAGTTCTTGAGGACGAGCTCGACGTCCACGTCGTTCTCGGTCTCGAACGCCTCGGCCGCCTTCGCCACGGCCTCCTGCCGGGTCTCGTCGACCCACACGACCAGGCCGTCGCTCGAGCCGCCGCCGGCCGTCGTGCCGGGCGTCGATCCGCCCGAGGTGTCGTCGCTGGAACCGCCGCACGCCGTCAGCGTGAGGGCGAGGCCGAGCGCCACCGCTGCGGCCGGGATGCTTCGTCGCATCGTTCGTCTCCTGTAGTCGTTCGACTCACCGACGCCGGTCGCCGCCGTCGGCCCATGTCGAGAAGGTAGGCGCGTTGCGACCGATGCTGCAAATCGTTACGGTAACTTTCAGGCAACGGTTTCACAGCGTGTTCCGCACCACCCGCGGCAACTGGACGAGGAGGTCCGATGACCCCGACTACGCTGCCGTCTGTGCGCACACGACTGACCGACCTGGCCGAGCAGGCCGGGGTGAGCACGGCGACGGTGTCGCGCGTGCTCAACGGCAAGCCGGGCGTGTCCGCGCAGGCGCGCCAGGCGGTGCTCACCGCGCTCGACATGCTCGGCTACGAGCGGCCCGAGAAGCTGCGGATGCGCTCCGCCGGCCTCGTCGGGCTCGTGGTCCCCGAGCTGACCAACCCGGTGTTCCCCGCGTTCGCGCAGATCATCGAGACGATGCTCAGCGACCGCGGGTACACGCCGCTGCTGTGCACGCAGTCCCCCGGCGGCACCACCGAGGACCAGTACGTCGAGCTGCTCATGGAGCACTCGGTCGACGGCATCGTGTTCGTCTCCGGCCTGCACGCCGACACCACGGCCAACAAGGACCGCTACCACCGGCTGCGCGGGCGCGGCGTGCCGCTCGTGCTCGTCAACGGGTACGCCGAGGGCGTCGACGCACCCGCGGTGTCGACCGACGACACCGCGGCCATGGACCAGGCGTTCCGTCACCTGTACTCCCTCGGCCACCGCGCGATCGGGCTCGCCGTCGGGCCCACGCGGTTCGTCCCCTCGCAGCGTAAGCGCGACGCGTTCGTCTCGCTCCTCGAGAAGCACCTGGGGACCACCGACGCCGACGCGCACGTCGTCTCGACGCTGTTCACGGTCGAGGGTGGCCACGCCGCCGCGACCGAGTTGTTCGCGTCGGGGCACACCGCCGTCGTCTGCGGCTCGGACCTCATGGCGCTCGGCGCCGTGCGCGCCGCACGCCAGCTCGGCCTGCGCGTCCCCGAGGACGTGTCGGTCGTCGGCTTCGACGACTCGCCCCTCG
>NZ_LNTD01000270.1 GCF_001462455.1 Cellulomonas sp. B6
ATGTCCCTGTCCCTCGCCGGCCTGCTGACCGGTCTGCTGCTCGCGCTCGCCGCCGTCGCCGGCGGGTTCACGGGCTTCCTGCTCGCGCTCGTGCTCGGCGCCCTGGGCTGGGTCGTGGGTGCCGCGCTCGAGGGCCGCGTGGACCTGACGACGTTCACGAACGGCCGGCGCCGTGGCTGACGTCGCCCTCGCGCCCACGCCTGCCGAGGCACCGCCCGACCCCGGCACGCGCGGCACCCTCACGGTCGCCGACCGCGCCGTGCAGCGCGTCGCCGCCGTCGCCGCCGCGCGGGTCCCCGGCGTCGCGCGCACCACGGCCGGCGGGCTGCTGGGCCGCGACCTGCCGCACGCGTCCGCGCACGTCGTGGGCACGCGCGCACAGGTCGAGGTCGACGTCGCGCTCGTCTGGCCCGCACCCGCTGCCGCCACCGCGCGTTCCGTGCGCGAGGCCGTCGCCGCGGCGGTCGAGCGGTTCGCGGGCGTCCCCACCGACCGTGTCGACGTCCGCGTCGTCGCCGTCACCGACCCGTCCGACGCACCCCGGGAGCGTGTGCGATGACCACCGAGACCCCCGTTCCCCGCACCGGTGCGCACGTCGCCCCGGTGGCACCCCCGCTGTCCGGCACCGCGACGCCCGCCGACCGGCCCGACGACGCCACGCCCCACCGGCCCGTGCCGTACGCACCGCCCCGTCCCGCCGGGACGCTCGCGTGGCTCGGCCCGCTGCTCACGGTCGTCGTGCTCGCGGTCGCCGTCGTGCTCGTCCACGACGGCCTCGTCGCCCTCGGCGCGGCGCCCGGCACGTCGTGGGTCGCGGACGCCGGTGCCGGGCTCGGCACGCTCCGACCCACGTGGCCCGTCGCGCTCGTCGGGCTCGTCGTCGCGCTCGCGGGGCTGCGGCTCGTCGTCGCCGCGCTCACGCCGCGCCGTCGCCCCGGCCTGCCGCTGACGGCGGGCGCCGGGCAGCACGTGCGGGGCCAGGACGTCGCGCGGCTCGCGTCGGCTGCCGCCGCCCGCGTCGACGGCGTGCTCGACGTGAGCAGCACGTGGGGGCGGCGCGCCGTGACCGTCACCGCGACGACCGACGGCGACCCGACGATCGAGGCGCGCGTCGCCGTCGCCGTCACGCAGCGGCTCACCCCGCTGACCGACCCGCCGCGCGTCGTCGTCCGCACGCGCCGCGCCCGGACCGAGGACACCGAGACCCGTGGAGGTGCGCGATGACCCGCCGTGTGCGCGGCCTGGACCGCGCGGTCGCCCTGCTGCTGGGCGTCGTGCTGCTCGTGGTCGGCGTGGCCGCGGTGCTGTGGTGGACGGGCACGCTGGCCCGCCTGTGGCCCGGCGCGCCGGCCGCGCTCGAGCCGGCCCGCGCCGCCGACGTCACCGAGGCCTCCTGGTTCGGGGCAGCGGCCACCGCGAGCGGCGTCGTGCTCGGCGCCCTCGCGCTGTGGTGGCTGCTCGCGCACCTCGGCACGCCGCGCGTGCGGGAGCTGCCGCTCACCGGGTCCGACGCGTCCGGCCGGCTCGTGCTCGACGTCGCGCCGCTCGCCGCGCAGGTCGCCGAGCAGGCGCGCCGCGTGCCCGGCGTGCTCGGCGCCCGCGCGGTCGTCGACCACGAGGGCGGGCGGCACGTGCTGGTGAGCACGCTGCGGGTCGACCCCGACGCCGACCTCGACGCGCTGTCCCAGGACGTCGCCGGCCTCGTGGCACGTACGCGCGACGTCACGGGCCTCGACGACCTCGCGGCCCGCACGCGGCTCGCGGTGCAGCGCCGCACGCGCGGCCCCCGCGTCCGCTGAGCCGTCCGAGACGGTGCGCCGCCGGTCACGGACCCGCGAGGCGGGCCTCGGCCAGGCGGCGCTGCAGGTGGTCGCGCTCGGCGGCGTCGGGGACGAGGCCGAGCGCGCGCTCGAGCTCGGCGACGGCCTCGGGGTGACGGCCTGCGCGCAGCAGGAGCTCGCCGCGCACCGCCGGGAGCCGGTGGTGGCGGGGGAGCGCGGCGTCCAGGCCCTCGAGCACGGCGAGGCCCGCGTCCGGCCCGGCGGCCTCGGCGACCGCGACCGCGCGCGCCAGGCGCACCACGGGTGACCCGGTGCGTGCCTCGAGCAGCGCGTAGAGGCCGGCGACGACGTCCCACCGGGTGTCCGCCGCGGTCCGCGCGGTCGCGTGCTCGGCGGCCACGAGCGCCTGCAGCCGGTGGTCCTCGGCCAGGCCGTCGAGCGGCGGCAGCGCGCGCAGCAGCGCGACGCCCTCCGCGATCTCGGCCGCGTGCCAGCGCGCGCGGTCCTGGTCGGGCAGCAGCACCAGGCGGCCCGCGTCGTCGACGCGCGCGTCGCGGCGCGAGTGCTGCAGCAGCACCAGCGCGAGCAGCGCGCGCACGCGCGGCGACCCGCCCAGCAGCCCGTCGAGCTCGCGCACGAGCCGCACGGCCTCGTCGGCGAGGTCGACGCGCAGCCCCCCGGGCACGTCGGCGGGCTGGTACCCGGCCGTGAACAGCAGGTACAGGACGGTCGTCACGGCGTCGAGGCGCTCGTCGAGCCGGTCGCGCGGCGGCACGACGAACGGCACACCGGTCTCCGCGAGGCGCCGCTTGGCGCGCGTGAGCCGTGCCGACATCGCGGTGTGCTGCACGAGCTGCAGCCGCGCGATGTCCGCGGTCCCCAGCCCGACGACGAACCGCAGCGTCATCGCGACCCGGTCGGCCGGTGCGAGCGCCGGGTGGCAGCACGTCAGCACGAGCCGCAGCTGCTCGTCCGCGACGTGCGCGCCGGGGTCGTGCGCGGCCGCCGCGAGCGCGCGCATCTCGTCGTCGACCACGAGCAGCGGCTCCTTGCGGCGGTGCAGAGCGCGGGCGCGCAGCCGGTCGACCACGCGGCGGCGGGCCGCGGTCAGCAGCCACGCGCCGGGGTTGGCCGGCACGCCGTCGCGCGGCCACGTGCGCGCCGCGGCCTCGAACGCGTCGCCGGCCGCGTCCTCGGCGAGGTCGGGGCTCGCGTACTGCGCGACGAGCAGCGCGACGACGTGCGACCAGTGCGCGCGCCACGCGTCGGTGACGGCCGCCGCGACCGGGTCGGCCGCGTCGTCGTGCGCGGTCACCGCGGGTTCACCGGGCAGCGCCCGTCGCGGGTGCGCCCGCGGGTGGCGGGTGCGCCGGCCGCGTGCCCGCGCGGGGCACGGGCCGGCGCACCGACCGGGTGACGGGCGGTCATGCCTCGGCGACCTCGCGCACCTCGACCGTGTACTCCGGCAGGTGCCGCAGCGTCGCCAGCACGGTGTCCGCGTCGGGCGCGTCGACCAGGTAGAACCCGCCGAGCTGCTCGGCCGTCTCGGCGAACGGCCCGTCGGTGACGGTGACGTCGTCGCCGACGCGGCGGTGCGTGCGCGCCGCCGTCACGCCCACGAGCGCCTCGCCGGCCACGACGGTCACGTCCGCGGCGCGCAGCGCGCCGTCGAACGCCGCGTGCTGCGCGTGGTACCGCGCGCGCTCGGCGTCGTCGGCGTGCCGCCACACGTCCTCGTCCTGGTACAGCAGGACGACGAACCTCATACGACGGCGCCGGCCTGCGCGGCGGTCGCCTCGTCGCCCGCGCCGTGCGCGACGACGGCCCGCAGCTCGAGCGTCCCGCCGCCGACCTCGTCCGCGACGAGCGGGGCCGCGAGCCGCAGCAGGCCCTCGGGGTCGGACGTGCGGACCAGGTAGAACCCGCCGAGCTGCTCGGTGAGCTCGGCGAACGGTCCGTCGGTGACCTCGGACCCGCCCGCGCCGACGCGCAGCACGCGCGCGGTCGTGGGGCTCGTGAGCTCCTCGCCGCCGAGGATCTCGTGGCCCCGCGCCGCGCACTCCTGCGCGAACCGCTCGTGCGCGGCGTACGCGGCCGCGAGGTCGTCGCACGCGTCGGGGTCGCCCCAGAGCAGGAGCGTGTAGGTCGTGGGGGTCGTCATCTCGTCCTCCGTGGTCCGGGGCACCCACTGTGCCCGCTCGCCCCCATGACGCGCGAGGGTCCCCGATTTCGACAGCCCCGACCTTCGCGCTCCCGGCGTGCGGGGGTGCGCGCCCCCTGCCTACCGTGGCGGCGGCCCGGGCGACCCCCGGGTCACCCGAACCGAGGGAGGCACACCATGTCCGACGCGGACCTCACCGGCCGCCGCGTGCTGGCCGTCGTCACCAACTACGGGGTCGAGCAGGACGAGCTCGTCGTGCCCGTCGAGCACCTGCGGGGCGCGGGCGCGACGGTCGACGTCGCGGCGGTCGACGACGCGCCCGTCGAGACGCTCGTCGGCGACAAGGACCCCGGTCGCACCGTCCAGCCGACCACGACGCTCGGCCAGGTCGACGCGTCCGGGTACGACCTGCTGCTCGTGCCCGGCGGCACGCTCAACGCCGACAGCCTGCGCCTGCAGGACGACGCGGTGCGGCTGGTCGGCGCGTTCGCGCAGGCGGGGCGGCCGGTCGCGGCGATCTGCCACGGCCCGTGGCTGCTGGTCGAGGCGGGTCTCGTGCAGGGCAAGCGGCTCACGTCGTACCCGTCGCTCACCACGGACGTGCGCAACGCGGGCGGCACGTGGGTCGACGAGGAGGTCGTGGCCGACGACGCGCAGGGCTTCCGGCTCGTCACGTCGCGCACGCCCGACGACCTCGACGCGTTCCTGCGCGAGGTCGACGCGGCGCTCACGGCCTGACGCTCACGGCCTGACGTCGTCCGGCCCGTCGGCCTCGTCGGCCGGCGGGCCGTCGTCGTGCCGCCCGTCGTCGGTCGGACCGTCGTCGGTCGGGCCGTCGTCGTGCCGCTCGTCGTCCGGGCCTCGCACGCCGTCGTCCTGCGCGGCGCGTTCGGCGGCGACCAGCGCGCCCTCGCCGACCCGCGGCAGCAGCACGACGAGCCCCGCGGCCACGACCCCGCCGACGACGAACACCCAGCGCAGGCCCCACGTCTCGCCGATCAGCCCGCCGAGCGCGGCGCCGACCGGCATGGTGCCCCACGCGAGCAGCCGGTAGGCGCTGTTGACGCGGCCCAGCAGGTGGTCGGGCGTGAGGCGCTGGCGCAGCGACACCGTCACGACGTTCCACAGCGCGATGCCGAACCCGGCGACGGTGTTGGCGGCGCCGACGAGCAGCGGGTCGGTCGTCACGGCCGGTGCGGCCAGGCACAGCGCGGACCCGACGACGCTGACGCCGAGCGTCGCGGTGCGTCCGAGGCGCGCGGTGACGGGCCCGGCGACGAGCGAGCCGCCCACCGCGCCGACCGCGAGCCACATCAGCAGCACGCCGTACTGCGCCTCGGTGAGCCCCATCGCGGACCCCGCCCCCACGGCCCACAGCACGAACACGGCCGACACGGCCGACATCGCGAGGTTGGTCACCCCGACCATGACCGCGAGCGTGCGCAGCACGGGGCGCCGCCACAGGAACCGCAGACCCTCGCCGATGTCGCGCCGCAGCGTGGTGCGCGGTGCGTCGACGGCGCGGGGCGCGCGGAACGAGCCGCGGACCTGCAGCAGCGCGAGCACGGCCAGCGCCCACAGCCCCGCGGGGGCCCCGAGCGCGACCGCCGCGCCGACGCCCACGAGCACCCCGCCCAGGGGTGGCCCGGCGAACGCGTTGGTGGTCAGCTCGGCGGCGTGCAGGCGCCCGTTCGCGGCGGGCAGCGCGTCGCGCCCGACGACCTGCGGCAGCACCGACTGCGCCGTCGTGTCCCGGAACACCTCGGCCACGCCGACGAGCACCGCCGCGGCGTACAGCGCGGCCATCGACCCGCCGCCCGTGAGCGTCACGACCGTGAGCAGCGCGACGACGCCCGCGCGCGCGACGTCCGCCACGACGAGCGTCGCCCGCCGGTCCCACCGGTCCACGAGCGCACCGGCGGGCAGCGCGACGACGAGCCACGGCAGCGACAGCGCGAGCGACAGCCCCGCGACCGCCGCGGGTGACGTCGTGAACCCGAGCGCGACCAGCGGCAGCGCGGTCTTGAGCACGCCGTCGGCGAGGTTCGACGCCGCCGACGACGTCCACAGCCACCAGAAGGCGCGGGGGAGTCGCGCGGGCGCGGTCACGTGCCGCACGCTAGCAACGGCGCCCCGGCGACGGGTCCGGGGCTCGACGCGAGGGACGGTGACCGGGTGCCGGTGACGAGCGCGGGTCTGCTGCTGCTCCACGGGCGGGGTGCGGACGTGCACGTGCTCGTCGCGCACATGGGCGGCCCGTTCTGGGCCCGCAAGGACGACCACGCGTGGTCGCTGCCGAAGGGGCTGGTCGAGCCGGGCGAGGACGTCGAGGCGGCGGCGCGCCGCGAGTTCGCCGAGGAGCTCGGCGTCCCCGCGCCCGACCTGCCGGCGGTCGACCTGGGGGCGTTCCGCTACTCCTCGGGCAAGGTCGTGCACGTGCTGGCGGTCGAGGTGCCCGCATCGCTCGTCGGCTCGCCCGACGACCCCGCGAGCCCTGACCTGACGACGCGCCCCGGCATCAGCACCGCCCGCGTCGAGTGGCCGCCGCGCTCGGGCCGGCACCTCGACGTGCCCGAGGTGGACCGTGCCGTGTGGGCGCCGCTCGACGACGCACGCCGCCTGCTCGTCAAGGGGCAGCAGCCCGCGCTCGACGCGCTGCTGCGGGTCGTCGCGTAGCCGCCGGCGGGACGGTCAGACCCTGCTGCGCATCTGCTGCATGCTCGCGAGCAGGGTCGGGTCGCGCTGCTCGGGCCAGCCGAACCCCGCCTCGTCGTCCCACGGCACGGGGTCGTCGTCGACGCTCACCTGCCACGACGTGCCCGGCAGCGCGCGCCGCACGTCCGTGAGCGCGCGGCACCAGTGCGCGAGCCCGAGGAACGTCGCGAACGGGTCCTGCTGCGGGAGGGTCGTGCTGCCCTGCAGCGACGCGTCACCGGGGTCGGTGAGGTCGAGCGCGTCGGCGTCGAACGGGAAGTCCGCGTTGTGCGCGGCCACCAGCCCGCGGGCGACGGCCACCTCGTCGGGGGTCAGGGGTGCGGGACGGGTCGCGCGGTAGTGCAGCCGGACAGCCATGATCCGGGAGGATACGGGACGGAACGGACGTCCGGTGCGGGTTCCGGACGTCCGTCCGGGTCGCGCGTCACAGACCGTCCGGTCGGCGCTTCTGCGGGTACGGCGTGCGGCCGTGCGCGAGGTCCTCGACGAACGCGGCGATGCGGCGCGCGCGGGTCTCGGGCCGCTTGGCCTGGCCGATCCGCAGCAGCACCGCGAACCGGTTGCCCGAGGTCAGCGCGCCGAACCACGCGCGCGCGGCCGGGACCGCGTCGAGCGCGGCGGCGAGGTCGTCGGGGACCTCGATGGTCGCGGGGCCCCGGTAGGCGGCCTCCCACCGGCCGTCGGCCTGCGCCGCGGCGACCTGCGCGCGGCCGGCGTCGTGCATGCGGCCCTCGCGCTCGAGGCGCGCGACCCGCTCGACGTTGACCGCGGACCACGCGCTGCGCGGCCGGCGCGGCGTCATGCGCTGGAAGGTGCTGGCCTCGTCACGGCGCCGCGCCTGGCCGTCGATCCACCCGAAGCACAGCGCCTCGTCGACCGCGTCGGTGTACGTCAGGGCCGTCACGTCGCCGCCCTTGCGGTGCAGCACGAGCCACACGCCCGTCGGCTGCGCGTGGTGCTCGGCCAGCCAGGCGCGCCACGCCGCGGCGTCGGGGAGCAGCAGCTCCGGCAGGTCGTCGGCCACCACGTCAGCCGTCCCGCCGACGCCCGCGCGCGTCACTCACCGGTGCTCCCGTCCACGGCCTCGCGCAGCAGGTCCGCGTGCCCGTTGTGCCGCGCGTACTCCTCGACCATGTGCACGAGCACCCACCGCAGCGACACGGGCTCGCCCGTCGCGGAGTGCCGCCGCGCCGACACCTGGTCGAGCCCGCCCGCGGCGAGGGCCTCGTCGACCGTGCGCTGCGACCGTGCGACCGCCTCGTCCCACAGCGCGCGCAGCTGCTCCGGGGAGTCGTCGGCCGCGCTCGTGAGCTCCCAGTCGCGGTCCGCGTCCCAGTCCGCCGACGCCCACGGCTCGACGTGCGGACGGTCGTGCCACACGACGCCGAACCAGTTGTCCTCGACCATCGCCAGGTGCTTCATCAGGCCGCCGAGCGTCAGGGTCGACGGCGGGAGGGCCTGCCGCAGCTGCGCGGCGTCGAGGCCCTCGGTCTTGAGCAGCAGCGTGCGGCGGTGGAAGTCGAGGAACGTGAGCAGCGTCGTGGCCTCGTCGGCGCGGTGCGGCGGGTCGCCCCGCTCGGACGTGAGGCGCGCGGGTGCGTGCCGCCCGTCGGTGGGCGTGCCGGGTGCCGTCGCGTCGGTCATGCGGACAGCGTGCCAGCCGGGTCCGACACGGCTCATGCGGCGCCGGCCGGCGCGCCGCCCGCCCCGGGGCGGCCCGTCGCGTCGTCGTCGGGCGCGGGCTGCGCGTCGGTGTGCGCGACGTGCCGCAGCTGCCGCCAGATCAGCACGACGAACACGGCCGACCCGACGAACGCGCCCCAGAACGGCGCGGTCACGCCCCACCGCTGCGCCGCCCAGCCGCCCACCAGCCCGCCCAGCACGAGGCCGCCGAACGTGCCGATGACGTTGACGCCGTTGACGCGCCCCTGCAGGGCGCTCGGCACGGCGCGCTGCCGGATCGTCATCGACGTCGTGCCCCACACGAACGCGTGCGCGCCGAACACGAAGAACACCGGCATCGCGACCCACGCGCTCGTCGTCGCCGCCAGCACCAGGTGCGTGAGCGTCTCCACGACCAGCCCGACCCGCATGAGCCCCGCGAGCGACACGCGTGCGGTCAGCCACCCGTAGGCCGTGACGCCCAGCAGCCCGCCGAGCGCCTGCACGGTGGTGACCAGCCCGAACCCGACGTCGCCGAGGCCCAGGCGCTGCTGCGCGTACAGCACGAGCACCGACCACGCGGCCCCGAACGTCACGTTGAACACGAGGATCGTCAGCACGAGCGTGCGCACCGCGGGGTGGTGCCAGGTCCAGCGGACGCCCTCGACGACGTCGGCCCGCACGGTCGTCGTGCCGCGGGCGCGCCCGTGCGGCGGCAGCTCGACGCGCGCGACGAGCGCGACGGCGGCCGCCATGAGCACGGCCGTCGCGGCGAACGGCGACCACTGCCCCGCGGTGAACAGGGCGGCGCCGAGCGGCGGGCCGGCGAGCTGGTTGAGGCCGATGAACCCGGCCTGCGTGCGCGCGTTCGCGGTCGCGAGGTCGTCGCGCCGCACGACCATCGGCGCGAGCGTGCCGGCCACGTTGTCCGCGAACGTCTCCGCCGCTCCCAGCGCGACGAGAGCGACGAGCACGACCCACACGGGGGCGACGTCGCCCGCCACGGCGGCGGCGAGCAGCGCGAGCACGGCGACCCGGACCGCGTTGCACGCCATGACGAGCCGCCGGCGGTCCACGCGGTCGGTGACGACGCCCGCCCACAGCGCCAGCAGCAGGCGCGGGAGCCACGCGGCCGTCGCGGCGAGCGCCACGACGAACGGGTCCTGCGTGCGGGTCGCGACCAGCAGCGGCCCCGCCGCCAGCACGAGCCCGTCACCGAGGTTCGACGTCCACGAGGACGCGACCAGCCACCGGAAGGGTGCGCCGAGCCGCGCCGGGAGGACCGCCTCGAGCGCACGTCGCAGCACGCGTGCACGGTAGCCGGGCCGGGGGCGCCGGCCCACGGCGGTCCCACGGCCCGAGCCGCCCCCCGGCGGGGGTGGTCGGTGCCACACTGCCCGCATGACCCGTGACGACGCGTTCCTCCTCGCCGCCGACGCCGTGCTCGACCTGGTCGACCTGCCCGAGGTCACGGTGCGGTGGTCGCAGCCGTCGGCGCTGCCGCGCCTGACCGTCGGCGGGCTCGCCGTGCACCTGGGCAACCAGGTGGTGCGCGCGGCCGAGCTCCTGCCGCGCGAGCCCGGCGACCTGCCCGTGCTCGCCGACGCCGACGAGCACTACGCGCGCTCGGCGTGGCCCACGGCCGCGCCCGAGGACCCGGTGAACGACCGCGGGGGCGACGAGACGCTCGCGCTCGAGGGCCCCGCGGCGCTGCACGACCGCGTCGTCGCGCACCGCGACCGCGTCCGGGACGCCCTGGCGTCCGGCACCGCGCAGGACGTCGTGCCCGTGCCGTGGGCCGGGTGGGCGCTGCGCCGCGAGGACTTCCTGCTGAGCCGCATGCTCGAGGTCGTGGTGCACGCCGACGACCTCGCCGTGAGCGTCGGCGTCGACACCCCCGCGTTCCCCGCCGAGGTGTTCGACCCCGTGCGGGACCTGCTCGTGCGGCTCGCGGTCGCGCGCCACGGCCAGGCGCGCGTCGTCGCGGCCCTCACGCGTCGTGAGCGCGCCCAGCCGATCCACGCGTTCTGAGGCGGCGGCGGACCCCACCCGGGGCCGAGGTCGCGGGCGCCGCGCCGGACGGACCCGACCCCGTCGCCCCCGGGTTCGTCACCCCCGGGTCCGACGGCGGCCCGCCGACCGCGGGCCCGGTCTCCGGGGCGTGCCGGACCGCGTCCGGACGCAGGTCCCACGGCGCCGCGGCGAGCACGTCGACGGGGGCGGGGCGGCCGTAGTGGTACCCCTGCGCGGCGGGGCAGCCCAGCTCCTCCAGCAGCCGGGCCTGCTCGGGCGTCTCGACCCCCTCGGCGACGACCAGCACACCCAGCTCGTCGCACAGCGCGAGCAGCGCGCGCACCATCGCGGCGCGTCGGCTCGACGTCGTCAGCGAGGGCAGGAACGACCGGTCGAGCTTGAGGAAGTCGGCGGGCAGCTCGTCGAGCCGGCTGAACGAGGACCACCCCGTGCCGAAGTCGTCGATCGCGACGCGCACGCCTCCCGCCCGGAGCGTCTCGATGGCCCGCAGCGACGTCGGCCCCGAGGCCTCGACGACGCTCTCGGTCACCTCGAGCACGAACTGCCCCGCCGGCCACCGGGCCGCGTGCAGGGTCGCGAGCAGCCGGTCCGCGTAGCCCTGGGCGGTCAGCTCGCGGCCCGACACGTTCACCGACAGCGCGACGGCCCGCCCCCACCGCTCCTGCAGCTCGTGGGCGTCGGCGCACGCCAGGCGCACGACCGCCGCCCCCAGCTCGTCGATGAGCCCGGCGTCCTCGGCGAGCGCCACGAACTCCGTGGGCGGCACCGGGCCCAGGCGCGGGTGGTCCCAGCGGGCGAGCGCCTCGACGCCGCCCACCTGGAACGAGGTCAGCCCGACCACCGGCTGCAGCTCGACCCGCAGCCCGCCGTGCCGGATCGCGTCGGCAAGGTCGTCGACGAGGTGGTGGCGGTGCCGCTCGGACAGCACGGTGCGACCGCGTCCGGCGGCCTTCGCGGCGTACAGCGCCGCGTCGGTGCGACGCAGCACCTCGGCCGCGGTCTCACCCACCACGTGCTCGGCGACGCCGCACGACGCGGGCGTCGGCGCCACCCCCGACAGCCGCTCCGCGACCACGGCGGCCGCGCCGCCCGTGGTCCCGGGCAGCAGCACGGCGAACTCGTCGCCGCCGCGCCGGCCCAGCACGGCCCCCGGCGGCAGGGCGCCGCGCCACGCGTCGGCGGTGGCGCGCAGCAGGTCGTCCCCGGCGGCGTGGCCGCGCGCGTCGTTGACGTGCTTGAAGTGGTCGATGTCGACCAGGACGAGCGACAGCGGAGTGCCGCGCCGTCCGCTGCGCTCGATCGCGCGCTCGAGGGCGGCGTCCCAGCCGCGGCGGTCGGCGAGGCCGGTCAGGGCGTCGACGCGGGCCGTGGACGCCTGCCGTGCCAGCATGTCGACGGCCGCGGCGACGCCGCACCACAGGACGGCGAGCGCCGCGCACACCAGGACCGGCACGTGGTGGACGCCGACGAGCGCCACCAGCTGCCAGGTGCTCGCGAGCCCGACCATCGCCCACGCGTCGCGCCGCCGCAGGAACATCGTCGACTCGATCGCGACGAGCACGGTGAGGCACGCCGCGGCGAGCGCCAGCGCCAGGGTCGGCGCGACGGCGGTGCCGACGCCCAGGACCGTGCCGGCGACGAGCACGGCGGCCCCGAACCCGCGGGTCGTCGTGCGCGGCCCGACCGCGAGCACCAGGGGCCCGCACGCGGCGGCGGCCAGCGCGGCGACGAGGAGCGCCGCGCCGCGGGCGCCGTCGGTGCGCAGCACCTCGGCCGACAGCAGCGCGGCCGACGCGCCGCCGACGACGAAGAGCGCGGCGGTCGTGCGCACGAGGACGTCGGGCGTGCCGCTCCGCGTCGTCGTGTGCCCCACCAAGCCACCTTCGTGCCGCGCCCCCCGCGCGTCCAGGGACGCGCCGCGCGCGGTCGGGTCGGACGTCCAGGATCACCCGGCGCCGCGAGCCCCGCCCGTCGGCGCGTCGCGCGTCGGTCGGGCACGAGGGCGCGACCGACGCCGCACCGGCGCGGTCGCACGGCACGCCCGTCAGCGGCGGAAGCCGCCCTCGGTCGACAGCACCTGGCCCACCACCCACCTGCCGGCGTCGGACACGAGCCACTCGACGAGCCGCGCCGGGTCGTCGGGCTCGCCGAACCGGCCGCCGGGGAAGTGCGCGAGCACCGCGTCGACGACCTCGGCGGGCGCGGCGTCGGCGTCGAGGTAGCCGGTGTTCACCGGGCCCGGGTTGACGGTGTTGAGCGTGATGCCGCGGTCGATCAGGTCGTCGGCCACCGACGCGGTGAGGCCCGCCAGCACGGCCTTCGACGCGGCGTACGCGATCTCGCCGGGCATGGGCCCCGCGATCTGGCCCGACGTCATCCACACGACGCGCCCGCCGGGTCGGCCGTCGTGCTGCGCCGCGAAGGCCTGGGTCGCGAGCAGCGTGGACCGGGCGTTGACGGCCCAGTGCGCGTCGAGCGTCTCGGCGGTCTGGTCCGCGAGCCGCCCGTCGCCGCCGCTGCGGGCGTGGTTGCACACCAGCACGTCGAGGTGCCCCATCGCGTCGGCGGCCCGCGCGACGAGCTCCTCGCCGGCCGTGGGCGCCGCGAGGTCCAGGCTCGTGGCGGCGAGCCGCGCGCCGGGCGCGAGCTGCGTCTCGAGCTCGGCCAGCAGCGCGTCGACGTCGTCGGCGCCCCACGGCTGCTCGGCGTCGTGCGGCGCCCAGTGCTGCACCACGACGTCCGCGCCGGCGCGCGCGAGCCGTGACGCGATCGCGAACCCGATGCCGCGCCGTCGGCCGACGCCCGTGACGACGGCGGTGCGCCCGGACAGTGCGGCCCTGTGCGTCTCCTCGCTCATGACGGGCGACCGTAGGGGGTCCCGGTCGGTCGGGCGAGCGCTTTGGCGGCCCGGACCCGCCCGCGGCGTACGCTGGTCGCGGCGATGGATCCCGCCGGGGCGTGACGCCCGAACCGCCGCACGGCTGATGGTTCCTGCTCCGGTGGCTCGGGTGCAGGGTGCTGCCCCGCGGGAGGTGACATGGCCGACGACGCGGGTGCGACCGCCGCCGCGGGACGGACCGGGGCCGTCGCGGCGCACCCGGCTGCTGCGACCGCGCAGGCGTCGGCGGCGACCACGGTCGGGTCGGCCGCGCTCGTCGCGGCCGGCGGGACGCTCGGGGTCGCGGTGCGTGCGCTGCTCGAGGGCGCGTTCCCCGCCGGTCCGGGCGCGTGGCCGTGGACGACGACCGCGATCAACCTGACGGGGTCGCTGCTGCTGGGCCTGCTCCTCGCGACGCTCTCTCGGCGCGGCCCCGACACCGGACGGCGGCGTGCCGTGCGCCTGGGTGTCGGGACCGGGGTGATCGGTGGCTACACGACGTACAGCACGTTCGTGCTCGAGGTCGAGCGGCTGGTCACGGGCGGCGCGGTGGCGACGGGGGTCGCGTACGCGCTGGTGAGCGTCGTGATCGGGGTGGCTGCCGCCGGGCTGGGCGTCGTGCTCGGCGGCGGGCGTGGCGCCGCGCGCGCCGAGGCGGGGCAGGACCCGGACGCGCTGGCCGAGGACGCGCCGCCCGAAGACGCGCCGCCCGAGGACGCGCCGCCCGCGGACGCGCGGGGTGGCCGGTCGTGATCGTCGTGCTCGCGCTCGCGGGCGGCCTGGGGGCGGCCGCGCGGTTCCTCGTCGACACGGCCGTCGCTCGGCACGCCCGGGGGTCGGTGCCGCTGGGGACCGTCGTCGTCAACGTCACCGCGTGCCTGCTGCTGGGCCTGCTGACCGGCTGGACGCTGCGCCACGCGGGCCACGACGGCGTGCAGGCGGTGCTCGGGGTCGGGTTCCTGGGTGGGTACTCGACGTTCAGCACCGCGAGCGTCGAGGCGGCGCGGCTGGTGCTGGCCGGGCGGGGCGTCGCGGCGCTGCTGCACGCGCTGGGGATGCTCGTCGTGGGGCTCGCGGCGGCCGTGCTGGGGCTCGCGCTGACGTCCTGAGGTGGCCGACGCCCTGGGGCCCACGTCGGAGTCGGGCTGCGAGGTGTGAAGGGTTGTCGCCGGCTGCCGGCAGCAACCCTTCACACCTCGACGACGGTGAGGTCGTACTGGCCTCAGACGGGCCGGTGCCACACCAGCAGGTACCGCCACAGCGGCAGCCGGCGCCAGCGCACGCCCGGCAGCGCGTCGCGCGCGGCGTCGCGGACCTGCGCGAACGTGTGCGGCGGCGGCCACACCGTCGGCGCGCTGTGCTCCCAGAACGTGCGGGTGCGCCGCAGCACCTGGTGCTGCACGACGCCGAGCGTGTCCCACGCGGCGTCCGCCGGTCCGGACGACGCCGCGCACCCGACGACCACGAGCGCCCCGCCCGGCGCGGTGAGGCCGGCCAGCGCCCGCAGCGCGTCGGCGGGGTCCGGCAGGTGGTGCAGCGTCGCGATCGACGTGACGACGTCGAACGACGCGGGCGGGAACGGCGCGTGCAGCGCGTCGCCGCGCACCCAGGCGCCGTGCGGGGCCGACGCGCGGGCGCGGGACAGGACGTCCGCGTCCAGGTCGAGGCCCACGACGTGCGGCACGCGCCGACGCAGGTCGGCCGCGAGCAGACCGTCGCCCGTGCCGACGTCGAGGGCCGTGCGGGCGTGCGGCGGGACCGCCCGCAGCACGAGCCGGTGGTAGTGGACGTTGTGGTTCCACGGGTGGGGCGGAGCGGCGTCGCTCACGAGGCCTCCGGGGGTGTGCGGCAGGCGGGTTCGATAACGATATCGAACCCGCCTGGTCGACGGGAGCTCACGCGGTCGTCCGACGCCCCGGGCACGCCGACGGGCGAGGCCGGTGCGGCCCCGCCCGTCGGGTCGTGCGTCAGACGTCGTGCGTCGGGGTGTCCGGCCCGCCGCGGCGACGCGCGTGCGTCACGCGCAGCTCAGCGTCGGCGTCGCCGGGGTGCCGGTGCCGATGAACCCGAAGGTCGTCGACCCGCCGGCGGGCAGCGTGCCGTTCCACGCGGCGTTGCGGACCGTGACGCCCGAGCCGCTGCTCGACACCTCGCCGCTCCACAGCTGGCTGACCGTGAACGACGAGCTCGACCAGCCGACCGTCCAGCCGCTGAGCCCGGCCGAGCCCGCCGTGACGGTGACCTCGGCCTGGAACCCGCCGGGCCACGTGCCCGTGGTGCGCAGCGTCGCGGTGCACGCGCCGGCCGGGGTGGTCGGCTGCACGGTCGGGGTCGG
>NZ_LNTD01000271.1 GCF_001462455.1 Cellulomonas sp. B6
GTGCCCCCGGACCCCGCGCCCTCGGACCCCGCGCCCTCGGTGCGTGCGGCCCGCGTGCTGGTGCAGGCGCTCGCGGCGCTCGGCGTCCGCGACGTCGTGCTCGCGCCGGGGTCGCGCAGCGCACCGCTCGCCTACGCAGTCGCCGACGCCGCGCGCCCCGACCCCGAACGGCCCGCGGGGGCGCCCGCGCTGCGCCTGCACGTGCGCATCGACGAGCGCGACGCGGGCTTCCTCGCGCTCGGCCTGGCCAAGGGGTCGGCCCACGCGGGGGAGCGCGGACCGGGACCGGCCCGGCCCGTCGCGGTCGTCACGACCTCCGGCACCGCCGTGGCGAACCTGCACCCCGCGGTGCTCGAGGCGCACCACACCGGGCTGCCGCTCGTGCTGCTGACGGCCGACCGCCCGCACGAGCTGCGCGGCACGGGCGCCAACCAGACCACCGAGCAGGCGGGCATCTTCGGCGGCGCCGTCCGGCTCGCGGTCGACGTGCCCGCGCCCACCGGTCGCCCGGGGGAGGACCGGGACCTGCGCCGCACGGTCGCGCGCGCCCTCGCCGCCGCGACCGGCGCCCGCACGGGCGACCCCGGTCCCGTGCACCTCGACCTCGCGTACCGCGACCCGCTCGCACCCGGCGCCGCACCGTGGCCGGCGGCGTCGGACGCGGGCCTCACGCACGTCGTGGGCCGTGCGCAGCCCGCCGACCCGGTCGCCCCGCTCACGGGTGCCGTCCCGGTCGTCGTGGGCGACGCGGACGGCACGGCGCGCGGCTCGCGCCGCGCGCGCGGAGCCGTCCCCACCGTGGTCGTCGCGGGGGACGGTGCGGGCCCCGCCGCGGTGCGGCTCGCCGAGGCCAACGGGTGGCCGCTGCTCGCCGAGCCGTCGTCCGGCGCGCGGCAGGGCGACCACGCGATCGGTGCGTACCGGCTGCTGCTGGCCGCCCGGCGTCTCGGCGGTCGGGTCGGACGGGTCGTCGTGCTCGGTCGCCCGACGCTCACACGGCCCGTGCAGGCGCTCCTGGCGCGCCCTGACGTCGAGGTGCTGGTCGTCGCGCCGCGGGGCACCGACTGGCCCGACGCCGCGCGCAACGCGTCCCAGGTGCTGCTCGACGTGCCGCCGCGCATGCGGCAGGGCCGGGTCGGCGCACCCGCCGGCTGGCTCGACGCGTGGCGCACCGCCGACGCCGCCGCGCAGGACGTGCTCGTGCGGCTGCTCGACGTCCCCGAGGACGCGCGTCGCTCGCGCAGCGGGCCGCGCGTCACGGGGTGGGCGCTGGCCCGGGCGGTCGCGCGCGCGAGCGCGCCGCAGGACGTGCTCGTCGTCGGCTCGTCGAACCCGGTGCGCGACCTCGACCTCGTCGCGCGCTGGGACGCCGCGCCGCTCGTGCTGGCCAACCGCGGCCTGGCCGGCATCGACGGGACGGTCGCCACGGCGACCGGCGTCGCGCTGGCCCTGCCGCACCGCCGCGTGCGCGCCTACCTGGGCGACCTGACGTTCCTGCACGACGTCGGCGGGCTGCTGCGCGGCGCGGGCGAGGCGGCCGCCGACCTCCAGCTGGTCGTGGCGAACGACGACGGCGGCTCGGTGTTCACGACCCTCGAGCACGGCGAGCCCGGCCGTGCGGACGTGTTCGAGCGCGTGTTCGGCACGCCGCACGGCGTCGACGTCGCGGCCCTGTGCGCGGCGTACGGCGTGCGGCACACGCGCGTCGTCGACACCGACGGGCTGCTGCCGGCGCTCGCGGCGCCCGGGACCGGCACGAGCGTCGTCGAGGTGCGGGTCGACCGTGCGCACCGACGGGCGCTGGGCAAGCGGCTCGCTGCCGAGGTCGCGGGGGCCGTCGACGCCGCGCTCGGCCCGCTCGGCTGACGTCCGCCCCACCCCACCTGGGCAACTCACAGGAAACCTCCAGGTCTCCTGAAGTGCTGTCCCAGCGCGGCGGGGTGTCATGGGTGTCGACAAGGAGGCAGCCATGACGACCACGCCCGAGCCGCAGCACGGCCACCACCCCCAGGACCACCCCACGCAGCCGCTGCCCGCGCCCGACGCGACCCGGCCGCTGCCCCCGCAGCAGGCCGCGCCCGCGTCCGGACCGCAGCCCGGGGCCCCCGCGCGGCTCACGCCCGCGCAGCAGTGGGCCCGCTACGAGGCCGCGCAGCGCGCCGCCCAGCAGCCGACCCCCGTCGGCACGGGTGCGCACGCACCCGGCGCCGCGTTCGGCGTCGGCGGACCGGGCGCGCCGGGCGCCGTGCCGCCCGGCGCGGTGCCGCCGGGCACCGACCCGTGGGCCGCGCCCGGTGAGCCCGCACCGCGCAGGCGCTCGCGGGCCTGGGCCTGGGTCGCCTCGGCCGCGGTCGTCGGCGTGCTCGTCGGCGGCGGTGCCGTCGCGGGCGTCGGCGGCCTCACTGGCGCCCTGTCCGACCCGGCGTCCTCGCAGCGCTCGGCCTCCCTGGCGGACGTCGGGCGCTCGACGGCCGAGAACGTGCCCGTGTCCGGGTCGAGCAAGGACAGCCCCGACTGGCAGGCCGTCGCGGCCGCCGTGCAGGCCTCCGTCGTCGCGATCGACGTCACGACGCAGTCGGGCGAGGCGCAGGGATCCGGCGTCATCATCGACGACGCGGGCCACGTGCTCACCAACAACCACGTGGTCGCGGGTGCGCAGGGCAACGTGCAGGTCACGCTGACCGACGGGCGCATGTTCGAGGCCCAGGTCGTCGGCACCGACGCGAGCACCGACCTCGCCGTCGTCAAGCTCGTCGACGCCCCGGACGACCTCAAGGCCGCCGCGCTGGGCGACTCCGACGCCGTGGCCGTGGGTGACCCCGTCATGGCGGTCGGCAACCCCCTCGGCCTGGCCAACACCGTCACCACGGGCATCGTGTCGGCGGTCGACCGCCCGGTGTCGACGCAGGAGAACGGCGGCGAGGCGGCCGTGACCAACGCCATCCAGATCGACGCGGCGATCAACCCCGGCAACTCGGGGGGTCCGCTGTTCGACGCGACCGGCCGTGTCATCGGCATCACGTCGTCGATCGCGACGCTCAGCCAGCAGTCGGGGTCGATCGGCCTCGGCTTCGCGATCCCGGTGAACGTCACCAAGAACATCGCCGGTCAGCTCATCCAGGACGGCCAGGCCGAGCACGCGTACCTCGGCGTGACGCTGGCCGACGGCACCGCGACGGCCGACGGCGTCACGCGCCGCGGCGCGGTCGTGCAGACGGTCAGCGACGGGTCGCCGGCCGCCGCGGGCGGGCTGCAGAACGGTGACGTCATCGTCGCTATCGGCAAGGACCCGGTCGGCGGCGCCGAGTCGCTCACCGCGTTCGTCCGCTCGATGGCGTCGGGCGACGACGCGACGCTCACCGTCGTGCGCGACTCGAAGGCCATCGAGGTCGACGTCAAGCTCGCGACGCGTCCCGACACGACCGCGCAGGGTCAGCAGGGCGGCCAGGGCCAGCAGGGCGGCCAGGGCCAGCAGGGCGGTCAGGACCAGCAGGGTCAGCAGGGCGGGCAGCAGGGCCAGCTGCCCGGCGGCATGACCCCCGAGCAGCTCTGGCAGTGGTTCCAGCAGCGTCAGCAGCAGGAGCAGCAGGGCCAGGGCTGACGCCCCGGTGGGGCCGGCGGTGCGCCGTCGGCCCCACACCTCGTCCCCGGACGGGTCCGTCAGGGCCACGCCCGGTCGCCGGCGCACCCCCTGGAGCCGGCGTGCACCGCAGGCCCGTCGCGGGCGGTCCCCTCCCGCGGCGGGCCTGCGTCGTGCCCGCGCGCGGCCGCGGCGCGGGCCGGGGCGACCGGGTCACGCCGCCCGTGGCGTGCGGCGAGCCGTGCGTCAGGACGACAGCGCGAACCGCATCGGGACGAGCTTGGCCCGCGACTCCGCGAGCTCGGCCGCGGGGTCGGACGCGGCGACGACGCCGCAGCCCGCGAAGAGCCGCACGCGGTGCGGGTCGTCGCGGTCGACCTCGGCCGAGCGCAGCGCGATGCCCCACTCGCCGTCGCCGTCGGCACCGAACCAGCCCACGGGGCCGGCGTACCGCGCGCGGTCCATGCCCTCGATCCGGGCGATGAGGTCACGTGCCGCCGCGGTCGGGGTGCCGCAGACCGCGGCCGTCGGGTGCAGCGCGGCGGCCAGCGCGAGCGACGAGGGGTGCGCCCGGTCGCCCTGCGGCGCCGCGAGCACGCCGGTGACGTCGGACGCGAGGTGCAGCACGTTCGGCAGCGGGAGCACGAACGGCACGTCCGGCACGTTGGTCGAGGAGCAGAACGGCGCGAGGGCCCGGGCGACCGAGGTGACCGCGTACTCGTGCTCCTCGAGGTCCTTCGACGAGTGCGCGAGGATCCCGGCGCGCGCGACGTCGGCGTCGTCGTCCCCCGTGCGGCGGATCGTCCCGGCCAGCACGCGCGACGTCACCAGGCCGCGCTCGGAGCGCACGAGCAGCTCGGGCGTCGCACCGATCATGCCGTCGACGCTGAACGTCCAGCACGAGCGGTACCGGTCGGCGAGCCGGTCGAGCGCCCACCGCACGTCGAGCGGGTGCTCGGTGCGCGCGTGCACGTCGCGCGCGAGCACGACCTTGTCGACCTCGCCCGCGCGGATCGCCTCGACGCCGTCGGCGACGACGTCGAGCCACGCGTCGGCCGTGACGGCGCCGTCGGTGTACGTGACCTCGCCGGGGCCGGCGAGGGGCGTGCGCTCGGGGGTCACGTCGGCGAGCCGCGGCGCGGGGCCCAGCTCGGCCGCCGTGCTCAGGGTCGTCAGCCACGTGCGCCCGTCGCGCCGTCCGACCACGACGCGCGGCACGACCACGACGCCGCCCGCGTCCGAGGCGTCGTCGAACGCGAACGAGCCGAACGCCACGGGACCGGTGCCGGGCAGGCGCACCTCGTCGCGGACGATGGCGTGCGCGAGCACCTCCTGCCACGCGCGCTCGGCCGCGGCGAACCGGTCGGCGCCGCCGACCTCGATCCGCACGGCCTCGCCCCAGCCGACCAGCCCGTCGCCGCGGCGCACCCACGCCAGGGGCGCGTCGGCCGGCAGCAGTCCCAGCAGGTCCGCGGGGTCGGGGTCGCCGCCCGCCGGCAGGTCGTGGACCTCGACGGTGCGCACCACCAGGTGCTGCGGGACGTGGGCGCCCGCGGCGGCCCGGTGCGTCGTGCTCATCGTCGTCAGCGTAGGACGCGCGGGGCCCCGCGGCGGACCGCGGGGCCGTCCGGGGCGGTGACGTGCGGCACGTCGGCGCCCGCGGACCTGAGACGATGGCCCCATGTCCCGTGCCACGCTCGACAAGGACCCCCGCGACGTCGCGTCGATGTTCGACGCGGTCGCGCGCCGGTACGACCTGACCAACGACGTCCTCTCGCTCGGCCAGGACCGCGCGTGGCGCCGCGCGACGCTCGCCGCGCTCGCCGCGCAGCCCGGTGAGACCGTGCTCGACCTCGCGGCCGGGACGGGCACGTCCAGCGAGCCGCTGGCCGACGCGGGCGTGCACGTCGTGCCGTGTGACCTGTCGACGGGCATGCTGCGCGAGGGACGCCGCCGGCGGCCCGACCTGCCGTTCGTCGCGGGCGACGCGTTGCACCTGCCGTTCGCGGACGCGTCGTTCGACGCGGTGACGATGTCGTTCGGGCTGCGCAACGTCAGCGACGTCGACGCCGCGCTGGCCGAGCTGCTGCGCGTGACGCGCCCGGGCGGGCGCCTCGTGGTGTGCGAGTTCTCGCGACCGACGTTCGCGCCGTTCCGCGTCGTCTACACGAACTACCTCATGCGCGCGCTGCCGCCGGTCGCGCGCGCGGTGTCCACGTCGCCCGACGCGTACGTGTACCTCGCGGAGTCGATCCGGGAGTGGCCCGGCCAGCGCGAGCTGGGCCGTCAGGTGCGGCGGGCCGGGTGGGACCAGGTCGCGTTCCGGAACCTGTCGGGCGGGATCGTCGCGCTGCACCGCGCGGTGCGTCCCGAGACCTCGGACCCCCGGGGCGCTCGCCCCGAGGCCGCGCGCCCCTGACCCGGCGCGTCACCGGGAGCCCGTGCCGCGGTCGTGGCACGGGCTCCCGTGCGTCCGGGCGCGACGCGCGGTGTGACGAGCGTCGCGCCCCGGGGCCGTCGTGCGCGACGCCCGCCGGGCGCGTCGGCCCGTCGTCCGCGCTGCGCGGGCGTGCCGGCCGGGGGACGATGGGGACCAACCGGGCCGTGACGGCGCGGTCGGAGGCGTCCCGCCGGGCGCGTCGCACCTGTTCGAGCACGCACCCGGGACCATCGTCCCGGGGCTCGACGAAGGTAAGCCAACCCTTCGCAGACAGGCCCAGAGGGGGTGGATACACTCGCCGGAGTTGCACGTGAACATCGTCACAAGTGGGGTCCCAGCGTGGTGCGCGTACCGACGGATGACGCCGACGTCATCGTCGTCGGCGCAGGCCCCGCAGGCGCCTCGGCGGCCTACCACTGCGCGGCCGCCGGCCTCGACGTGCTGCTCCTGGAGAAGGCGACGTTCCCGCGCGACAAGATCTGCGGCGACGGCCTGACGCCGCGCGCGGTCTCCGAGCTCGTGCGCATGGGCGTGCCCGTGCGCGAGCAGGACGGCTGGATCCGCAACCGCGGCCTGCGCGTCATCGGCGGCGGCCACCGGCTCGAGCTGCCGTGGCCCGAGCTGTCGAGCTACCCGTCCTACGGCCTGGCGCGGGCGCGCACGTCGTTCGACCAGGTCCTGGCCGAGCACGCGCGCGCCGCCGGCGCCAAGCTGCTCGAGGGCACGGCCGTCACGAGCCCTGTGCGCGACGAGCGTACGGGCCGCGTCGTCGGCGTGCGGGCGCGCGCCGTCGCGTCGGACGGACGCCGCACGGTCGACGCGGGGGAGCAGGTCGAGTACCGGGCCCCCGTCGTCGTGGCGGCCGACGGCGTCTCGGCCCGGCTCGCGACCGCGGTGGGCCGCACCAAGCGCGACGACCGCCCGATGGGCGTGGCCGTCCGCACGTACTTCCGCACGCCCCGCCACGACGACCCGTGGATGGAGTCGCACCTCGAGCTGTGGGACGGCGCGCCCGGGCGCTCGAACCTCATGCCGGGCTACGGCTGGATCTTCTCCCTCGGCGACGGCACCGCCAACGTCGGCCTGGGCTCGGTGAGCTCGACGGCGGCCGCGACCAAGGTCGACTACAAGGACCTGTTCGCGCGCTGGATGGCCAACGCGCCCGCCGAGTGGGAGTTCACGCCGGACAACCAGGTCGGCCCCGTGCGCGGCGCCGCGCTGCCGATGGGCTTCAACCGCGGCCCGCTGTACGCGAACGGCCTGCTGCTGGCCGGCGACTCGGCCGGCATGGTCAGCCCGTTCAACGGCGAGGGCATCGCCTACGGCCTGCAGGCCGGGCGCGTCGCCGGTGACGCGATCGCCCAGGGGCTGGCCCGTGGCTCGGCCGCCGGGCGCGAGCGTGCGTTCGCGACGTACCAGCACCGCATGAAGGACGACCTGGGCGGGTACTACACGCTCGGGCGCGTCTTCGTGCGCCTCATCGAGCACCCGAGGATCATGCACCTGTGCACGCGGTACGGTCTGCCGCGGCCGCTGCTCATGAAGTTCGTGCTCAAGCTCCTGTCCGACTGCTACGAACCCCGCGGCGGCGACGTGGTCGACCGCGTCATCGCCGGGCTCTCGCGACTGGCGCCCGACGCATGACCCGGCCGAGGACCCGATGACGACCGCCC
>NZ_LNTD01000272.1 GCF_001462455.1 Cellulomonas sp. B6
GCCCACGAGGGCCCCGCCCACGAGGACCCCGCCCACGGCGCTCGCGCCCGCCGAGCCGTGCGCGTGGTGCGCCGCGCGCTGCTGGTCCTCCTGGTCCTGCTCGTGCTCGCCCTCGCGTGGGTCGGGTTCCGCGCGTGGCAGGCGGCGACCGCGCTGCAGGACGCGCGCGACGGGCTGGCCGGGGTCGAGCTCGACGCGAGCGCCCTCGCGACCTCCGGCGACGACCTCGCGGCGCTGCGGGACGCGACCGCGCGCGCCGCTGCCGCGGCCGAGGACCCGGTGTGGCGCCTGGCCGAGCACGTGCCGTGGGCCGGCGACCAGCTCGCCGCGGTGCGCGTCGTGGCGACGTCCCTCGACGCGGTCGCCGCCGACGTGCTGCCCGCCGCCGCCGACCTGCGGGCGCTGCTCGACGGCGGTCTGCGCGGCGCCGACGGCCGGTTCGACGTCGCGGGCCTGCGCGTCGCCGCGGCGCGCGTCGAGACGGCCAGCGCGAGCGTCGGGGACGCCGATGCTCGGCTCGCGGCGCTCGACCCCGACGGCCTGGTCGCACCGCTGTCCGGCCCCGTGCGCGAGGTGCAGGACGCCGTCGCGCGGCTCGACGCCCGGCTCGCGCCCGCCGCGCGGCTCGCGGGCGTCCTGCCCGCCATGCTCGGCGGCGACGGTCCGCGCACGTACCTCGTGCTCGCGCTCAACTCGGGCGAGCTGCGTGCGGCCGGCGGGATCGTCGGGACGGTGGTCGCCGTGCGCGTCGACGATGGTGCCGTGAGCATCGTCGACACGCGCAGCACCGCCGACCTGCGGCCCCTGCCCGAGCCCGTGCTGCCCGCCACCGACGCCGAGCGCGCGCTGTGGGGCGACCGGCTGGGTCGCTGGGTGCAGAACGCGGTCATGACTCCGGACTTCCCCCGGAGCGCCGAGCTGGTCGCCGCGCGCTGGTCGCGCGACGTGGGCGTCGCGGTCGACGGCGTGGTCGCGACCGACCCCGTGGCCGTGGCGTCCCTGGTGGGGGCGACCGGTCCGGTCGTCGACCCCGACGGGCGCACGGTCGACGGCGGGTCCCTCGTGGGCGCGCTGCTGCGCGACGCCTACGTCCTGCACCCCGACCCCGTCGCGGCCGACGCCTACTTCGGTGCCGTCGCGGCCTCGGTCGTCGCGTCGGTCGGCTCCGGTGCGGGCGACGGGCGTGCGCTGGTGGCCGCCGCGCGCGACGCCGTCGACGAGCGGCGGCTGCGCGTGTGGTCGGCGCACCCGGCGGAGCAGGAGCGGCTCGCCGCGACCGTCGCGGGCGGTGCGTTCACGTCCTCCGACCTGTTCGCCGACCAGCCCGGCCTGTTCCTCGACGACGCGACGCAGGGCAAGCTCGGCGCCTACCTCGACGCGTCGGTGACGTTCCGCGACGCGCGGTGCGACGCCCCGACGCCCGCCGTGACGGCGGTCCTGCGCCTCGACCTGCGCGCACCGCAGGACGTGGCCTCCTTCCCGCGGCCGGTCACCGGGTACCCGGGCGACGACGTGCCGCTGGGGACCCTGCTGACGTCGGTGTCGGCGTGGTCCGCGCGCGACGGTGCGCCGCTCGTGGTCCGTCGTGACGGTGCGCCGGCGACGGGTGACCTCGTCCGCGCGGACGGACGCAGCGTGCAGCAGGTGGCCTCGCGGCTCACCCCCGGGCAGGTCCAGGAGGTCACGGTCGACCTCCCGCTGCACGAGGGCGGGGTCACGCTGTGGACGACGCCGACGGTGTCCTCGCCCGGCGTCGCGACGTTCCGCTGCCCCTGACACCTGGACGGACGTCCCGTTCGGGTGAAGTTGCCCGTGATCTGGCGCTTCACCCGCCCGGACCGCGACATCCCGACGATCGGCGCGCGAAGATGATACCGATATGTCCGATTCGAGCGGGGAGTCAGCCATGCGAGCGTTCACCCGGGCCTGCGTCGTCGCGGGTCTCGTCCTGGCGGCCACCGGTGCCGCACCCGCGGCCTTCGCGTCGCCCGCCCCGAGCCCGTCGGCCGGTGCCGACGACTGCACGCGCGGCACCGACGAGTACGGCGCCCCCCTGCCGTGCGAGGTCGACGTCGCGTCCCTCACGGCGGTGTGCGACGCGAACGTCCCCCGGCTGCAGTACGCGCTGGCGCCGGTGGGCACCGACCACCGCACCGTCACGATCACGTTCGTCAACCCGACCGGCGGCCCCGACGTCGTGTACGCCGACCAGCCGCTGTCCGGGACGGTCACCTGGCCGGGCGCCGTGACCGACGCGTCCGGCGCGGGCGTCGACTGGCCCGGCTGGCGCCTCGAGGGCGGCACCTGGGTGCAGGGCGACGAGTTCGACTGGGCGGCGGGGTCCTCCGTCCAGGTCGACTTCCACGTCAACCCCACGGCGTCCGTCGTCACGGCCTACCCGCGGTCGACCGCGAGCTGCCTGACGTCGCCCGAGCGGTCCGACGTCCTGTCGGCGGGCAGCGACGTCGTCGCCGGCGGCGTCGCGGCGAGCGGCCCGCGCGTGCGTGCCGAGGTGCTGTCCGCCACCGGTGCGACCACCGGGCCGGTCGTCCTGGTCGGTGCGGGCCTCGTGCTCGCGGGCGCGGCGGGCGTCCTGGTGGCGCGACGTCGGCGGGCCTGACGCCCGCCGCACGACGTACGACGTGACGGAGCCCGGCACCGCGCGGTGCCGGGCTCCGTCGCCTGCCGTCCCGGGGTGCCGGCTCAGCCGAGCTGCTCGACCACGTGGTCGACGCACGCCGTGAGCGCGCGCACGTCCTGCGGGTCGACGGCGGGGTACGTGCCGACACGCAGCTGGTTGCGCCCGAGCTTGCGGTACGGCTCGATGTCGACCACGCCGTGGCGGCGCAGCACGGCGGTGACGGCGGTCGCGTCGATGTGAGGGGCCAGGTCGACCGTGGCGACGACTGGGGAGCGCAGCGCCGGGTCGGTGACGAACGGCGTCGCCCAGTCACGGCTCTCGGCCCACGCGTAGAGGTGGCCCGACGACTCGGCCGTACGCGCGGCGGCCCAGGCCAGGCCGCCGTGCTCGAGCATCCAGTCGATCTGCTCGGCCAGCAGCACCAGCGTCGCCACGGCGGGCGTGTTGAGCGTCTGGTCGGCGCGCGAGTTCGTCACGGCCGTGGTGAACGACAGGAACTCGGGCACCCAGCGGTCGGACGCCTCGACGCGCGCGGCCCGCTCGACGGCGGCGGGCGACGCGAGCGCGAGCCACAGGCCGCCGTCGGACGCGAAGCACTTCTGGGGTGCGAAGTAGTAGACGTCGGTCTGCGCGACGTCGAGCGTGGTGCCCCCGGCCGACGATGTCCCGTCGACGACGACGAGCGCACCGGTCTCCTGCGACCCCGGCACGCGCCGCACGGGGGCGATCGCGCCGGTCGACGTCTCGTTGTGCGGCCACGCGTACGCGTCGACGCCGTCCACGAGCTCGGGGACGGCGACCTGCCCCGCGGGCGCCGACACGACGTGCGACGGCTCGAGGAACGGTGCACGCGTCGTCGCGGCGGCGAACTTGGCGCCGAACTCCCCGAACTGCGCGTGCGCCGCGCGCCGCTCCACGAGGCACAGCGTCGCGACGTCCCAGAACGCGGTGGAGCCGCCGTTGCCGAGCACGACCTCGTAGCCGTCCGGCAGGTCGAACAGGTCCGCGAGGCCGGCACGGACGCGGGCGACGACGTCCTTCACGGCGGCCTGACGGTGCGACGTGCCGAGCACCGTGCGGCCCACGGCGGCGAGCGCGTCGACCTGCTCGGGTCGCACGAGCGACGGGCCGGACCCGAACCGGCCGTCGCGCGGCAGGAGGTCGGCGGGGATCGTGAGGCGGGCGAGGGCGTCGGCGGCGGGCACGACGCGAGGATAGCGACGCCCGGGGTTCGGCCCCGCGCCCGTTCACGGGGGTGCGGCCGACTACCCTGGGCACCGGAAGCGGTCCCTTCGCCCGGGCCGTGGCACGCGACGTGGGAGGCCGAGCGGTGAGCGACCTGATCGACACGACCGAGATGTATCTCAAGACGATCTACGAGCTCACCGAGGAAGGCATCACCCCGCTGCGCGCGCGCATCGCCGAGCGGCTGGGGCACTCGGGCCCGACGGTGTCGCAGACGGTCGCGCGCATGGAGCGCGACGGCCTCGTGGTCGTCACGGGCGACCGTCACCTCGAGCTCACGCCCGAGGGGCAGAGCAAGGCCGTGCGGGTCATGCGCAAGCACCGCCTCGCCGAGCGGCTCCTCACCGACGTCATCGGGCTGGACTGGCCGCACGTGCACGAGGAGGCGTGCCGGTGGGAGCACGTCATGAGCGAGCGCGTGGAGCAGCGGCTCGTGGCGCTGCTCGACCACCCGCACTTCGACCCCTACGGCAACCCCATCCCCGGGCTGGACGAGATCGGCGAGGTGAGCACCGAGGTGCGGTTCCTCGACGGCGTCGTCCCGCTGACCGGCGAGCGGGCCGCCGTCGACGGGACGGCCGTGGTCGCGCGCATCGCCGAGCCGCTGCAGGTCGACGTCGAGCTCCTCGCGCGGCTCGCCGAGGCCGGCGTCCAGCCGGGTGCCCACATCACGGTCGAGCGGGTCGCCGGCGTCGTGACGGTCGGCGTCGCGGGCTCCGGCACCGTCCTCGACCTGCCCGAGGACGTGGCCCGGCACATCTTCGTCGGCGTCTGAGCGCCGAGGTCGGGTCCCTCGCCCGGCGCCCGCGGGGTGCCGGCGGACGTCCGGCCGCACGACCCTCGGGCGGCCCCGCACCCTGGTGCGGGGCCGCCTTGGTCGTGTCTCGACGAGGTCGAAGGTCGTCCCGGCGTGTCGCTCGGCGTGTCGGACGGCCGTCCATGACCTCGCCGAGATCTCCGTGACCGGAGCGTGACAATCGCGCAGAGGGTCATGTACGTTCGTCCTGCTTCTCGGAACCCTCCTCCGTGGAGCCCTCGAGCGGAACGCCGAACCCTGCCGCCGCTCGCAGGTCCGTACGACTCGCCGGCAGGGGCGGGGGAACCACATTGCGGGCACCGGTCACACGGTGTCCTTGGGGTGAAGCCGGGCGGACGGTACGGCAGCGTGCACGTGAGTGCAGGCGGTCGTGGCGGCCGACCGGCCGGGTGATCTCCCACCCGAACCCGACAGCTCACCTCGTAGGCGCCAGGAGAGGCACGACCTTGTCCGAGAGCATCACCCGGGCGCGTCACCGCGCCGCGCGTCGCCCGTCGACGCCGCTGACCGAGCTGGCTTCCGCCGCCTCCGAGCAGATGGGGACCGTCGGTCGGCGCACCGCCGTCGTCGCGGCCTCGTCGGGCCTCATGGTCTCGATGGTCGCGGTCCCCGCGACCGCCGTCGACCGTGACGCCGCC
This sequence comes from Cellulomonas sp. B6, assembly GCF_001462455.1. GTDB lineage: Bacteria > Actinomycetota > Actinomycetes > Actinomycetales > Cellulomonadaceae > Cellulomonas. The sequence continues at coordinate 5,342 of NZ_LNTD01000272.1, forward strand.
CCCGCGCTCGCCGCCGTCGACACGGCCGCCCTCACGGCCTCCGCGCGTGCGGTCCTCAACACCTCGCCCGTCGTCGCCTCGCCCGCCGAGGCCGTCTTCACGGTCGACGCGCCGGTCGTCACGGCCGAGAAGCCCGCGCCGCCGCCGGCCCCCGAGCGCACCCGCGCGGCGTCCCGCACGGCCGAGCGTGCCGCCAGCACCGAGCGCGCCGCCGTCAGCGAGGTCGCCAACAACCCGATCCCGCAGTCGGTCTCCGGCAACGCGGTGCTCGAGGTCGCGGCCCGCTACGTCGGCGTCCCCTACGTCTCCGGCGGCTCCACGCCCGACGGGTTCGACTGCTCGGGCTTCACGTCCTACGTGTACGCCCAGCTCGGCATCGACCTGCCGCGGACGTCGTCCTCGCAGCGCAACGCCGGCCAGGTCGTGTCCCGCGCCGACGCCCAGCCGGGCGACCTCGTGTGGAGCCCCGGCCACATCGGCATCTACGCCGGCGACAACCAGATGATCGACGCGCCGCGGCCGGGCAAGACGGTCCAGTTCCGGTCCATCTGGCAGAGCAACCCCACGTTCATCCGGATCGGCTGACCCGCTCCGACCCGCGAGGCCCCGACGACGTCCACGTCGTCGGGGCCTCGTCGCGTTCCCGGACGCGCAAAGGACGTGCGCGTACGCTGGTCCGGCATTCACGCTGTTCCTCGCCCACGGCCGGCAGCCAGCCGGTCCGACCACCGGGAGTGCACCGTGCTGACGACCGCCGCCGACCAGGCCACCGACCCCGACGTCCGCCCGGGCGTGCCCGCGCGCACGCTCCTGCTCAACGCCAGCGGGGAGCCGCTGTGCGTCGTCACGCTGCACCGCGCCGTGGTGCTCGTGATGACCGGCAAGGCCACCGTCCTGGAGTCGGACGGCCACGTGCTGCACTCCGCCCGCGTGCAGATGCCCGCCCCCGTCGTGCTGGTGCTCACGCGGTACGTGCACGTCCCGGCGCGTCGCCCCGTGCCGCCGACCCGCCGCACCGTCCTGCAGCGCGACGACCACCGGTGCGTCTACTGCGGCAGCGGGGCCGACACGGTCGACCACGTGCACCCGCGGTCCCGCGGCGGCCGGCACGAGTGGACCAACGTCGTGGCCGCGTGCCGGCGCTGCAACCACCGCAAGGCCGACCGCACGCTGCACGAGCTCGGCTGGCAGCTGCCCTTCCTGCCCCGGGCGCCCCGCTGGTCGGTCACGGTCGGTGGCGCCGCCGGGCACGCCGAGCCGGCGTGGTCGCCGTACCTCGTCGCCTGACGCGCGACGGGCCGCGGACCGGTGCGGTCGCGTGCGGCGCCCTGTGCCACGATGGCAGGACCGGACCATCGGGCGCACGGGAGCGCCGCACGCGACGCGGGAGGTCGACATGACGCGCGAGCACGAGATCCTCGTCGGGGTCGACGGATCGACCGCCAGCCTGCACGCGCTGCGGTGGGCGGCCGCGGAGGCGCGCACGCGCGCCCTCGGGCTGCGCGTGCTCGTCGCCTACTCGCTGCCCTCGTTCACGGCCGCGTCGCTCGACGGCGGCTACGCCGCGCTGGACGACGAGACGATCCGCGTCGGGGCGCAGTCCGTGCTCGACGAGGCGCTGGGCGAGCTGGGTGACCCCGGGGTCCCGGTGCACGGCCGCGTCGTGACCGGGGACGCGGCCGCGGCGCTCGTCGAGGAGTCGCGGCGCGTCGAGCTCGCGGTGGTCGGCACGCGCGGTCGCGGCGGCTTCGCGGACCGGCTGCTGGGCACGGTCTCGTCGGCGCTGCCCGCGCACGGCTGGTGCCCCACGGTCGTCGTGCCGCTGCGCGGGGACGACGGGCACCCGCTGCCGGACGGCGAGGTGCCGCCGCTGCGGCCCGTGCGGCGCATCGTGGTGGGTGTCGACGGCTCGGCGGCGGCGGAGGCCGCGCTGCGCGCGGCGATCCGCGAGGCGCACGCGTGGGGCGCCGAGCTGTTCGCCGTGTCGGGCGTCCCGATCGCGTCGATGGCGGGTGCGCTCGCGTGGCTGCCCGCCGCGGTGGACCACGAGCAGGTGCTGGGCGACGTGCGCGAGGGGCTCGACGTGGTCGTCGACCGCGCGCTGGCGGACCACCCCGGCGTGACGGTGCAGCGCCGTGTGCTGGACGGCACGGGCGCCGAGCTGCTGACGGAGTTCTCGGACGCGACCGATCTGCTGGTCGTCGGGTCGCGCGGTCGCGGCGGCTTCGCGGGGCTGCTGCTGGGCTCGACGAGCCAGGCCGTGCTGCACCACGCGCGCTGCCCCGTCATGGTCGTGACGACGCGCTGCGAGGCGCCGACCGCGGGCTGAGCCCGGCCGACGCCCGCCGCGAGGTTCAGGCTCCGCCGGCCACGTCGGCCGCGGGGACCGCGTCGGGGCGGCGGACGAGCGCCGAGAGCACGACGGTCGAGCGCGTGCGCGCCACGAAGGGCTCGGCGGCGAGCCGCTCCACGACCTCCTCGAGGTGGCGCATGTCGCGCGCCCGCACCTGCACGACGAGGTCCACGTCACCCGTGACGGTCGAGGCCGTGACCACCTCGGGGTAGCGCTCGACGGCGGCGCGCATGGTGGCCGGGCTCGTCGAGCCCTGGCAGAAGATCTCGACGAACGCCTCGGTGTGCCAGCCCAGCGCCGCCGGGTCGAGCTGCACCGTGAAGCCGCGGATGACGCCGTGCTCGCGCAGCCGGTCGACGCGGCGCTTCACCGCGGGTGCGGAGAGCGAGACGTCCGCCCCGATCTGCGCGAACGTGGCGCGGGCGTCGCGCGCGAGGGCGCGCAGGATCGCCTGGTCGAGGGGGTCCAGCCGGTCCGCGTCCACGGGTCCCATGGTGCTGCATCGACGAGGGCGCCCCGGACGTCCGTTCTGCACGGATGTGCAGGACATCTGGCCATATGTTCCCCGGTTTGCGACATCAGGCCTCAGGTCGGACGCTGCACGTGCCGATGCGTCGGGAGGACGCGACAACGCTGGGGGGTCAACCATGGGCGGACGGCAGGACACGGGCACGCCCCGCCGGGGTGCCACGGCGGCGGACCGACCCGCCGCTCCGGTCGAGGCGCCCCGCACGGCACCGCTGATCCCGACGCAGGTCGGCCACACGCTGTCGGGTCCCGTCCCCGTGGTGCCCGCCCGGACCTCCGACGTCCCGCAGCCGCACGAGCCGGTCGTCGCCGTACCCTCGCCCGACAGTGAGGTGGCGGCACCCGCGCCGGACGCCGCACGTGCGCGCACGACCCACCGACGCCAGGTCGTCGCGCTGCTCACCGCGGCCGCGGTGCTCGTCTCGGCCGGCGGGGTGTGGGCGGTCCAGCAGGAGCGGGCCGCCCGCGCGGAGGCCGTGCGCGCCGCGCAGTCGCGCGTCGACGCCGTCACCACGGGCCTCGCTGCCGAGCTCGCGGCCGGCCGCGCCGACGGCGTGGTCACGGGAGCGGCGGTGTCCACCACCCAGCGTGCCGCGGCGGGCGAGCAGGGGCGGGCAGCGCTGGAGCACGCGGGTGCGACCCTCGCCTCGACGCCGCAGGCCGGCGACGGCCCGCGCGGCGAGCTGCAGCGCGCGATCGACGCGGCCTCCGGTGCGCTGCAGGCCACCGCCGTCTCGCTCACCACGCTGCGGACCACGACGGGGGCCCTCGCGGCTCCCGAGCAGGTGGTCGTCGACGCGCAGGCCGCGTGGCAGGCCGCCGAGGACGCCCGCATCGCGGCCGAGGAGGCCGCGCGTGCGGCCGCCGCGCAGGCCGCGGCGGCCCGCGCCGCGAAGGCCCCGACCCCGCGCCGGGCGGCGGCCGCCCCCGCCGCTGCCGGTGGTGGTGGCGCGTCGGACGGTGCCCCGGCGGCTGCCGCCGCGGGCCTGCCCCTCGCGGGCTCGGAGGGGTCGGCCGGTGCCGTGGGAGCCGCGCTCAACGCGCACCGCGTGGCGAACGGGCTGGGGGAGCTGAGCATCGTCCGGTCGGGCGCGCGCGTCGAGCACGCGATGCAGATGGCCGCCTCCGACAGCATCTGGCACTCGGGCACGCGCGCCGGATCCGCGAAGGCGCGGCCCGAGATCGTCGGTCGCGTCAGCCCGGGTGACGCGAGCCGCATGATCAACGCCTACGCCAACTCCAGCAGCCACAACGAGCAGATGCTCGGCGGCTACTCGACCGCGTACATCGGGGTCGTCATGAACGACGGCTGGATGTACACGTCGATCACGTTCGGCTGACGGGCGGCGGGGGTCGGCACCCGCAGGGGTGGCATGCTGAGCCGAGCCCGACCCGCGAGGAGACGTCCGTGCCCGTCCTGACCGTGCGTCCCTGCGGCGGACCCGCCGAGCACGCCGCCCTGGTCCGCCTCTGGCGGCGCGCGGTGGACGCCACGCACGACTTCGTGGCGACGGCCGACCTCGACGACATCGAGGCCCTGCTCGTCTCGACGTACCTGCCCGCGGTGAGGCTCGTCGTCGCGGAGGTCGACGGCACCCCCGCGGGCTTCGCGGGGACGAGCGACGGCGAGCTGGCGATGCTGTTCGTCGACCCTGCCCACCAGGGGCGCGGGGTCGGGGGTCGTCTGCTCGCGCACGTCGTGCACGAGCAGGGCGTGACACGGGTGGACGTCAACGAGCAGAACGTCGCAGCCCGGGCGTTCTACGAGCGGCACGGCTTCGCGGTCGTCGGGCGCAGCGCGACCGACGACGCCGGGCGGCCGTACCCGCTGCTGCACCTGCGGCTCACGTCCGCGGGTTGACGCGTCCGACGCGTGCCGCGGGCACCGAGCCCACCCGGGTGCGCGGACGCACCCGGGTGGGCTCAGCGCGACGTGAGCGCGTCCGTGAGGCGGTCCAGCGCGGTGTCGAGGTCCGCGACGTCCACCGTGAGCGGCGGTGCGAGCCGGATCGTCGCGCCGTGCGTGTCCTTGGCCAGGACCCCGCGCGCGAGCAGCCGCTCGCACAGCTCGCGTCCGCTGGCCGGGCCCCCGGGGGCGGACGGTGCGACGTCGATGCCGGCCCACAGCCCGATCGTCCGGACGTCGGTGAGCAGGCCGCGGTTGACCAGCGGGTCGAGCCGGTCGCCCACGTGCTCGCCGAGCGTGCGGGCGCGGGCCTGCAGCGTGCCGGGCGTCAGCAGGTCGACCACCGCGAGCGCGACCGCGCACGCGAGCGGGTTGCCGCCGAACGTCGAGCCGTGCGTGCCGGCGGTGAGGACCTCGAGCACGTCGGCCCGTCCGACGACCGCCGAGACGGGCAGGACGCCCCCGCCCAGGGCCTTGCCGAGCGTCACGAGGTCGGGCCGCACGTCGAACCGCTCGCACGCGAGCGTCGAGCCCGTGCGGCCGAGGCCCGACTGGATCTCGTCCGCGACCAGCAGCACGCCCGCGTCGTCGCACGCGCGCCGCACGGCCGCGAGGTAGTCCAGCGGCGGCACGACCACGCCCTGCTCGCCCTGCACGGGCTCGAGCAGCACCGCGACGGTCGTCTCGTCGATCGCGCGCGCCAGGGCCGCCGCGTCGCCGTACGGCACGGTGACGAAGCCCGGCGTGAACGGCCCGAACCCGCGGCGCGCGTCGGGGTCGGACGAGAACGACACGATCGTCGTGGTGCGGCCGTGGAAGTTGCCGTCGGCGACGACGACCGTCGCGCGGTCGGCGGGCACGCCCCGCACCTCGTAGCCCCACTTGCGGGCCGCCTTGATCGCGGTCTCGACGGCCTCGGCGCCCGTGTTCATGGGCAGCACGAGGTGCGACGTGCCCGCGAGCAGCGGCCCGACGAGCCCGGCGAGCGCCTGCGCGAACGGCTCCAGCAGGTCGTGGTCGAACGCGCGGGACGTGAGCGTGAGTCGGTCCAGCTGCGCGTGCGCGGCAGCGACGAGCGCGGGGTGGCGGTGGCCGAAGTTCAGCGCCGAGTACCCCGCGAGCATGTCGAGGTACCGGCGGCCGTCGGTGTCGGTGACCCACGCGCCCTCGCCCGTCGCGAGCGTGACGGGCAGCGGGTGGTAGTTCGGCGCGAGGGCCGACCCGACCACCGGCGACGTGGTCACCGGCGGATCTCCAGCGTACAGCACTTCGCGCCGCCGCCGCCCTTGAGCAGCTCGGAGGTGTCGACCGGGATCGGGGTGTAGCCGCGGTCGCGCAGCTCGCCCGCGAGGTGCGTCGCACGCGGCGCGACGACGACGTGCAGCCCGTCGGAGACCGCGTTGAGGCCGAGGGCGGCGGCGTCGTCGTCCGTCGCGACGACCGCGTCGGGGAACAGACGCTCGAGCACCGCGCGCGAGCCGGCCGAGAACGCGGGCGGGTAGTACGCGATCTGGGGGGACGCGGGGTCGGACGACAGCACGGCGAGCGCGGTGTCGAGGTGGTAGTAGCGGTCGTCGACGAGCTCGAGCGAGATCACGGGGTGGCCGACGAGCTCCTGCAGCTCGGCGTGCGACGCGCGGTCGGAGCGGAAGCCCGTCCCGGCCAGGATCAGGTCGCCGACGACCAGCAGGTCGCCCTCGCCCTCGTTGACCTGCTCGGCGGTGTGGGTGACGAACCCGCGGTCGGCGAACCACTTCTGGTACGCGGGGCCCTCGGCGGCGCGCTCGGGGTACCGGAAGCGCGCCGAGTAGACGACGCCGTCGACGACGGTCGCGCCGTTGGCCGCGTAGACCATGTCGGGTAGGCCCTCGATCGGGTCGATCGTGTCGACCGTGTGGCCGAGCTCGAGGTACGTGTCGCGCAGCGTGCGCCACTGCCGCACCGCCAGGTCCGTGTCCGTCACGCGCTGCGGGTCCATCCACGGGTTGATCCGGTAGGACACCGTGTAGTGGGTCGGCTCGCACATGAGGTAGTGGCGGGGCGTGGCACCGGGTGCGTGCGCGGTCATCGGTCTCCTCGGAGGACGGGGCCGCGGGGGTGAGCGGCCAGACCCTTCGAGGGTACGAGCGTCTCGACGCGGTTCCCGACACGTGGCGTTGCGCGCCCGGGCGCGATCCGTTGCGCGATCGTGCTCGTCTCGTGCGATCCGTTGCGTCGAAACGCACGCGAAACACCGATGACCGTCGTCGTCGGGTCGTGGTCCCGGGCGCGCGCGGGTCAGGCGTCGGCGGTCAGCTCGCGTGCGGCGCGGCGCAGCACGAGACGCACCATCAGGCGCAGCACCGGCCGGGTCAGCCGCGCGGTGAGCCGCGCGGGCAGCGGGCCGGCGAGCGGGACGTCCTCCGACCACGTCACGCGGCACGCACCCGGCCCCGTCGGCAGGACCACGATCGTCGCCTCGCCCAGCAGCACCGGACCCTGCTTGCCGAAGACCGCGACGCCGGCCGCGCCACCCGCGTCGTCCCCCGGGGCGTCGTAGCGCGTCACGACCATGCGGTCGACCAGCCCCGGCGCACCGCGGCGCGCCCACGGCCCCGACACCGCCTCGACCCGCGTGCCGAGGCGCGGGGGACCGTCGGTTGTCACGCGCGTCAGCGGCACCCACGCCGCGTGGCGGCGCGCGTCGGTGAGCGCGTCCCAGGCGGCAGCCGCCGGGACCGGCAGCGCACGCGTGACGGATGCGACGCGACGGGCGGGTTCGGCCGTGGGCATGCGTCGATCCTGCCCCGGGGTACGGTCGTCGGCATGCGGAGCAGGGTGCTGGGGCGGACGGGTCGTGAGGTCGGCGTGATCGGGCTGGGCTGCTGGCAGCTCGGCGGGGACTGGGGCGAGGTGGGCGACGACACGGCGCACGCCGTGCTCGAGGCCGCGGTCGCCTCGGGGGTCACGTTCCTCGACACGGCCGACGTGTACGGGGACGGACGGTCCGAGCGGACGATCGGCGCGTTCCTCGCGTCGCGCCCCGACCTGGCCGGGTCGGTCACGGTCGCCACGAAGATGGGCCGCCGCGCCGACCCGCACGTCGCCGAGGCGTACACGTACGACGCGTTCTGCCGGTGGACCGACCGCAGCCGCGTCAATCTGCGCACCGACACGCTCGACCTCGTGCAGCTGCACTGCCCGCCGTCGGCCGTGCTGCGCAGCGACGACGTGTACGACGCGCTCGACCGCGTCGTCGAGGACGGCCGCGCGGCCGCGTACGGCGTGTCCGTCGAGACCGTCGACGAGGCCCTCGCGGCGATCGCGCGCCCGCACGTCGCGTCGGTGCAGATCATCCTCAACGTGTTCCGCCGCAAGCCGCTCGAGCAGGTGCTGCCCGCGGCGGCCGAGGCGGGCGTGGGCATCGTCGCGCGCGTGCCGCTCGCGTCGGGCCTGCTGTCCGGGAAGTACGACGAGCAGACGCAGTTCGCGCCCGACGACCACCGCGCCTACAACCGCCACGGCGAGGCGTTCGACGTCGGCGAGACGTTCTCGGGCGTGCCCTACGACGTCGGCGTCGCCGCGGCGCGCGAGGTCGCCGGGCTCACGCCGTCGGGCATGACGACCGCGCAGCTCGCGCTGCGCTGGATCGTGCAGCAGCCGGGTGTCTCGGTGGTCATCCCGGGGGCGCGCACGCCCGCGCAGGCCCAGGCCAACGCGGCCGCGGACGCGTTCCCCGACCTGTCGGACGAGACGCTCGCGGCGCTCGCGGACGTGTACGACAGCCGCGTCCGGGAGCACGTGCACGCGCGGTGGTGACGGCGGGGCGCCGCCTCAGGCGATCGAGGCGAGTGCGTCGACGAGGTGTCTCGCGTGCCGCAGCATGGCCGTGACCCTCTCGACCGTCAGGTAGTCGGTGCCGTAGTGCGCGGCTGACTTGTCGCGGATGACGGCCCGGAAGTGGCGCGCGAGCTCAGCACCGTCCGGTTGTGTCCGCTCCAGCAGCTCACCTGCCCGAGCGTGGTCCTGTCCCGCGTAGCAGTCACCCGTGCGGTGCCCGCAGACGGCGTCGGCCGCCGCGATGGCGGCGAGCGCGGCGAGCCCCGCGGCAACCTGCCGGTGCGGCTCGTCCTCCGTGACGGCGAGCTCGGCGACGTCGAGGTAGGTGCGAGCCACTCGTGCGCGCATCCGGACGTCCGTCGCCGTCATCGAACGACGGCGGTCGTCCTTGCGGGGTGTCACGCGGCCGGCCGGAGCAGGTCGTCGACGGACGGTCCGACGATGCGGCGGGCGTCCGCCCGGAAGGACGCGACGATCGGGTCGCCTGCGTCACGGGCACGCGCCAGCTGCGCGTGGGTGGTCAGGTAGACCTGGACGCGCTGTCCGGTCCAGCGCTGTCCCTCGACCTCGAGTCGGTCCGCGAGGCGCTCCCCGTCTGTCGCCTGATCGAGGGTGACCACGAGCAGGTCGACGTCCGACCCCTCGTCCGCCGTGCCGCGCGCGACGGACCCGAAGACGCTGACCGAGACCTGTGGCGGCAGGGTCCCGTCTGCGGTGACGGTCGGAGGGAGCGTCTCGGCGACGAGAGCGTCGACCCGCTGGGCCAGCGCCTGCCACGGGTCGAGCGCTCGGAAGGCGGCGTCGACCGCGGGGTACGTCAGGTGTGCGGTGTTCAGCTCGTACAGGTTCGACGTGCCGACGACCGAGGTCGAGACGATCCCCTGGGTCGCGAGCCTCTCGAGCGCGTAGCGGACTCCTCGTGGAGAACCGCATCCGGCCGACCGGTGCACCTCGGCCCCGGTGAGATGTGTGCCCGACCGCCAGAGCGCGTGCAGGATCGTGGCGTCGAGCCCGGGTCCGAACGCGCGTTCGGGGTGTCTCCAGTCCATGTGCACTCCATTGCCACTGTCGGCAAAATGTTGCCAACAGTGGCAATCTACTGCCGGCGCCTGCGTGGTGGCAACGGTCACCCAGGCCGGGGAGTGGTGCGGCCTCAGCGCCCTCGCCGGAAGCGGCGTCCGCGTACGCCGCCCCGGGGTGTGCCGGTGGCCGGACGTACCGGCACCACCGCGTCGGCCTGGCCGACCACGTGCGGCGCCGTCGCGACCTGCGCGTGAACCGGCGCGACCTCGACGACCCGGGGGAACGCGTGCGGCGGAGGGCCGAACGCGCTGCGCGCACCCTTGATGACGGTCATGCCGAGGGACCGCCCACCCGCGACGCCGATGGCCGCGCCGATGCCGTAGGGCGCCAGCCGCCCGACCGCGATGCCGCCGACGCGCGCGGCCTGCGACCGCACGAGCTTGCGCGTGAGCTGGTTGTTGACCTTCTTGACCGTGCCCATCGGCATGCGCGTGAGCAGCACGCGCCCGACCCGGAACGTCGTGAGCTCCGCCGCGTCGCCGACGACCTTGGCGCCCGACTCGCCCAGGAGCGTCGCGAGCAGCAGCGCCTTGCGGCGCTCGGTGTCGGTGACGTCGATGCCGTGCACGGACGCGACCGCGAGGGAGAACGCCGCGGACGCGCCGAAGAACGTCGCGACGTCGCTGACCGTCAGCGCCGTCGCCAGACCCGTGCCGACGATCGGTGCCGCCGCCGCGGCACCCACGGCGCCGCCGGTGCCGGCCACGACCAGCAGGTACTCCTTCTCCAGCAGCTCGACGACCCGCGCGGGGTCCGCGTCGGGGTTGCGACGCCGCACGCTCTCGACGTGCGCGTGGATCGTCGCGGACGGGATCGTCACCGCCTTGTCGAGCGCCCCCTGCACGAGCCGTGGCACGTCAGCGCTCCCCGGTCACCGTGAGCGTCGTCGTGGCGCCGTGCTCGAGCGTGCGCCCGACCGTGCAGTGCTGGTCGACCGCGCGGTGCACGACCGTCAGCAGGCGGTCGCGCGTCGCGTCGTCGAGGCCCGACAGGTCGACCTCCATGACCTCGGCCAGCGCGGGGTAGCGGTCCTCGGTGGGGTGCGTCGCACCGCCCACGCGGATCGTGACCTGCACGTCGTCGCCCAGGCGGTGCACGAGCGCCGCGTCGGCGGACAGGCCGCTGCACGCGCCGAGCGCGATCTTCAGCAGCTCGCCGGGGGAGAACGCCTCCGGGTCGCCGACCGAGCCGATGCGCACCTCTGCGCCCCGCGAGCTGCGGCCCACGTACTGCCGCGTGCCGGTGCGCTCGAGCCACAGCGCGGTGTCGCCCGCGTTGGCGAGCGGGTCGGGGGTGTCCGCCCCCGTGGGTGCCGGGCTCCCGGCGACGTCGCGCGCGTCCTGGTCGGTCGTCATGGGGCGATCCTCGCACGCACCCGCGCGGGGTTCTCGGCGAGCGCGCGACGCCGCGCCCGCCGCCGTGCGAGGCCCGCCGAGCGCGGGCTTCGGCCGTCTCCGGGCCGTGGGAGCCGGACGTTCCCCGCGTTCGGCGAGGGGACTGGTGGGCCCTCTGGCGTCGTGCCGCGGGCGGGGGCGGCGACGGTGGACGGTGGTCCAGGTCACGGCGGCGGGGACAGGTCCGCGGGGCTCGCGTGAAGGTCGTGTGACGGCCCTTCCGGCGGGAACAGAGCCTGCGGTCGGATCGTTGCGATGAGCAGGATGAAGCGATACGAGGAACTCGAGACCGAGGACGGCAAGGTCGTCCGCTACCAGCGACACGAGAACGGCGGCGGCCTCGTCGCCAAGGGCGCGCGCGTGCACGAGAGCGCGTTCGTGGCCGACTCCGCGTGGGTCGACCCGGGCGCGGTCGTCGAGGCCGGTGCGTCGGTGGGCCGGTTCTGCTGGATCGAACCGGGTGCCGTCGTCTCCGAGCGCGCGCGCCTGGGGTCGCACGTGCACGTCGGCCGGGACGCGGTCGTCGGCCGTGGTGCCCGCCTGGGTGCCCGCGTCGACGTCGGCGCCGGTGCGCAGCTGGACGCCGCGCTCGTCGTGGAGCCCGAGGCGAGGATCGCCGACGGGGCCCACGTCGAGCGCACCGGCTTCCCGCCGCACGTGCTCGCCGCCTGACGCATGCGGCACCGCGGCGCACCGCCGCCCGGCGTCGTCCGCCGGGCGGCGGTCGTGCATCACGCCGCCCGCGGGCGACTTCACCCGATCGAGTGCGCAGGGCGCGGCTAACGTCGGACGTATGCCCAGCTCGCACGTCGGTCCGCAGGTCACGCCCCCGACGAGTGACGACGCGACGGCGGAGGGACGCATCGCTGTCGTGCGCCGGCAGGACCGCTCGACCGGCTCCGTCCTGGACTGGGTGCAGCGGGTCGTCGGCCAGGGCCCGCTCGAGGTGGGGCCCAGCGAGATCCTCGCGCTCATGGCCCCGATGGGCTGGGAGCTGACGTTCACCGACGGGGACGCGACCGCCGGGGTCGTCCACCCGGTCGCGGCCGACCGGATGCTGCTGCTGCGGTACGAGGGCTCGCGGTACACCGCCGAGTCCGACCGGGCGCCGGCGGCCGTGCCGTCGGGCCCGCGGATCGCGGTGCTCGAGCTGATCGAGTCCGGCACCGGGGTGCTGCTGCGCGGCGACCACGAGCTGCCGCTCGGTCCCGGCGACGTGCTGCTGCACCCGGTGCGCGGTCGCTACCGCATCGAGTGGCGGGAGGGTCCCTGCCGGCGCACGTTCGTGCTGCTGACGACGTCCCTGTTCGGGCGGCGCCCCGACGCGATCCTGCGCGACGAGGACCTGGTCCTGCGCGACGCGCCGCTCGCCCCCGCCGCGCAGCACCTCATGGAGGTGCTGTTCGACGACGACGTCGACCCGGTGGTGCGGCTCACCGCGACGCAGGCGCTGCAGGGGCTGGTCGCCGCGACCGTCGCCTCGGCGATCGACCGGGGCCAGGCCCCGCCCGAGCCGGGCCTGCGCGAGCGCGTGCGCGCGCTGCTCGTCGAGCGGTACGCGGACCCCGGGCTCGACGCCGACGTGGTGGCGCGCGAGCTGCGGATCAGCAGGCGGCACCTGTTCGCGCAGTTCGAGGACAGCCGGGACTCGTTCGCGACGACCCTGCGGGACATCCGGCTCGAGCACGCCGCGGAGATGCTCGCGGGTGCGGACGACGGCGTCACCGTGCGTCGCGTCGCGCGCGAGACCGGGTTCGCCGGGACGGCGCAGCTGGGGCGGGCTTTCCGGGACCGGTTCGGGCTGACGCCGACGCAGTTCCGCGCGGCCGCGCTGCGCGGGCAGCCGCTGCCGACGACGCGCTGACGTCGCCCTCGTCTCCGGACGACGGAGCGCCAGGGCAGGGTTGCGCAGCGACCTGGTGAGGCGTGTTGCGGGTCACGTGCGCGGCCGCGCCGAATGCGGCGATTCGGACCGTGTTGACGATTCGTGCGCGCACCGGTGACATACCGCGCAGTCTCACCCGGGGCGCGGGACCAAGGGCCTCCAGGGTATGGGCGATCCCGACGCGCCCGGAGGCTCCCGCATGCCCACGCAGTCCCGAGGTCGCGCGCCCGTGCGCCGCCTCATGTCGTTCGTCGCAGCCGTGCTCGCCGCGCTGCTCGCGCTGCCCGTGCTCACCGCACCGGCGGCCGCAGCCGACCCCCAGTACCTGAGCATCACCAAGTCGGTCGACCGCGGCAGCCTCGCGCCGGGCGACACGTACACCTACAAGGTGCAGGTGACGTGCTCCGAGGCGTCGTGCCTCGACGCGGTGCTGACGGACGCGCTGGGCGACCACGCGGGGCACGAGCTGCTGGACGTCGAGCTGCTGCCGTCGACCCCGGGCCTGACGTTCGTGCCGACGTGGACGTCGGGCGGTGCCACGGGGTCGTCCGCCCCGGCGGTCGTCGCGGCCGACACGCGGCTCGACGTCGCGTTCACGCAGGCGACCGTCAGCCCGACCGGCTCCGGGATCCAGGCCGGTCAGACGTTCTCCGTGCAGCTGACGCTGCGGGTGCCGACCGACCTGACGCCCGGCACGCGGACCACGCACGTCAACACCGCGACGGTCACCGCGACGAACTCGGCGCCCGCGACGGCGTCGGCGCAGGTCGAGGTGACGGTCCCGGTGACGGTGGCCGTCACGCCCAGCAAGTCGTGGACCCCCGCCGAGCAGGCGTTCGACGCCGGTGCCGCCTCGACCATCCGGATCGGTGCGACCAACGCGGCCAACGTGCCGGCCGACGCGCTCGTGCTGCAGGAGCCCACGGTCGCGCCCGAGGGCGTCGCGACGCTCGACGCCGCGAACCCGTTCACCCTCGTGGACCTGACGTCGCTCGCGGGGGTGTCGGTGCCGACGGGCTGCACCGCGGTGCGCGTCGACGCGTACGTGCAGCGCGCGGGCGCCTGGACCTGGGTCGTGGGCGACGGCGGCCTCGTGCTCCCCGACGGCGTCGCCGCTGACGCCGTCGGGGGTCTGCGCGTGACGTGCGACGGCCCCGTGGCCGTCGGCGACACGCTCGCGCTGGACCTGGCCGTCGCGCAGCGCGCGACGCACCGCACGACCGGTGCGGACCTCTCCGTCGCCACGAGCACCCTCACCAACACGGTCGAGGCGCGGGTCGAGGTCGACGGCCAGGCCCCGGTCACGGCCACTGCGACGGCGCCGTACCGCGTGACCCCGGCGCGCCTGGGCACCGACGTCGTCAAGGACTTCGTGCCGGCCAAGGTCTCGGCGGGGGAGTCCAGCACGCTGAGCCTCGTCGCGACGCAGACCTCCGACGTGCCGGTCCGCGAGCTGCGCGTGAGCGACCTCGACTTCTTCGGCACCGACCCGGCGTTCGGCGGGTTCGACGGCGCCCCGACCTGGCCGACGGGCGCCGACGCGGCGTCGGTGGTCTACCACCTGTCGGACGGCTCGACGCGGACGGTGACGTTCGCGTCGGGCGCGGTGCCCGCGACGCCGAGCCTGCCCGGCGGCGTGCACGTCACCGGGTTCGAGCTCGTGTTCACCGGTGAGGTCGCGCCGAACGCCGAGCCCGCCCGCGCCCGCGTCACGGTGCTGACCACCGAGACGTCGACCGGCTCGGCGCGCCAGCTCGACAACACCGCGACCTCGCGCGTCGAGGCCGCGAACGGCAACTCGGCGCAGGACACGGCCGACGCCCGCCTGACCGTCGTGCCCGCGTCGATCCAGGTCGGGCTGACCAAGACCGTCCGTCCGGGCAGCGAGCTGCGCCCGGGCGACACGGCGGTCACCGAGCTGCGCTCGACGCTCGCGGTGTCCTCGTCGTACGTCACGGCACGCGACCTGACGATCACGGACGCGTGGGACGGCACGGCACGCACGTTCTGGGACGGCTTCGACCTCACGGCGATCGCGCCGACGCAGGTGCCGTCGGGCACGTCCGTCGAGGTGCGGCTGCAGACGGCCGTCGGCACGTGGGTGACGGTGCGCACCGAGCCCGCGCAGGCCGACACGTGGCTGCTCCAGCTCGACTCCGCCGCGCTGGAGGCGGGCCTGCCGGCCGGCACGGACCTGTCGGACGTGACGGGCGTCGAGCTGCGCCTGCACGACACCGACGGGTTCGAGGAGAACACGACCGTCACGCCGTACCTCGTGACGACCGCGCGCAGCACGCTGCGCAGCGGCGGTGCGCTGCCCGAGGGCACGACGACGCTGCGCAACGCGGCCACGACCGGCGGCAGCGGCACGACGGGCGGCGGCACCACGGTGCGCGACGACGACGACGCCGAGGACGACGCGGCCGTGACGCCGCCCCCGCCGGGCACCGGGCCGGTCGAGGTCAGCAAGGCCTGGACCGAGCCGACCGTCGCGGCCCAGTCGGGCCAGCAGCGCACGACGCGGCTGTCCTGGCGCACGGCCGCGGGGGCGTCGGCCGTGACGCTCACCGACCCCGCCGCGGCGCAGGACCCGGCCGCGGCCGACCCGGCGGGCACGCTGCTCGACGCGTTCGACCTCGTGCGGGTGCAGCCGATCGCCTACTCGGCGACGCCGTTCACGAACGGCTGGTACCTCAAGTACGACCGCGTCGCCGACGTGCGGCTGCTGCTGCCCGACGGTGCGGGCGGTCGGACGTGGCAGTCGGTGACGGCGCCCTCGGGCGGCTGGACGAACGCCGGTGGGTTCGTCGGGTACACGCTGACGACCCAGCAGCGCGCCGACGCGTGGGGCGTGCAGGTCGTGCTCGAGGAGGACGCCGCGGCGCGTACGGCGGCCCGGCAGCCCGGTGCGGCGCTCGACCCGTTCGCCCCGGCCGTCGGCTCGGGCGTCGCGGCCTCGTCGGTCGACCGGACGCTGGACCTGCAGTGGCGGATCCGTGAGGTCCGGCGCACGGGCGGCTGGGTCACCGACAAGGCGGCCTACAACGCGACGGGTGCGGGCGTCGTCCGCAACACCGTGGGCATCTCCGCGCAGCGCACCGACGGCACGGTGACGGACGAGGACCGCGCGGACATCACGATCACGGGCTCGACGCCGCTCGTGCGCGTCGACAAGACCGTCTCGACCACGGACGTCGCGTACGTCCCGCGGGACGGCGTGGTGCCGGCCGACCAGTGGCCCACGCGGACGTTCGGCCTGACGGCCTGGAACGACGCGGTGGCCCGGGCCTCCTACCTGCGCCTCACCGACCCGGCCTGCTCGGACGTCGACGTGCAGGGTGCGGCGTGCGCGCTCGACGACCCGACGGCCGACCCGTTCGCGGGCTCGGTGGACTGGATGGCGCCCGGCGGCGGCGAGAGCCCGTTCGACCGGTTCGACCTGACCCGCGTGCAGTTCTCCGCGACCCGGCCGGCCGAGGTCGACCTGGCCGCGTCGACCGCGTGGGTGCTGCGGTACGCCGACGGCACGACCACGAGCGAGCGCACGACCGTCGCGGCGCTGCTCGCGATGACGCCCGCGGACCTCGCGGACGTCGTGGCGCTGAGCGCGACGTTCCAGAGCACCGACCCGGCGGTGACGGGCGGCACGATCACGCAGGGCAACCGCCTGCGCCTGGACCTCGACACGCGTCTGCGCACGCACGTGCGCTCGACGGGTGAGCCGCAGTCGCTGCGGGCCGGGCAGTCCACGACGGTCGAGAACCACATGTACGCCCAGTCGTACGACCCCGTGCTCGACCCCGACGGCGAGACGCTCGCCGCCGGGACCGACGGTGTCGACGTCCGCCTCACCGGTGGCGAGATCAACGTGGGCGTCGCCAAGACGATCTCGCCCGCGGTGGTCACCGAGCCGACGCGCGACGAGCCGCTGACGGTGCGTCTCACGGCGAACAACGGCACGGCACCGGGTGGCACGCTCGCGCCGGCGCAGGTGCGCCTGCAGGACGACGCGACGACGTCGCCGGAGTTCTGGGACCGGTTCGACCTGGTGGGCCTGGGTGCGGTGACGCTGCCCGCGGGCGCCGACCAGGTGCAGGTCGACGTGCATGGGCCGTTCGGGCCCGACGGCGCCGACGCGTGGGTGACGGGTGCGCCCGGTGCGACCCCGACGCTGCCGGTGGCCGACGAGCGGGCCGGTGAGGTCGACGGCGTGCGGGTCGTCTACTCGCGGGCCGACGGCGCGTTCTTCTCCGACGTCGTGCCGGCCCCGGGCTGGACGGCGACCGCCCAGCTGCAGGTGCGCCTGCGGGACGTCACGCGCACGGGCGGCGACCCGGTCGTGCTCGACGCCGACCACCACGAGGTGACCAACACGGTGGTCGGCCAGGCCGACCGGCTCAACGGCGAGGCGTCGCAGGAGCGCGCGAGCGCCGCCGCGGTCGACCTCTTCGAGGGCACGCACCGCCTCGCGGTCGACAAGCTCGCGAACGACGGCAACCGCACGGTCCAGGTCGGCACCGCCGTCCCGTGGGACCTGTCGTTCCGCAACGCGGGCAGCGGCTACCTCGACGTCGCCGAGCTGCGCGACACGCTCCCCGAGCACCTCGTGTGGACGGGGGAGACGGCTCCGGTCGTGACGCTGCCCGCGGGCAGCGCGATGTCCGACCAGGTGGCGGTGACCCTCGACGGGCGCGACGTCGTCCTCACGTGGCCGCCGGACGGCCGCCGGCTCGCCCCGGGCGAGCGTGTCGACGTGCGGCTGGTGCTCGAGCTGCAGCCCGGCCTGACGGCAGGTGACCGCGCGGTCAACACCATGACCGTGCGCACCGCGCAGACCCTGGACGCGTGCACGCCGCTCGACGGCTCGCGCCCGGTGACGGGCGCGTGGGCCGACGATGCGACCACGTGCGGCTCGTCCGACCACGTGTCGCCGCGCGAGGGCTCCAACCTGTTCGCGGTCAAGGGCGTCCGGGGTGCGCGTCCCGGTGCCGCGACGGCCGAGGGGCAGGAGTGCACGACGCGCCTGGAGGCGACCGGCGGCGAGTACTTCCGCACGCCGTGCATCGCGAACTCGCTGGTGGGCGGCCAGGACGACTGGGTGCTGCGCGCGCAGAACGCGGGCACGACGAACGTCGACGAGCTGACGCTCTTCGACCCGCTGTCCGCGGTCGGCGACCGCATGATCATCACGGGCGGCGAGCGCGGGTCGGTGTACCGCCCGCGGCTCGTGCCGGGCTCGCTGCAGGTCACCGCGCCCGCGGGGGCCGTGGTGGTCACCGAGGTGACGACCACGCCGGACGTGTGCGCCGGGACGTGGGCGGGGCTCGAGGGCCACGCGGTCTGCGAGCAGTCCGGCGAGGCGTGGGCGCAGGTCGACGACGCGACCGACTGGTCGGCCGTCACGGGTCTGCGCGTGCACGTGGACCTGCGGTCGTCGACCGCGGGTGCGCTGCTCAGCGGCCAGTTCGTGGACGTGACGTTCTCGACCGTGAACGTGCTGGCCGGGGACGACGTCGTCGACGGCGTGCCGGCGGGCACGGCGGCCGACGCGGTCGTCGCGTGGAACCAGTTCGGTGCGAAGTACCGCGACCAGGGCTCGCCGACGTGGGCGAAGATCGCGCCGCCCAAGATGGGCGTCCAGGTGCTGACCGGCCCGATCGAGGTCCGCAAGGTCGTCGAGGGCCCGGCGGGCGGCTTCGCGCCGGCGTCGTTCGGGGCCGACGTGGTCTGCACGCTCGACGGCGCGCCCGTCGACCTGGGGGCTGCCGAGACGCTGACGCTCGACGAGGGCGACGGCTACGTGGCCCGCGTCGACGGCCTGCCGCTGGGTGCGCGCTGCGACGTCACCGAGTCCGGCGAGCCGGGCGACCACGGCGAGACGACGCGCTCCGGCACGGTCCGGCTCGAGGTCGACGCCGCGGCGGGCGCGGACGGCGCCGTGCCGGCCGCGCAGGTCGCGACGCTCACCAACACGTACGCGTTCGGCGGCCTGAGCGTCACCAAGCGCGTCGACTCGACCGCGACCGCGGGCCTCGAGGGGCCGTTCACGTTCGCGCTGACCTGCACCGCGGCCGGCACGGGCGCGCCCGTGACGTTCGACGGCGCCGACGCGCTGACGTTCACGCTCGCCGACGGTGAGACGTTCACCGCCCCGGACGAGGTCATCCCCGCCGGTGCGACGTGCGCGCTGACCGAGACCGACAGCCGCGGCGCCGACCGCGTGCTGCTCGTCGGCGACGGCGTCGTGCCGACCGGCCCGGGTGCGGCCGACGTGACCGTGGGCGCCGACGGCGCACGGGTCGAGGTCGTCAACGGGTTCGACGCGGGCGTGCTCGAGGTCCGCAAGGTCGTCGACGGCGCCGGTGCGGCCACGTGGGGCGCGGGTGCGTCCTTCGGGTTCTCCGCGGTCTGCACGTACGACGGCCGCACGGTGCTCGACGAGCCCTTCGACCTGCTCGCGGGCGGGCTGCGGACGTTCGGGCCGTTCCCGGTGGGCACGTCGTGCCGCGTGCTGGAGACGGCCGCGGGCGGCGCCACGAGCTCGGTGCTCGCACCGGCCGACGGCGTCGTGACGGTCGAGCCCGCGTCCGACGAGGGCGAGGTCCCGGCGGCCGTGGTGACGGCGACCAACACGTTCGACGTCACGTCGGTCGAGGTCGTCAAGCAGGTCGCGGGCGCCACGACGGCGCCGGGCGCGGCCGGGCCGTTCACGGTCGAGCTGGTCTGCACGTGGCCGGTCGACGGCCAGGACGTGCCGCTCGACGTGCCCGGCGGTGCGCGGCGCACGCTGCAGGCGCCGGCCGCGCTGACCGCGTCGTGGACGGGCCTGCCCGTCGGCGTGGACTGCACGGTCACCGAGACGGCGACGGGCGGGGCCGCGCAGGTGGCCGCGACCGTGCGCGTCGAGGGCCGCGAGCCCGTGACGTCGACGGGTGCCCGCGTGCCCGTCGTCGGGCTGGCCGGGACGACCGCGCCGGGGCAGGCCGTGGTCGAGCTGGTCAACACGTTCGACGCGCCGCCGGCCGGCGGCACGCCGGGCGCCGACACCGCTGGCGCGGACCGTGACCCGCTCGCGCTGACCGGTGCGGACGTGCTGCGCGCCGGCCTGGGGGCCCTGCTGCTGCTGGCGGCCGGTGGCCTGCTCGTCGCCCTGCGGAGGCGACGGGCCTGAGGACGCGGTGGCGGCCGGCATCCCCCCGACGCCGGCCGCCACCGCTGCACGACGCCGTCCGGGTGCTGTCACCCGGACGGCGTTGTCGTCGGCGCCCGGCGGGGGTGCAGGATGACGCCATGCGCAGCGATATCTTCGACCGGACGAACCTCGAGGTCGAGAACGGACAGCGGTTCTTCCTGCAGAACTCCAAGATGCTCAAGGTGACCCTCGGCGAGCCCGTGCTCGCTGCGAAGGGCTCGATGGTCGCCTACCAGGGGGCCGTGCAGTTCCACCACAAGGGCTCCGACTCGCTGGCGAAGTTCGTCAAGCGCGCCATCAGCTCCGACGACCAGGCGCTCATGACCGTGTCGGGCCAGGGCGACGTGTTCTTCGCGCGGTTCGCCGAGACGGTGTTCATCATCCACCTCGAGGGCGACGCGATCAGCGTCGGCGGCTCGTCGCTGCTCGCCTTCGACGCGACCCTGCAGTGGGACCTGCACCGCACGCGCGGCGCCGGCATGATGACCGGCGGCCTGTTCAACACCCTCATCCAGGGCCACGGGTCCGTCGCGCTGACGTCCGACGGCCAGCCCGTCATCCTCGACTGCTCGCAGCAGCCCACGTTCGTCGACCCCAACGCCGCCGTGTGCTGGTCGGCGAACCTCGTGCCCGAGGTCGTGTCGAGCATGAACATGAGCTCGCTGCTGCGCGGCGGCACGGGCGAGGCGTTCCAGTACAAGTTCCACGGCCCGGGCTTCGTGGTCGTGCAGCCGTCCGAGGGCTTCGCGGGGCTGGGTCAGACGAGCTGACGTCGCTCGTCGGTCCGCGTGCGAGGGCCGCTGTGAAGGGTTGCTGTCGCGAGGCGACGGCAACCCTTCACGCGTTCGTGGGTGCGGTGCGGCGCGGCGGGACGGCGAACCGGTCGCCGTCGTGGGCCACGTGGACGGTCGTCGTCGCGCCCGCAGCCCGGACCGCGGCTTCGGCCTGGACGCGCATCGGCTCGAGGTCGGGGTAGCGCGAGGAGAAGTGGGCGAGGACGAGCGTGCGCACGCCGCCGGCCGCGGCCAGCGCACCGGCCTGCCCGGCCGTGAGGTGCAGGTACTGCTCGGCCAGGGCGGCGTCCTCGTCGGTGAACGTGGACTCCGCGAGCAGCAGGTCCGCGCCGTCGGCCAGCGCGGCCGCGCCGTCGCACACCGCGGTGTCCATGACGACGGCGACGCGCTGCCCCGGGCGCGGCACGCTCACGTCCTCCAGCCGCACGTCGCCCACGTGGCCGTCGCGCGTCAGGCGGCCGACGTCGGGGCCGGTGACGCCCGCGGCGGCGAGCCGCTCGGGCTGGAACGTGCGCCCGTCGGGCTCGGTGAGGCGGTACCCGTACGCCTCGATGCGGTGCCGCAGCTCGACGACCTCCAGGCCGTCCGCGACCGGGCCGGACGCGCCGTGCGGGTGCAGCCGCAGGTCGAGCCCCGGGGTCGCGAGGCCGACGAGCGCACGGACCACCGGCTCGCCCGACGCGGGGTAGTGCAGGTGCACAGGGTGCTGCACGCCGTCGAGCACCAGGCGGGACAGCACGCCCGGCAGGCCGTAGGAGTGGTCGCCGTGCACGTGCGTGAGGCAGATGCGCGTGATCGCGGTCGCGGCGACGCCCGCGTGGATGAGCTGACGCTGCGTGCCCTCGCCCGGGTCGAACAGCAGGCCCTCGCCGTCCCAGCGCAGCAGGTAGCCGTTGTGGTTGCGGGTCCGGGTGGGCACGTGCGACGACGTTCCGAGGACGACGAGCTCGCGCACGG
>NZ_LNTD01000273.1 GCF_001462455.1 Cellulomonas sp. B6
CCCACCGGAGCCCGCATGACCACCGCACCGCAGACCCTGCAGATGCCGCCCGGCCGGCGCCGGACGAGCCCGCGCACACGCGCCCGCGTCACGCGCGCCGTCCAGTACGCCGTGCTCGCCGCGGTGGTGCTCGCGGTCGCGTTCCTCACCGACTGGTCGAAGGTCGGCGAGCAGCTGTTCAACCCGGCCGTCGCCGCCGATCTCGCGTCCCGCATGCCGCGCGGGCTGTGGAACACGGTGCGCTACACGCTCGGCGCGTTCGCGGTCGGCCTGCCGCTCGGCGCGGTGCTCGCGCTCATGAAGCTGTCGTCGGTCGCGCCCTACCGCTGGATCGCCACCGCCTACATCGAGTTCTTCCGCGGCATCCCCGCGCTGCTCGTCGTGCTGTCGGTCGGCTTCGCGGTGCCGATCGCGTTCGGCGTCAACATCCCCTCGATGCTCGCCAAGGCGTCCATCGCCCTCGGGGTCGTGTCGGCCGCCTACATCGCCGAGACGCTGCGCGCCGGCATCGAGGCCGTGCCGAAGGGCCAGGTCGAGGCCGCGCGCTCGCTCGGCATGTCGCACGGGCGCACGCTCGCGCAGGTCGTCGTGCCGCAGGCGTTCCGCATCGTGCTGCCGCCGATGACGAACGAGATCATCCTGCTGACCAAGGACACCTCGCTGGTGTTCCTGCTCGGCATGCTCGTCACCGAGTACGACCTGACCAAGATCGGCCGTGACGCGCTCAGCTCCGCGCAGGGCGGCCTCACGGCGCTGTTCGTCGCCGGCGCCTGCTACCTGCTCCTCACCCTGCCGCTCGGCCAGCTCACGCGCTGGCTCGAGCACCGGACCTCGACGAAGGGACGCGGCAAGTGAGCGCGACCTCCCCCGCCCCGGCCGTCGTGTCCGTCGCCGGCCTCCGCAAGTCGTTCGGCGACCGCGAGGTGCTGCGCGGCATCGACCTCGACGTCGCCGCCGGCGAGGTCGTGTGCGTCATCGGCCCGTCCGGCTCCGGCAAGTCCACGCTGCTGCGGTGCGTCAACCTGCTCGAGCAGCCGACGTCGGGGCGCATCGACCTGCTCGGCGTCGAGGTCACCGACCCCGACGTCGACATCGACCGCGTGCGCACGCACGTCGGCATGGTGTTCCAGCAGTTCAACCTGTTCGCGCACCGCACGGTGCTCGACAACTGCACGATCGCGCAGCGCGGCGTGCTGCGCCGCTCGCGCGCCGAGGCCGAGCGTGTCGCGCTCGCCAACCTCGAGCGCGTCGGCCTGGCCGACCGCGCGCAGGCCATGCCCGCGCAGCTCTCGGGCGGCCAGCAGCAGCGCGTCGCGATCGCCCGTGCGCTGTCGATGGACCCGATGCTCATGCTGTTCGACGAGCCCACCTCGGCGCTCGACCCCGAGCTGGTCGGCGACGTGCTGGGCGTCATGCGCGACCTCGCCGACGCCGGCATGACGATGATCGTCGTGACGCACGAGATGGCGTTCGCACGCGAGGTCGGCGACCGCGTCGTGTTCATGGACGACGGCGTCGTGGTCGAGTCCGGCCCGGCCGACCAGGTGATCGGCGCACCCACCGAGGAGCGCACGCGTGCGTTCCTGCAGCGCGTGCTCGACCCGACCCACCAGCACCCGGGGGCGTGAGGTCCCCTCGCGGCCCGCGGCGCGGGCACTAGGGTCGTCCCGTCCCCCGCCTCCAGGAGTTCCGCGCATGCCCGAGTTCACCTCGCCCACCCTCGCGACGCCGATGCCCGACGCGTCGATCTGCACGATGCTCGCGGACCGGCTCGCGCGCGACCCCGACGGCGTGTTCGTCGAGCGGCAGACCGCGCTGGGCGGCACGTGGCAGCAGATCACCGTGGCGGCGTTCGTCGCCCAGGTGCGTGCGGTCGCCAAGGGCCTGGTCGCCGCGGGCGTCGAGCCCGGCGACCGCGTCGGCATCATGTCGCGCACGCGCTACGAGTGGACGCTCGTCGACTTCGCGGTGTGGGCCGCGGGCGCCGTGGGCGTGCCGGTCTACGAGACGTCGTCGGCCGAGCAGGTGCGGTGGATCGCGTCCGACGCCGGCATCCGCCTCGCGGTCGTCGAGACCGCGGCGCACGCGGCCGTCGTCGCGCAGGTCCGCGACGACCTGCCGGGTCTGACGGAGGTGCTGGTCCTCGACGACGACGCGATCGGCACGCTCGTGACGCGCGGCGCCGACGTCGCGGACGTCGAGATCGACCGGCGCAGCACGCACGCGCGCGGCGCCGACCTCGCGACGATCATCTACACCTCGGGCACCACGGGCCGCCCGAAGGGCGTCGAGCTGACGCACGGCAACTTCGTCGAGCTGTCGCGCAACGGCGTCGAGGGCCTGGGCGAGATCTGCGCCAAGCCGTACTCGCGCACGCTGCTGTTCATGCCCCTCGCGCACGTCTTCGCGCGGTTCATCCAGGTGCTGTGCGTGCCGTCGGGCGCCGTGCTGGGCCACACGCCCGACACGCGCAACCTGCTGCCCGACCTCGCGTCGTTCCGGCCGACGTTCGTGCTGGCCGTGCCGCGCGTGTTCGAGAAGGTCTACAACTCGGCCGAGCAGAAGGCCGGCGCGGGCACGAAGCTCAAGCTGTTCCGGTGGGCGGCCAAGGTCGCGATCGCGTACTCGCGCGCGCTCGACACCGCGAAGGGCCCCTCGGCGGGGCTCACCGCGCAGCACCGGCTCGCGGGCCGGCTCGTGCACGCCAGGCTGCGCGCGGCGCTGGGCGGCCGCGCCGAGTTCGCGATCTCGGGCGGCGCTCCGCTGGGCGAGCGCCTCGGGCACTTCTACCGCGGCATCGGCGTGCGGATCCTCGAGGGCTACGGCCTCACCGAGACGACCGCGCCCACATCGGTCAACCGCCCCGGCCTGACGAAGGTGGGGACAGTAGGCCCCGCGTTCCCCGGCACGTCGCTGCGCGTCGACGACGACGGGCAGATCTGGGTCAAGGGCCCGCACGTCTTCCGCGGCTACCGGCACATGCCCGAGGAGACGGCCGAGGTGCTGGTCGACGGCTGGTTCCGCACGGGCGACCTCGGCACGCTCGACGACGACGGCTACCTGCGCATCACGGGCCGCAGCAAGGAGATCATCGTCACCGCGGGCGGCAAGAACGTCGCGCCCGCGGTGCTCGAGGACCGCCTGCGCGGGCACCCGCTGGTCAGCCAGGTCGTCGCGGTCGGTGACCAGCGGCCGTTCATCGGTGCCCTCGTCACGCTCGACGCCGAGATGCTGCCCGGGTGGCTGTCGATGCACGGGCTGCCCGCGATGGACGTCACGACGGCGTCGACGCACCCGCAGGTGCTCGAGGCGCTCGACCGGGCCGTCGAGCGCGCCAACGAGGCCGTCTCGCGCGCCGAGTCGATCCGCAAGATCCGCGTCCTCACGACCGACTTCACCGAGTCGAACGGCTACCTCACGCCGTCCCTCAAGGTGAAGCGCGCCGCGGTGCTCAAGGACTTCGCGCCCGTGATCGACGAGCTCTACGTCGACACGCGCCCCGGGCACGGCGACTGAGCGCGGTCGTGCCGGACACCGCCGTCCCCGAGCCGACGCCCACGCACGAGTCGCTCACGCCGCCCACCGGCGTGCGCGACGCGCGCTTCCGCCCCGCCGACGGCGCGAGCGACGCGCCCGAGCAGCGCCTCGACGGCACGTGGCGCTTCCGCCTGAGCCCCACCGCGGACACCGGGCTCGACCCCGCCGACGACGGCGCCGGACCCGGCTGGGCCGACCTCGAGGTGCCGGGGCACTGGCAGCTCGCCGGCGCCCCCGACGCGTGGCCGTACGGGCGGCCGGCGTACACGAACGTGCTGTACCCGATCCCCGTGGACCCGCCGCGCGTGCCGCACGAGAACCCCACGGGCGAGTACCGCCGCACGGTCGACGTCCCGGCGGCGTGGCTCGCGGACGGGCGGGTCGTGCTGCGGTTCGAGGGCGTCGACTCGTGGTTCGAGGTCGCGGTCAACGGTCGCGTGCTCGCGCAGTCGCACGGCTCGCGCCTGCCCACCGAGGTCGACGTGACGGACGCCGTGCGCGCCGGGGCCAACCTGCTCGCGGTCCGTGTGACGCAGTGGTCGGCGCACACGTACGTCGAGGACCAGGACCAGTGGTGGCTCTCGGGCATCTTCCGTGACGTGACGCTCGCGCACCGCCCCGCCGGCGGCGTCGAGCACGTGACGCTGCGCGCCCACTACGACCACGAGACCGGCACGGGCACGCTGCGCGTCGACGTCGAGGGCGGCGCGGACGCGCGCGTGCGCGTCACCGAGCTCGGGGTCGACGCCGGGGCGGGGTCGACGCTCGACGTGGGCGCGGTCGAGCCGTGGAGCGCCGAGCACCCGCGTCTGTACGACGTGGTCGTCTCCACCGGCACCGAGACGGTCACGCTGCGCGCGGGCTTCCGCACGGTTGCGGTCGCGGACGGCGTGCTCACGGTCAACGGCGCGCCCGTGAAGCTCTACGGCGTCAACCGGCACGAGTTCGAGCCGACGCGCGGGCGCGCCGTCACGCGCGCGACCATGCTCGAGGACGTGCTGCTCATGAAGCGGCACCACGTCAACGCGGTCCGCACGAGCCACGCGCCGCCGCACCCGCACTTCCTCGACCTGTGCGACGAGCACGGCCTGTACGTGATCGACGAGAACGACCTCGAGACGCACGGGTTCGAGGTGCTCGGCTGGCGCGGCAACCCCACCGACGACCCGGCGTGGGAGCCGCTGCTCGTCGACCGCGTGCACCGCATGGTGCGGCGCGACGCCCACCACGCGAGCGTGGTGATGTGGTCGCTGGGCAACGAGGCCGGCGCGGGCGTCAATGTCGGCGCCATGGCCGCCGCGGTCCGCGCGCTCGACCCCACCCGGCCGGTGCACTACGAGGGCGACTGGTCCAGCGCGCACGTCGACGTGTACTCGCGCATGTACGCGTCGACCGAGGAGGTCGCGCTCATCGGGCGCGGCGAGGAGCCCGCATGGCCCGACGCGGCGGCCGACGCCCGGCGGCGCACGCTGCCGTTCGTGCTGTGCGAGTACGCGCACGCGATGGGCAACGGCCCCGGCGGGCTCACCGAGTACGTCGACCTCGTCGACGCGCACCCGCGGGTCCTGGGTGCGTTCGTGTGGGAGTGGATCGACCACGGGATCGCGACCCGCACGGCCGACGGCACGCCGTTCCACGGCTACGGCGGGGACTTCGGCGAGGAGCTGCACGACGGCACGTTCATCGCCGACGGGCTCCTGCTGCCCGACCGCACGCCCTCGCCCGGTCTCCTGGAGCTCGCGGCGGTCTACGCGCCCGTCGGCGTGCGCCCGGTGCCAGAACGGCCCGGGACGCTGGTGGTCCGCAACCGGTACGCGTTCACCAGCACGGCGCACGCGCGACTGGTGTGGGAGGTGGTCGCGGACGGCGACGTCGCCGCAACCGGTGAGGTCGAGACGGTCCTCGCCCCCGGCGGCTCGACCGAGGTGCACGTCGACGACGTCGCGCCCGACGTCCTGACGGACCTGTCCCCCGCCGCGACCGCGTGGCTCGTGGTGCGCGCGGTGCCGCGCGACAGCCGCGACGTGGCCGCGGGGCACCTCGGTGCCGGCCACGTGCTGCTGCGCCGCGGTGCCGCCCCCGCGGTGACCGGTACCGAGCCGACCAGCAGGGCTACCCCCGCCGCGACCGCCGCGGGCGGCCACCGCGTCGGGCCCGTCGAGCTCGACGCCACCGGGCGCGTCGTGCGGCTCGGCGGCACGCGCGTCCGGCTGGCGCGCGTCGACGCGTGGCGCGCCCCCACCGACAACGACCGGGCGCGCTCGTGGTCCGCCGACGTGGGCGACGGCGACGCCTGGGAGCGCGCCGGGCTGACGCGCCTGCACGAGCGGCTCGACTCGGTCGGGCGCGACGGCGACGCGCTGGTGGTCACCGGTCGCACCGCGGGAGCGGCGACGGACTGCGCGCTGCGCGTCCGCTACGAGTGGCGCGCGGTCGACGACCGCACGGTCGACCTCACGCTGCGCCTCGCACCCGAGGGCCGCTGGCCCGGCTCGGTCGCGCGCCTCGGGTGGCTGCTCGCCCTCGAGCAGCCCGACGCGGGCGCCGTGACCGTCGACTGGACGGGCCTCGGCCCGCACGAGTCCTCCGCCGACTCGTCGCGCGCGGCGCTGCCCGGCCGGTGGCGGCACACCGTCGACGCGCTCGGCACGCGGTACACGCACCCGCAGGAGAACGGCGCGCGCCGCGGCGTCACGCACGCCCGGCTCGACCTGGCGGCGGGCCCCCTGACCGTCACCGCGCTCGACGTCCGGCACGGCACGCACACCGCGCCCGGGCTCGAGCTCACGGCCCGCCCGTGGTCCGACACGGCGCTCGCCGCGGCGGCGCACCCGCACGAGCTCGTGCCCGACGGCCTGCTGTGGCTGCACCTCGACGCCGCGCAGCACGGCCTCGGGTCCGCCGCGTGCGGACCGGGCGTGCTGCCCGACGCGGTGCTGCACCCGGTCACGGCGACGCTGCACCTGCGCCTGCACGCGTGACGGTCGCGGCCGCACCCCGGGGTGCGGCCGCGACCGTCCGCGTCAGGACCGCTGCCGCGTCAGGGCACGTTGTGCACGCGCGCCGCGTCGCCCGACTGCGAGAGCACCGACTCGCGCGGTGTCGAGCCGTCGCTCCAGCGCAACACGGCCCCGACCCCGTCGGCGAGCTCGACGCTGCCGTCGGGCGCGAACGTGAGGCCCGCGTCCTGACCGACCGCCGCCCGGACGAGCGCCACCGCGGCGGGCATGCGACGGGGCTCCCCCGTGGCACCGATCGCGTCGAGGTCCTCGCGCGACGTCGCGAGCTCGAGCGGACCGTCCCCGACCCACACCTCGTGCTCGTCGGGCGCCCACGACGCCCCGGGCGCGGGCTCCCCCAGCACGAGCTCGGCGACCTGGCCGCGCTGCAGCACCGCGACGACGTCGGAGAGCGAGGTCACCGCCTCCTCGCCACGCCCGAGCCCCTCCCGGAACCGGTCGAGCACCTGCTCCCGCCGCCGCGCGCAGTGCTCGGCGAGCACCTGCGCGACCCGCTCGTCGAACGCCGCCCGGTTCACGCCCTCGGCCCGCGAGCCGCCCGGCACCTCGACCAGCAGGTCGCGCACCGCCTGCCCCACGGCGTCCTTGACGAGCGCCACGGCGCGCACGTCGCCCGTCAGCAGCACGAGCTCGGGACGCCGCTCGACCACCTGCTTGTCGAGCTCCGCCGCGACGGTCTCGGCGTTGCGCTCCCAGGAGTCCTCGACGCGCGCCTGCATGCGGCGGTGCGACAGCCCGCCCTCGCGCACCTTGTGCAGCACGTCGTGGCCGCCCTCGACGCCCTCCTCGTCCACGGCCCGTCGTCCGGTGCCGTCGGACCAGGTGAGGTCGGCGCCCTGCCGGTCCACCTCGACCAGCAGGTACGACGTCGACTCGTCGGCCGCGCGCGCCGCGGGCAGGAGCACCGGCACCGGTCCGCACGTCGCACTGGACTGCGCGGGCGGCTCGGTCAGGACGCGGTCGAGCACGACGCCCTCGGCGTCGGCGACCACGACCCGACCGTGCGGGCCGGGTACGCCCGTCGGGCGGCGCAGCAGCTCGTCGAGGTCGCCCAGCACGCCCGCCGGCGCACCGTCGCGCTCGAGCTGGCGGCGCAGGGACTTCCACCGGGCCTGGACGTCCGCCGCACCCGTCGCGTCGTCGCGGGTGGCGTCCAGGTAGACGGTGGTGAAGGGCGCCGGACGGCCGAGCAGCGGCTTGATCCAGTTCAGGTGCATGAGCAGGTCTCCTCGCGCGTCATGGGGTCCCACGGCCGCGCACGGCACGACCCGGGCTGACCGTCCCACCCTCCGACATCGCGCCGCCGGGCGCCACCCGGTTCCTGCCGGTCCGGGACGCTGCTCAGGAGCGCTGCGCGTGGTCCTGCGCGATGGCCTCGTGGTGCCGGATCACCTCGGCGACGACGAAGGCGAGGAACTTCTCGGCGAACACCGGGTCGAGGTCGGCCTCCCGCGCGAGCTGCCGCAGCCGCTCGACCTGCACGGCCTCGCGGCCGGGGTCGGACGGCGGCAGGCCCAGCTCGGCCTTGAGCACGCCGACGCGCTGCGTGGCCTTGAACCGCTCGGCGAGGATGTGCACGAGCGCGGCGTCGATGTTGTCGATGCTCCCCCGCAGCCGCGCCAGCTCGGCCGGCACGACGGGACGGTCTGCGCTCACGCGCTCTTCTCGCGCGGCGCGCGCTTGTCCTGCGCGTCGCGCGGCACGAGCGTCGGGTTGACGTTGTCCAGCACGACCTCGCGCGTGATGACGACCCGGGCGACGTCGTCGCGCGACGGCACCTCGAACATCACCTGCTGCAGGACCTCCTCGAGGATGGCCCGCAGGCCGCGCGCACCCGTGCCGCGCAGCAGCGCCTGCTCGGCGACCGCGGCGACCGCGTCGTCCTCGAACTCCAGCTCGACGCCGTCGATCTGGAACATGCGCTGGTACTGCTTGACCAGCGCGTTGCGCGGCTCGGTGAGGATCCGCACGAGCGCGGCGCGGTCGAGCGGCGACACGGTCGTGATGATCGGGACGCGGCCGATGAACTCGGGGATGAGCCCGAACTTCAGCAGGTCCTCCGGCATGACCTCGCCGTAGACGTCGACGTCGTCGGCCGAGTGGATCGGCGAGCCGAACCCGATGCCGCGGCGTCCGGCACGGGACGTGATGATCTCGTCCAGCCCCGCGAAGGCGCCGGCCACGATGAACAGCACGTTCGTCGTGTCGATCTGGATGAACTCCTGGTGCGGGTGCTTGCGCCCGCCCTGCGGCGGCACCGCCGCGGTCGTGCCCTCGAGGATCTTCAGCAGCGCCTGCTGCACGCCCTCGCCGGACACGTCGCGCGTGAT
This sequence comes from Cellulomonas sp. B6, assembly GCF_001462455.1. GTDB lineage: Bacteria > Actinomycetota > Actinomycetes > Actinomycetales > Cellulomonadaceae > Cellulomonas. Next base: position 8,888 of record NZ_LNTD01000273.1, read on the forward strand.
CGACGGGTTCTCGCTCTTGCGGGCGATCTTGTCGATCTCGTCGATGTAGATGATCCCCGTCTCGGCCTTCTTGACGTCGTAGTCGGCGGCCTGGATGAGCTTGAGCAGGATGTTCTCGACGTCCTCGCCGACGTAGCCCGCCTCGGTGAGGGCCGTGGCGTCCGCGATCGCGAACGGGACGTTGAGCATCTTCGCGAGCGTCTGCGCGAGGTACGTCTTGCCGCACCCCGTGGGCCCGATCAGCAGGATGTTGGACTTCGCGATCTCCACGGGCTCCTCGCCCGCCGTGGTCCGCGCGCCCTCACCGGCCTGGATCCGCTTGTAGTGGTTGTACACCGCCACGGCGAGCGACCGCTTGGCGCCCTCCTGGCCGACGATGTACTGCTCGAGGAAGTCGAAGATCTCCTTCGGCTTGGGCAGCTCGACCATGCCGACCTCGGTGGCCTCGGCGAGCTCTTCCTCGATGATCTCGTTGCACAGGTCGATGCACTCGTCGCAGATGTAGACGCCCGGCCCCGCGATGAGCTTCTTGACCTGCTTCTGGGACTTGCCGCAGAAGGAGCACTTGAGAAGGTCGGCACCGTCCCCGATCCGCGCCACGTGCGTCCCCTTCCCTCGTGTCGCCCTCCGCCGTTCCGGCGGTGCGCCGTCGTCGTGACCTCGCGGTCCGCGAGTCACGTCCCCCCATTGCACACCACCCGGGGCCGGGTGTCAGCCGTACTCCCCTGGCGGGTCGCGGCGTGTCGAGACGAACACGCCGGTGCGTGCGTCCGTTATCGCACGGATGCCGCGGTCACATCCGTTCCGTGACCCCGGCCCCGTCGTCGCACGACGGGGCCGGGGTCACGACGATCAGGACGGCTGCACGACGGCCGCGTGCACGCCCTTGCGGCTCTCGAGCACCTGGTCGACGATCCCGTACTCCTTGGCCTGCGCCGCGGTGAGGATCTTGTCGCGCTCGATGTCCTTGGCGACCTGCTCGACGGTGCGACCCGTGTGCTGCGCGAGCGCCGCCTCGAGCCACTCGCGGATGCGGATGAGCTCGTTGGCCTGGATCTCGATGTCGGACGCCTGCGCGTAGCCGCCACCCTCCATCGCGGGCTGGTGGATCAGCACGCGCGCGTTCGGCAGCGCCAGGCGCTTGCCGGGCGAGCCGGCCGCGAGCAGCACGGCCGCGGCCGAGGCCGCCTGCCCGAGGCAGACGGTCGCGATGTGCGGCTTGATGTACTGCATCGTGTCGTAGATCGCCGTGAGGGCCGTGAACGAGCCGCCGGGCGAGTTGATGTACAGCGTGATGTCGCGGTCCGGGTCCGTGGACTCGAGCACGAGCAGCTGCGCCATGACGTCGTCGGCCGAGGCGTCGTCCACCTGCACGCCGAGGAAGATGATGCGGTCCTCGAACAGCTTGGTGTACGGGTCCTGGCGCTTGAAGCCGTAGGCGGTGCGCTCCTCGAACTGCGGCAGCACGTAGCGGCCGGACGGCGAGGCGGGCGCCGTGCCGCCGGCCAGCCGGCCGGCGCGGGCGATGAACTGGGACTCCATGCTCACGAAGGTTCTCCTCGCTGGTTCTGTGCGCGTCGCCCGGCCGTCAGGCCGAGGTCCCGCCGCCGCCGGCGACCGAGTGGCTGCTGGTGACCACGTGGTCGATGAAGCCGTACTCGAGCGCCTCGGGCGCCGTGAACCAGCGGTCACGGTCCGAGTCGGCGTTGATCTGCTCGACGTCCTTGCCGGTCTGCTCGGCGATCAGCTCGGCCAGCACCTTCTTCATGTGCAGGATGAGCTGGGCGTTGATGCGCACGTCGGTGGCGGTGCCGCCGATGCCGCCCGAGGGCTGGTGCATCATCACGCGGGCGTGGGGCGTCGCGTACCGCTTGCCCTTGGCGCCCGACGAGAGCAGGAACTGCCCCATCGAGGCGGCCATGCCCATCGCGATCGTCGCGACGTCCGGCTTGATGTACTGCATCGTGTCGTAGATCGCCATGCCGGCCGTGATCGACCCGCCCGGCGAGTTGATGTACAGCCAGATGTCCTTGTCGGGGTCCTCGGCCGCCAGCAGCATCATCTGCGCGCAGATCGCGTTGGCGTTCTCGTCGCGGACCTCCGACCCGAGCCAGATGATCCGCTCGCGCAGCAGTCGGTTGTAGATGGAATCGTTGAGCCCGAGGCCCGGAGAATCTGCCCGGGCCAGGGCCGGCACCTGCTCGTTCACGAAGGCTCCCTCGTCTGGCTACGTCTGACGCGGCGGCGGGCTCCCGAGGGTGCCCCACCGGCCGCGCGTTGCTGTGACCCTAACGCCCGTGCGCACCCGCCCATGTCCCGGCGACGCGCCGTTTCGCTGTCGGCGCAGCGGGTGCGTCCCGGCGCCCGCACGCCTGCCGCGGGGCGACGTCCGCGCCCGTGGACGACGACGGCCCCGCGACACCGGGTGGGTGTCGCGGGGCCGTCGGGGTGTGCGTGGTGCGCGGGTCAGGCCTTGTCGTCCGCGGCCTCGTCCTGGACGGCCTCGGCCTGCTCGGCCTGCTCGACGGCGGCGTCCTCCTCGTCGGAGCCGATGAACTCCGAGAGGTCCACCGCGGCACCCGAGCCGTCGACGACCGCGACCTGGCGCAGCGAGAGCGCGAGCGCCTTGGAGCGCGCGACCTCGGCGACCATCGCGGGGATCTGACCCTGCTGGTCCACGGTCTGGATGAACGTGTTGGGGTCCATGCCGTACTGGCGCGACGCGCTCACGAGGTAGTCGAGCAGCTCGCTCTGGCTGACCTTGACGTCGAGCTGCTCGGCGAGCGTGTCGAGCAGGATCTGGTTGCGCAGCGCGGTCTGCGCCTGCTCCGTCACCTCGGCGCGGTGCTCGTCGTCCTCGAGACGACCCTCGGACTCGAGGTGGCGGTGCACCTCGGCCTCGACGACGCCCGCCGGGACCGGGATCTCGACGTCGGACGTGAGCTTCTCGACCAGCAGGTCGCGGGCCTGCACGGCCTGGTTCGACGCCTTGATGCGCGCGGCCTGCTCACGCAGGTCGGCCTTGAGCTCGTCGATCGTGTCGAACTCGCTCGCGAGCTGCGCGAACTCGTCGTCGACCTCGGGGAGCTGGCGCTCCTTGACGCCCGTGGCCGTCACGGTCACGGTCGCCTTCTCGCCCTGGCGCTCGCCGCCGACGAGCTCGGTCTCGAACGAGGTCGTCTCACCGGCCGACAGACCCGTGAGCGCCTCGTCGAGGCCCTCGAGCATGTTGCCCGAACCGATCTGGTAGCTCGTGCCGGAGACCTGGTCGACCTGCTCGTCGCCGATCGTCGCGGCGAGGTCGATGACGACGAAGTCGCCGTCCTGCGCGGGACGGTCGACGCCCACGAGCGAGCCGAAGCGCTCGCGCAGCGCGTCGAGACGCGCCTGCACGTCCTCGTCGGAGACCTCGACGTCGTCGACCGTGAGCGTCAGGCCGTCGAGCGCGGGCAGCGTGATCTCGGGGCGGACCTCGACCTCGGCGGTGAAGTGCAGCTCGCCCTCGTCGCCGGCGACGAGGCCGGGGACCTGGGTGACCTCGACCTCGGGCTGGCCCATCGGGCGCAGCTCGTTCTCGCGCACGGCGTCGGCGTAGAAGCCCGACAGGCCCTCGTTCACGGCGTGCTCGATGACGGCCGGGCGGCCGACCCGCTGGTCGATGATGCGCGGCGGCACCTTGCCCTTGCGGAAGCCCGGCACCGTCACCTGCTCGGCGATGTGCTGGTACGCGTGCTCGATGCTCGGCTTGAGCTCGTCGTACGACACCTCGACGGACAGCTTGACCTTGGTGGGCTCCAGGGTCTCGACGGCGCTCTTCACTTCGATGGTCTCCAACTGGTCATGGCCGGGCGCCGGCTGGTCCGACGGAGTGGCACGATCTGGTCCGCGACGGGTCACGGGGTCCGCACGGCGGCCCCGGCAGCACCGCGACGGCCGCCCGGGGGGCGGCGTCGTGCAGGCACCCGGGAGCGCGGACGCGCGACCCTCGATGCTACGGCACCGGCGGGACGGACCGCCAAAGCGGACCGCACGACGCGCTGATCGTCGGCCGATCGCCGACCGATCGTCGGGAGCCGCGCGCCGTCACGGGCCGCGGACCCGGCCGGACCCGGTAACCTTGCTGCGCCGCCCGGTCAGCGCCGGGCGCGTGCGGACGTAGCTCAATGGTAGAGCCCCAGTCTTCCAAACTGGCTACGCGGGTTCGATTCCCGTCGTCCGCTCCGCGGCACGGGCCGGACGGGGGGCTCCCCGCCGGCCCGTCGTGCGTCCTCGCCCCGTCGTCCGGCGTGACGACGCACCCGGGACCTCCGACCCTCGCACTCCCCGCCTGCCCTCGGGAACCTGGGCGCACCCGCTACTGAGGAGGCGTCCGTGCACGTCCGCGTGATCGAGCTGCCCGCGAGCCAGGTCGCCACGACCGGCCCGGCCCCCGACCCGGACCCGTTCGCCCCCGGTGCGACCCTCGCGCGCTTCGACGCGTGGTTCTCGGCGCGCACCGACCCGCTCGTGCTCGCACCGCGCGACCTCATGTGGCGGGACGGCGGCGACGGACCGCTCGTGTGGTCGTGGCTGCTCGCGCCGGACGACGACGTCACCGACGCGGGCTGGGCCGTCGAGCGGTTCGCCGGCGGGCTGTACGCCGCCGGGGTGGCGCGCGACGGTGACGACGCCGACGGCGAGCGGGTGCTGCGCGAGCTGCGTGCGTGGGTCGAGGCGTCCCCGTTCGACCTCGACGAGTCCGCCGCACGCCCCGTGGCGTTCCGCGTCACGTCCTCGCCCGCCGCCGCGCGGGTGCTGGGTCACCACCAGCTCGAGCTGCTGGTCCCGGTCCGCGAGCCGGCCTGAACCGCACCGGCGTGAACCGCGCCGGCCGGCGCGCCCCGACGGCGGTTGCGGACCGTCAGCCCGCCGCGCGCCGGACCAGGTCGGTCACGCGGTCGACGACGTCGTCGGTGAGCCCGGTGATCGCGAAGGCGGTGGGCCACATGGCACCGTCGTCGAGCGCCGCGGACTCGTTGAAGCCGAGCGTCGCGTACCGCGTGCCGAACTTCGAGGCCGCCTGGAAGAAGCAGACGACCTGGCCGTCCTTGGCGTACGCGGGCTGGCCGTACCAGGTGCGCGGCGCGAGCGCGGGCGCGTGCTCGCGCACGATCGCGTGCACGCGCTCGGCGATGACGCGGTCCGGCTCGGGCATCTCGGCGATCTTCTCGAGCGCGTCGGCCTCCGCGGCGGCCGCCTTGTCGGCCGTGCCGCGGCGCCCCTTCTGCACGCGCAGCTCGGCCGCGCGCTCCTTCATCGCCGCCCGCTCCTCGGCCGTGAACCCGTCGGCCTCCGCGTCGGTCGCCCTCGTGGCCATGTCCCGCTCCTCGCTCGGTGGATCTGTCGGCACCGAGGCTAGGGACGACGCGACGGGCGCGCTTCTCGGATCCTGACGAGAGCGCGGCACGCGGTCGACCGGCCGGACGACCGACCTCGCGACCGTCGGGGTGGCGGGATTCGAACCCACGACCTTCCGCTCCCAAAGCGGACGCGCTACCAACCTGCGCCACACCCCGCGCTCGTGCGCACAGGGTGGCACGGCACGCACACCCTACCGGCGCGCCCTCCGCGGCCCCTCCCCCTGCGGCGTCCCCCCGTGTCGACGGACAGCGCCACGGCTCGACGGACAGCGGCGTGCGTGTGTCCGTCGACCGCGGCGCTGTCCGTCGGTGTGAGGCAGTACGCGGAGCGGGGTGCGAGGGAGCCGGTGCGGGAGCGGGGTGGCACGCGCGGGTGAGACGGGGGCGTGCAGGGCGGGGCCGCGCTTCCGCGGCACGCTCGCGGCGTGGTGGGATCGTCGGGTGACGACGACGACACCGCTGCGCCGCGGCGACCGCGTGCTCCTGACCGGCGACTCCATCACGGACTGGGGGCGCGACCGCGACCAGCCGGACTCGCCGTGGGGCCTGGGGCACGGGTACGCGGGGATCGTCGCGGCGCTGGCCGGTGCACGCCGCCCGGACCTGGGGCTGACGTTCCTCAACCGCGGCATCGGCGGCAACACCACGCGGCAGCTGCGCGAGCGCTGGGCAGCCGACGCGCTCGACCTCGAGCCGACGGTGGTCTCGGTGCTCATCGGCGTCAACGACACGTGGCGCCGCTACGACTCGGGCACGCCGACGTCGGTCGAGGAGTACGAGGAGCACTACCGCGCGATCCTCGACGCGACGCGCGAGCGGCTCGACGCGCGGCTCGTGCTGATCGAGCCGTTCCTGCTGCCCGTGGCGCCCGTCGAGCACGCGTGGCGCGAGGACCTCGACCCGCGCATCCACGTCGTGCGGCGGCTGGCGGGCGAGGTCGGTGCCACGCTCGTGCCGGCCGACGGGCTGTTCGCGGCGGCCGCGGCGCGGACGTCGCCCGAGCGGTGGGCGTTCGACGGCGTGCACCCGACGCCCGCGGGGCACGGCCTGCTCGCCGAGGCGTGGCTCGACGCCGTGGGGCTCGCCGCCCGCTGAACCCTTCTCCCGCGGGGACGGACGAGCGCCGGGCGGCGCGGCGCCGCGCGGGGCCGTGCGGGCACCGGGCGGCGACGACCGGGACGCCCGACCGGTCGCGGGGCCCGCGGGGGGTCAGGTCGTGAACGCCGTGACCCGGACGGCCGCGACCGGGCCCTCGCCGACGACCTGCACGGTCAGGACGTGCGCGTCGCCCGGGCCGCCGGGGTCCCGCGGGACGTTCAGGCACAGGTCGACGTCGGCCCCGCACCCGGCCGCGTCGAGCGTCGCACCGGGCTGCACGAGCGCGAGCCAGGCGACGACGTCGGCGGTCGACGCGGTGAGCACCGCCTCGTAGTGCGTGTCGATGCCGTCGCTGCGCCGGCAGACCGGCTCGCCCGGCAGGGCGGCGTCCGTGCCCAGGAAGGCGAGC
>NZ_LNTD01000274.1 GCF_001462455.1 Cellulomonas sp. B6
CCCGGCGCGCCCCCGCCGCCCGCCGTCGTCGAGGCCCGCCGCGCTCTCGTGCGCGGCGCGCGCGGCCCCGTCTTCGGCCCGCTCGACGCGACCTCCGCCCAGCCGGTCACGGTCGTGCTCGGGGACCGCGGCTCGGGCCGCACGTCCTTCCTGCTCGCGACGGCCGGACGCATGCGCCTGACCTCCGGCCGCCTCACCGTCCTGGGTCGCGACACGTCCCGGGCCGCCGCGGCCGTCCGCCGCCGCGCCGGCATCGCCGGGTTCGACGGCATCGACGACCTCGAGCCCGTCGTCCCCGTCGGCGCCGTCGTGCGCGAGCGGCTGTCCTGGGAGAGCCCCTGGTACCGCCGCACGCCGCGCGTCACGGCCGCACGCCTCACCGCGCTGCTCGGCCCCGTGCTCGGCGACGTGCCCGTCCCCGACCCCGGCCTCCTCGTGCGCGACCTCACCGAGGCGCAGGACCTGCTCGTGCGCGTCGCGCTCGCGCTGCTCGCCCGCCCCGAGGTGCTCGTCGTCGACGACCTCGACGCCGTCAAGAACCCGCACGAGCGCGCCGTCGTCGCGCGCTGCCTCGAGGCCCTCACCGACCCCGCGCACCCGCAGCACGTGCGCGCCGTCGTCCTCGGCAGCGCCGACCCGCGCGACACCGACCTGCTCACCCCCGACCGCACCGCCGTCGTCACGCTCACCCGCTGAGCGACGACCCGCGAGAACGAGAGACCCATGTCCGTCCTGTCCACCGGCACCGAGCTGCGGCGCTTCCGCCGCGGCACGCTGCCGAAGATCGCGCTCGCCGTGCTCTTCGTCATCCCCCTCATCTACGGCGCGCTGTACCTGTGGGCGTTCTGGGCGCCCACCGACCACCTCGACCGGCTGCCCGTCGCGCTCGTCGACCAGGACGTCGCCGTCACCCGGACCGACGGCACCGAGCTGCACGCCGGAGCCGACGTCACGCAGCGCCTGCTCGACGGCGGTGACCTCGGCTGGCGGCTCGTCGACGCGAAGACCGCCGCCGACGGCGTCGCCGACGGCAGCTACTACTTCTCCGTGACGATCCCCGCGGGCTTCTCCGCGAGCCTCGCGACCCTGTCCGAGGACGACCCGCAGCCCGGCACGATCGACGTCGTCTACGACGACGCGAACAGCTTCCTCGCCGACACGCTCGGCAAGACCGCGATGGTCCGGGTCCGCGACGCGGTCGCCGAGTCCGTCACGCGCGACGCCGCCGACACCATGCTCGTGGGCGTCTCGACGCTCGCGGACGGCGTGCGCGACGCCGCCGACGCCGCGACGCGCCTCGACGACGGCGCGCAGCAGCTCAACGGCGGCGCGGGCGCCCTCGTGGTCGGCCTCGGTCAGCTCGCCGACGGCTCCGCACGCCTCGGCGACGGCACCGCGCAGGTCAGCAGCGGCACGGCCCAGCTCGCGTCCGGGCTGCAGACCGCGCACGACGGCGCCGGGCGGCTCGTCGACGGCAGCGGTGCCCTCGCCGACGGCCTCGCGTCCGCCGACGCGGGTGCGCAGAAGCTCAGCGGCGGCGCCGGCACGCTGTCCACCGGCCTGGGTGACCTCGCGACCGGTGCGCACGACGCCGCGACCGGCGCCGCGACCCTCGACGGCGGCCTCCAGCAGCTCGCGCCCGGCGCCACGACCCTGCGTGACGGGCTCGCGTCGCTCGACGAGAAGGCGAAGGCGCTGCCCGCGTCCGCGACCGCGCTCGCCGACGGCGCGACCCGCGTCGCCGGTGGCGTCACCGCGCTGCAGCAGCTGCGTGCCGCGAACCCCGACATGACGCTCGCGCAGCTCGACGCGGTCCTGCAGTCCAAGGGCTCGAGCATCGACGCGCTCGCGGCCGGTGCCGGTGCGGTCAGCACCGGCGCGGGCCAGCTCTCGGCGTCCGCGACCCCGCTCGCGAGCGGCGTCTCCCAGCTGCACGCGGGGGCCGACCGGCTCGCGTCGGGCCTCGGCGACGCGGCCACCGGCGCGACCACGCTGCACACCGGTCTCGCCCGGCTCGACCAGGGCGCCGCCTCGGCGGCCTCCGGTGCGCGCGACCTCGCGACCGGGGCGCAGAGCCTCGCGACGGGCGTCGCGCGGCTCGACACCGGTGCGCACACGCTCGCCGACGGCACGCAGACCCTCGCGTCGGGCCTCGGCACGGCCGCGGGCAAGGCCGGTCAGCTCGCCGACGGCGCCGCGCAGGTCGCCGACGGCGCCGCGACGCTCCGCACGGGCGCCTCCACGGCGGCGGCCGGCTCGACGACGCTCGCCGACGGCACCAGGACCCTCGCCGAGGGTGCCGGCACGTTCGCCTCGACCTTGCAGGACGGCGCGGCCAAGGCCCCGTCGTTCACGCCCGAGCGCGTCGAGCGCACGGCGGACGCGGTCGCGACGCCCGTCACGCTCGACGAGACCACGCGCCACGAGGTGCAGGGCTTCGGTGAGGGCTTCGCGCCGTTCTTCATCGCCCTCGCGACGTTCGTCGGCGCGCTCATCACGTGGCTGATCCTGCGGCCGCTGCCGCGCCGCCCGCTCGCGTCCGGCGTCTCGGGCCTGCGGACCGTGCTGACCGGGTACCTGCCGGCCGCTGCGGTCGGCGTGGTGCAGGTCGTCGTGATGATGTTCGTGCTGGTGCTCGGCATCGGCATGCAGCCCGTGCACCTGATCGGCATGGCGGCGTTCATCCTGCTCACCACGCTCGCGTTCCTCGCGCTGCAGCAGATGTTCGTGGTCCTGCTCGGCACGGCCGCGGGCCGCGTCGTGGCCCTCGTGCTGCTCATGCTGCAGCTGTCGTCGTCGGGCGGCACGTACCCCGTCGAGACGACGCCCCGGTTCTTCCAGGCGCTGCACCCGTACATGCCGGCCACCTACGTGGTCGACGGCCTGCGCGAGCTCGTCGGCGGCGGCGTCGACCAGCGGCTGTGGGCGGCGGTGCTGGTCATGTCAGCATTGCTGATCGGCTCGCTCGCGGTGAGCGCGTGGTCCGCGCGCCGGCAGAAGGTGTGGACGATCGCCCGGCTCCACCCCGAGCTGAGCGTGTAGCGGACGACGGACGACGGAGACGAGGAGGCACCGTGGCACGCCGACCGACCCGGCAGGCGATCCTGGACGCGGCGATCACCGTGGCGGCCCGCCGCGGCATCACCGGCGCGTCGATGGACGAGGTCGCGGAGGAGGCGCAGGTCGCCAAGGGCAGCCTCTACTACAACTTCGACTCCAAGGACGCGTTGTTCTCCGAGGTGCTGCGCACCGGGTTCACACGGCTCGTCGACACGGTGTCCGCGGCGCGGACCGGCCTCACCGGCCGGGCCGCGCTGCGGTCCGTGGCCGTCGCGACCATGACCCTGCTGCAGACCAACCCGGAGCTCGCCAAGCTCATGGCCGCCGAGCTGTTCCGCACCGACCGCACGTGGGGCGACGCGCTCGCACCGATCCGCTCCGACGTCGCGGTGCACTTCCGTGACGTGCTGCGCGAGGTCCGCGCCGAGCAGGGCGCCGACCCCGCGACGGTCACCGGGATCTCGGGCGCCGCGCTGCTCGGGGCGCTCGCGGTCGCGAGCCTCGACTGGCTGCTGTTCCACCCCGACCTGGACGTGCAGGTGGCCGTCGACGAGGTGCTCGTGACCGTCGGCGCGTGAGCCGCCGAGGCACCGCGCTCCGGAACCCGGTCGCGGGGCGCGCGACGTCGACAGGTCTGGTGCAATGGGTCGGTGCTGCTACGGATCGAGTCCCGTCGCGGGTCGATCCCGAGGGCCCGTCACTGGGTCAACGAGCGGACCCGCGACCTGGGGATGTCGCCCGGCAGCGTCGCGACCGTCGAGCTGCTGACGAGCGAGCTCGTGACCAACGCGGTGCGGCACGGGTCGGCCGAGGCGATCACGGTCCGCGTCGAGTCGACGCGCACGACGTGCACGGTCGCCGTGACCGACGCGGGTGACGCGCTGCCCGTGGTCCGGTCGAGCGGGCCGCACGTCCCGGGTGGGCACGGCATGCGCCTGGTCGAACGCCTCGCGGCGCGCTGGGGCGTGCGCCCCGAGCGCGGCGGCGGCAAGACCGTGTGGTTCACGGTCCCGCTCGAGGGCTGACGCGGGTCGACGCCCACCCGTGCGGTCGGGGTCAGACCAGCTCGACCAGCGAGTCCAGGCCCGTGAGCGTCAGGACGTCGCTGACCTGACCGCTCGCACCGCGCACCCGCACGCGGTCCGGCGCGGCCGCGGCAGCGAGCGACGCGACGAGGCCGATGAACCCGGAGTCCACGTACTCGGCGCCCGACACGTCCACCGTCCGGACGCCCTCGGCGGCGAGCCGGCGGCCCGTGTCGGTGCGGGGTGCGCCGACGTGCTCGGCGAGGCCCTCCACCACGAAGACGTCGATCTCGCCCGTCGCGACGAGCGTCGTCGGGTCGGCGTCGTCGACGAGCAGCTGGCCGCCCGGGGAGTCGTCCAGGGTCTCGTCGTGCGCGCTCACGGCCTCAGTATGCCCGGCGCGCGTCGTGGCGCACGGCGAGATCAGGCGCGGTGGCCCGGCACGACCTCGGGGCCGGCCTCCGGCGGGCGCGGGCGGTCCTGCGGGAACGCCCGCACCGCGAGCAGCGCGACGTCGTCCCCGCTGGACGCCGCGAGCGTCGCGACCAGCCGGTCGCAGAACACGTCGAGCGGCAGGTCGGCGAGCTCCTCGGCGAGCGCCCGCAGCCGCTCGAGCCCGACCTCGAGGCGCTCGGTGCGCCGCTCGACCAGGCCGTCGGTGTACAGCAGCACGGTCGAGCCGGGCGCGAGGTCCACCGTGTGGTCGTGGCGCGGGTTGTGCGCGCGCAGCCCCAGCAGCACGTCGTTGCGACGGCGCAGCAGCTCCGCGCGGCCGTCGGGGTGCAGCAGCAGCGGCGGCAGGTGGCCGGCGTTCGACCAGCGCAGCGTGCGCACGCCGCGCTCCGCCTGCTCGGGCGTCTGCTCGACGCGGGCGACGACCGCGGTGCTCATGGTCGTGATCCCCAGGTCGTGCATCGCCCAGTCGAGCGCCGCGAGCACGCCCGCCGGCGGCCGCGCGATCGCGTGCGCACCGCCGCGCAGCACGTTGCGGGTCTGCGCCATCGACACCGCGGCGTGCAGGTCGTGCCCCGTGACGTCGCCGATGACGAGGCACGTGCTGCCGTCGCGCACGAGGAACGCGTCGTACCAGTCGCCGCCGATCTGCGTGCCCGTGGTGGCCGGGACGTACCGCGCGACGAGCTGCAGGTGGTCCGGCTGCGGCAGCTCCGTGAGGAGGCTGCGCTGCAGCTCCTCCGCCAGGTCGCGGCGCACCGCCTGCAGGTGCGCGTTGTCGAGCGCGAGGCCGATCTGCGCCGTGACGTCCCGCAGCGTCGTGACGTCCGCGTCGACGAACGCACCGCGCTCGGCGCACCGCGCGAGCGTGATGACGCCCCGGGTGTGGCCGCGTCCGCGCAGCGGCAGCACGACGAGCGCCTGCGGGTCGAGCCGGCGCAGCAGGTCCTGCGCCTCGCCCGCGCGGACCAGCACCTCGGGCGCCGGGGAACCCACGCGCAGCACGGGCCGCGACGTCGCGAGCACCTCGGCGATCACCGACGTGCCCGTCAGCGCCGGGACCCGCAGCGCGCGGTAGGCGTCGAGCAGCGGCTGCGCGTCGGGGTCGGCGTGCAGCGCCGCGACGTCGTGCAGGCGCGTGCGCCACGGGCCGCCGCCCTCGTCGAGCAGGCTCGCGATCGCGAAGTCGGCGAGGCCGGGCACGAGGTGCGGCAGGACCGCCTCGAGGGCCTGCACGGGGTCCGCCGCCTCGGCGAGCTCGGTCGCGACGGCCGCCAGCAGGTCGGAGCGTGCGCGACCCTGCTCGGCGACCGCGAGCGCCTGGCGGCGCTCGGTGATCTCGGTGAAGTAGGCCGCGACGCCGCCGCGCTCCGCCACCGCGCGGACCTCGTACCAGCCGTCGAGGGGTGCCGGGTAGTAGGCGTCGAACGCGCGGGGCTCGCCCGTGCGCGCGACGGACCGGTAGGCGTCCTCGAACTCGCTGCCCAGGGCCGCCGGGAACAGCTCCCACAGGTCGCCGCCCAGCAGGGTCTCGCGCGTCATCCCCAGGATCAGCTCGGCCTCGGCGTTGACGTAACCGAACCGCCAGCCCGCGTCGACCCAGTAGTACCCGACCGACATCTGCTCGAGGATCTCGGTGACGCGCAGCTCGCCCTCGCGCAGCGCCGTGGTGTCGGTCGTGACGCCCACCACGTGCGTCGCCGTGCCGTCGGGCCCGGCCAGCGCGCGGCCGCGCGCGGTGAGCCAGCGGGTCGTGCCGTCGGGGCGCAGCACGCGGAACTCGGCCTCGTAGACGCCGCACGTCGCGATCGCGCGGTCGAGCGCCGCCGTCACCGGGGCCAGGTCGTCGGGGTGCAGGCGCGTCTCGAACGACTCGATGGTGCCGCCGAACGTGCGCTCGTCGTACCCGAAGACCTCGAGCAGCGCGGCGTCCCACACCAGGCGGCCGCTCGTGAGGTCCCACTCGAACGTGCCCAGACCCGCGGCCTGCGCCGCGGAGTCGAGCAGCGCGAGCCGTGCCGCGTGCGCGTCGACGGGACCGTCCGCCCCGTCAGCGCCCTGCGCCGATCCCCGCACGTGCTCTCCCCGCCGCCGACGCATGCCCTCGGTGGAGAGTGCCACGCCCGGCGCCCGGCGTCGACACGACGCGGGGTGTCGCGCGGGGCGCGGCCGGCGCGGCACGATCGGTGCGGGCCCCGGTGTCGGTGCCCGGCCCTACGCTGAGCCGCCCGCCCGTCCTGCTCGCGCCCGCGCACGTCCCTGGAGGACCGATGAGCACGCCGTCCGCAGCCAGCCCCGCCTCCCGCCCTGCCGCCGGCCCCGTGCCCGCCCGCGCCGACAGCCACGACGTCATCCGCGTGCACGGCGCGCGTGAGAACAACCTGCAGGACGTGAGCGTCGAGCTGCCCAAGCGGCGGCTCACGGTGTTCACGGGCGTCTCGGGCTCGGGCAAGAGCTCGCTCGTGTTCGGCACGGTCGCCGCCGAGTCGCAGCGCCTCATCAACGAGACGTACAGCGCGTTCGTGCAGGGGTTCATGCCGACGCTCGCGCGGCCCGACGTCGACCTGCTCGACGGCCTGACCACCGCGATCATCGTCGACCAGGAGCGCATCGGCGCGAACCCGCGCTCGACGCTCGGCACGGTGACCGACGTGCACGCGATGCTGCGGATCCTGTTCAGCCGGCGCGGGCAGCCGCACGTCGGCTCGGCGCAGGCGTTCTCGTTCAACACCCCGACCGTCCACGCGTCGGGCGCCATCTCGGTCGAGCGTGGCGCCAAGCGCGCCGAGAAGGTGTCGTTCGAGCAGATCGGCGGCATGTGCCCGCGCTGCGAGGGCATGGGGTCGGTCACGGACTTCGACCTCACGGCGCTCTACGACGACACGAAGTCGCTCGAGGAGGGCGCGCTGACGGTCCCCGGCTACACGATGGACGGCTGGTACGGGCGGATCTTCCGCGGCGCGGGGTTCTTCCCGGCCGACAGGCCGATCCGGGACTTCACCGCCAAGCAGCTGCACGCGCTGCTGCACCACGAGCCCGTGCGCATCAAGGTCGACGGAATCAACGTCACCTACGAGGGCCTCATCCCCAAGATCCAGAAGTCGTTCCTGACCAAGGACGTCGACGCGATGCAGCCGCACGTGCGCGCGTTCGTCGAGCGGGCGGTCACGTTCACGACCTGTCCCGACTGCGACGGCACGCGTCTCAACGAGGGCGCACGGTCCTCGCGGATCGCGGGCAGGAACATCGCCGACGTGTGCGCGATGCAGATCACGGACCTCGCGCAGTGGGTGCGCGGGCTCGACGAGCCCGGCGTCGCGCCGCTGCTCACGGCGCTGCGGGACGCCCTCGACGCGTTCGTCGAGATCGGGCTGGGGTACCTCTCGCTCGACCGGCCGTCGGGCACGCTGTCGGGTGGTGAGGCGCAGCGCACCAAGATGGTGCGGCACCTGGGATCGGCGCTCACCGACGTCACGTACGTCTTCGACGAGCCGACGGTCGGGCTGCACCCGCACGACGTCGCGCGCATGAACGACCTGCTGCTGCGCCTGCGGGACAAGGGCAACACCGTGCTCGTCGTCGAGCACAAGCCCGAGGCGATCGCGATCGCCGACCACGTCGTCGACCTCGGCCCCGGCGCCGGCACGGCGGGCGGTCACGTGGTCTACGAGGGCACGGTCGAGGGGCTGCGCACGGCGGACACGCTCACCGGGCGGCACCTGGGCTACCGCGCGACGCTCAAGCCCGAGGTGCGCACGCCCACGGGCGCGCTGGAGATCCGCGGCGCGGCGACGCACAACCTGCGCGACGTCGACGTCGACGTGCCGACGGGCGTGCTCGTGGTCGTCACCGGGGTCGCCGGGTCGGGCAAGAGCTCGCTCATCCACGGCGCTCTCGCGAAGCGCGAGGGCGTCGTCACGATCGACCAGACCGCGATCCGCGGCTCGCGGCGCTCCAACCCGGCGACGTACACGGGTCTGCTCGAGCCCGTGCGCAAGGCGTTCGCCAAGGCCAACGGCGTCAAGCCCGCGCTGTTCAGCGCGAACTCCGAGGGCGCGTGCCCGGTGTGCAACGGCGCGGGCGTGATCTACACCGACCTCGCGATGATGGCGGGCGTCGCGACCACGTGCGAGGTGTGCGAGGGGCGTCGGTTCCAGGCGTCGGTGCTGGAGTACCACCTGGGCGGCCGCGACATCGCCGAGGTGCTCGCGATGCCCGCCGCGGACGCGGCCACGTACTTCGCCGAGGGCGAGTCACGCGTGCCGGCGGCCCTCGCGATCGCGCAGCGGCTGGTCGACGTGGGCCTCGGGTACGTGACGCTCGGGCAGCCCCTCACGACCCTCTCGGGCGGCGAGCGGCAGCGCCTGCGCCTCGCGACGCACCTGGGGGAGAAGGGCGGCGTGTACGTGCTCGACGAGCCCACGACGGGCCTGCACCTGGCGGACGTCGCGAACCTGCTGGGGCTGCTCGACCGGCTGGTCGACGCGGGCCGCTCGGTGATCGTGATCGAGCACCACCAGGCCGTCATGGCGCACGCCGACTGGATCGTCGACCTCGGGCCGGGTGCGGGGCACGACGGCGGGCGCGTCGTGTTCGAGGGCACGCCCGCCGACCTCGTCGCGGCTCGCTCGACCCTCACGGGTCAGCACCTCGCGGACTACGTGGGGGCGCCGGCCTGACGGGCCGTCAGAGCCGCTTCTCGAGCAGCACGACGTCGAGCCAGGAGCCCGCGTGCGGGCCGTGCGTCATGAGCCCGAGGCGCTCGCGCGTGCCGACCACGCGGAAGCCGGCGGCCGCGTGCAGCGCGAGGCTCGCGGCGTTCTGCGGGAACACGCCCGCCTGCACGGTCCACAGGCCGCCGTCCCGCGCCGAGTCGAGCAGCCGGTCCAGCAGCAGCCGCCCGACGCCCCGACCCCGTGCGGCGCGCGCGACGTACACCGAGTGCTCGACGACGCCCGCGTAGACGCACCGCCCGGAGACCGGGGAGACCGCGACCCAGCCCAGGACGTCGTCGCCGTCGAGCGCGACGTACCGGTGGTCGGGCACGTGGCCGGCGTCGAACTCCTCCCAGGTGGGCGGCTGCGCCTGGAACGTCGCGACGCCGGTGGCGATGCCGGCCGCGTACACGTCCAGGACGCCCGCGGCGTGCTCGTCGCGCATCGGCGTCACGGTCACGCCGGGCGGGCGGGTCGTGGCGGCCGTCATGCGCCGGGCCCGTCGAGCAGGTGCGCACCGAGGTGCGCGGTCAGCGCACGCACGGCGTCGGGGACGAGCGTGTAGTACGCCCAGACGCCGCGCTTCTCGCGCGTGACGAACCCGGCCTCCGCGAGCACCTTGAGGTGGTGCGACACCGTGGGCTGCGTGAGCCCGACGGGCTCGGTGAGGTCGCACACGCACGCCTCGCCGCCGTCGTGCGCGGCGATGATCGACAGCAGCCGCAGCCGTGCGGGGTCGGCGAGCGCCTTGAGCGTGCGGGCGGTGCGCTCGGCGTCGGTGGCGTCCATGGTCGGGCCGGGTGCCGGGCTGCAGCACGCGGCGGACGCGGTCGTGGGCACCGGGATCAGGTCGAGGGGCACGGGGTCATCATGACCGAGGCATCGACGGATGTCGATGTTGACACGTGGCTGCACGCAGGGCCATGGTCATCACATCGATCAGCATCAATGTGAGGGAGTGGTCGGGGTGGACGACATCCGGGAGCAGGTCCGGGCGCGGTACGCGGTCGCGGCGCTGCAGGGCGGCGGGACCGCGGGCTGCTGCGGCGGTGACGCCGTGGGCGGCTGCGGGCCGGCCGGCGTCGTGGTCGACGAGCGGTTCGGCTCGGCGCTGTACGACGCGCAGGACGCCGCCGCGGTCCCGG
Organism: Cellulomonas sp. B6; assembly: GCF_001462455.1. Classification (GTDB taxonomy): domain Bacteria; phylum Actinomycetota; class Actinomycetes; order Actinomycetales; family Cellulomonadaceae; genus Cellulomonas. The sequence goes on from NZ_LNTD01000274.1 coordinate 10,399, forward strand.
CCGAGGCGCTCGCGGCCTCGCTGGGCTGCGGCAACCCGCTCGCGGTCGCCGAGCTGCGCGCGGGCGAACGCGTGCTCGACCTCGGCTCGGGCGGTGGCATCGACGTCCTGCTGTCGGCGCGGCGCGTCGGCCCCACGGGGTTCGCGTACGGCGTCGACATGACGGACGAGATGCTCGAGCTCGCGCGCGCCAACGCCGCGCGCGCCGGTGCCACCAACGTCGAGTTCCGCCGCGGCACGATCGAGGACCTGCCGCTGCCCGACGCCACGGTCGACGTCGTCATCTCCAACTGCGTCGTCAACCTCTCTCCCGACAAGCCCGCCGTCCTCGCCGAGGCGTTCCGCGTGCTCGTGCCCGGCGGCCGGCTCGGCATCTCCGACGTCGTCGCCGAGGACCACGTCACGCCCGAGCAGCGCGCCGAACGCGGGTCCTACGTCGGGTGCATCGCCGGCGCGCTCTCGCGCGGCGAGTACCTCGCGGGGCTGACCGCCGCCGGGTTCGTCGACGCCGAGGTGACCTTCACGCACCGCGTCGCCGACGGCATGCACGGTGCGGTGGTCCGCGCGCGCAAGCCGCAGGTCTGAGAGGGCCGTGCGTCAGGCCGTCAGCGGCGCAGCGTCAGGCGTGACCACGTCCACCACGTCGCCAGGGCGCCGACGGCACCGACGGCGACGGTGAGCGTCAGCTGTGCGCCGGTGACGGCCGTGCCCCCGCTCGCCGCCCACAGCGCCGGGGCGGCGAGCGGCATCCAGCCACCCGCGCCGGCGAGCGCACCCACCTGGGCGAGGACGACGAGGCCGATGGCACCACCGACGCCCCCGAGCAGGGAACGGGTCGCGGTCGCGACCAGGGCCGCGGGCACCGTCGTGATGCCCGTCAGTACCCCCAGCACGCACTGCCGGGCCACGGCGTCCCAGACCGTCGTGTCCGGGGTCCCGTAGCCCAGCGCGAGGCCCAGGCCGAGCAGGCCGAGGGTCAGCAGGCCGCTCACCGCCACGACCCAGGCGCCGTAGACGGTGAGCTTCGCGAGCGCGATCCGGCCGCGCGTCACCGGGAGCGCGAACAGTCCCGTGATCGTCCCGTCGGTGAACTCGCGCGCGAACGTCCACGAGAGGACCGCGCCGAAGCCGAGCATGCCGCCCGCCGCGGTGACCTGGCCGGCGCCGAGGAGCATCCCCTCCCAGTCGAGCGACGCCGCGGCTCCCGCCTTCGCGATCACGGCCGCGTCGCCGCCGGCCACGGCGGCGGTGATCCCGGCGAGCAGCGCGAGGGTCCCGCCGACCAGCGCCATGGTGGCGACGACGCCCACGGGCGACCGGCGGAGCTTGACGGCCTCGACCCGCACCGCGGCGTTCACCGTGCCGCCGCCGTGACGCCGGCGCGCCGGTCGTCGTCGTGGATGCGCGCGAAGAACTCCCGCTCGAGGTCCTGGCCGGCGGTGTCGAGCTCCCCGATGAGGCGCCCGCGGTTCATCAGCACCGTGCGGTCCGCGGTCCGCGCCACCTCGTCGAGGTGGTGGCTGCTCACCACGACGGCCCCGCCGGCACCGGCTCGGCGCGCGAGCTGCTCGCGCAGCAGGATCACCGAGGCCGGGTCCAACGCGTTGCTCGGCTCGTCGAGGATCACGAGGTCGGGCTCGTGCTGCAGCGCCGCGGCCAGGCCCACGCGCTGCCGGGTGCCGAGGGACAGCCGCCGGAAGCGGCGGTCCGCGACGGGGCCGAGCTGCCACTCGCCGAGCGAGCGCTCCACGCAGCGCGGGTCCGCGTGGCGCAGGAGCGCCGCGACGTGCAGGTTCTCGCGGGTGGTGAGCTCGGGGTAGGCCAGCGGCACCTCGATGAGCGCCCCGACGCGCGACCACGAGCGCGCCGGGGTGGCGGCGAGCGGCACGCCGAACAGGTGCACCGCACCGTGCGTCGGGCGCAGCATCCCCAGCGCGAGACGCATCAGCGTGCTCTTGCCCGCGCCGTTGAGCCCGACGAGCGCCACGACCTCGCCCGCGGCGACCGACAGGGTGAGGTCGTGGACGCCGTCGCCGCCGCCGAACGCGAGGGACACGCCGTCGAGCCGGAGCACCCTCACCGCCCTCCCATCGCGTCGAGCGCGCGACCCACGGCGGCGTCGAGCGACGACGCCTCGGTGCGCGACCACGCGAGCAGCGCGGCGCCGAGCCCGGCGACGACGGCGGTCGCCACGACCCGCGCCTCGGCGTCCTCGACGTCGCGCGCGCGGAGCGCGGAGGTCAGCGCGTCGATCGTGGGGGTGTCGTCGCCCCGCGCCGCTGCGCGCAGCGACGGTGTCGAGGCGACCAGCCGCAGCCGGGTCCGCAGCTGCTCCACCGTGTCGGGGTCGAGGGTCTGCCAGGTCGCCCGGACGGCCTCCACCACGGCTGTCAGGGCGGCCTCCGATCGGGGTCGGTCGCGGACGGCTGCGGCGATCCGCGGGTCGAACGGGTCGTCGAGCAGCAGGGACGCCTTGGTGGGGAAGTGACGGAAGAGCGTGACCTCGCTGACCCCGGCGTCCGCCGCGATCTGCGCGGTGCCGGTCGCGTCGTACCCCTGGTCCTGGAAGAGGCGCAGCGCTGACTGCTGCAGTGCGGCGTGCGTGCGGTTCCATCGGCTCACCAGTCGAATGTAAGTCACTTACATTCGACTGGTCAACGCCTACCCGGACGGCGAAGGGCGTGCCGTCAGTCCATGACCGGCTCCACCCCGAGCTCGGTGAGCAGGGCGAGGACGTGCTCGCGGATCTCGTCGCGGATCGGGCGGACCGCGTCGACGCCCTGCCCGGCGGGGTCCTCGAGCACCCAGTCCTCGTACCGCTTGCCCGGGTAGAACGGGCACGTGTCGCCGCAGCCCATCGTGACCACGACGTCGGACGCCCGGACGGCCTCGGTGGTGAGGATCTTGGGTCGCTCGGCGCGCAGGTCGATGCCCTCCTCGAGCATCGCCTCGACCGCCGCGGGGTTGATCTGCTCGGCCGGCATCGACCCGGCGGAGCGCACCTCGACGGCGCCGCCCGACAGCGCGCGCAGGTAGCCCGCAGCCATCTGGGAGCGGCCGGCGTTGTGCACGCACACGAACAGCACGCTGGGTCGGGGGGTCGTGGTGTCGCTCATCGTGCGGTCTCCTCGGGACGGGCGGTGGTCGGCGGCAGCAGGTCGGCGAGCAGCGCGCGGACGCGCGCGTCGAGGTCGTCGCGGACGGCGGCGACGCCGGCGGGGGAGGCCAGCGCCGGGTCGCCGACGGTCCAGTCCTCGTAGCGCCTGCCCGGCAGCACGGGGCAGGCGTCGCCGCAGCCCAGGGTGACGACGACGTCCGCGGCGCGGACCGCGTCGTCGGTCAGTGGCTTGGGGAACGTCGCGTGGGTGTCGGCGCCGAGCTCGGCGAGCAGCGGCAGCACCGCGGCGTGCACGTGCCGCGCCGGTGCGGACCCGGCCGAGCGCGCCACGACCGCGTCGCCCGCGTGGTGGCGCAGCAGCGCGGCGGCGAGCTGCGAGCGGCCGGCGTTCGCGACGCACACGAACAGCACGTGCGGCCGGGCGTCGGTGCCGGGGGCCGCGGCCCGCGTGAGGTCCGCGAGACGTTGCGCCGCGAACCGCTGCGCCACCGGGACGAGGTGGTCCGCCGCACCCCCCGTGCGCGCGAGCGCGGCGTACGACTCGCGCACGGTCAGCAGCACCACGTCCGCGCCCAGCAGCGGGAACCGGTCGCCGAGCCGCTCGGCCACCCGCGCGAGCGCGGCGTCGACGTCGGCCGGTGCGTCCGCGGCCGCGGCGGCGGTGTCGAGCGCCGCGGGCGCGAACGCCTCCAGCAGCGTCGTGACGGCGCCGCGCAGGCCGGGTGCCACGCGGTACCAGACCCAGGTGCCGCGGCGCTGCGACGTCAGCACCCCCACGTCCTTGAGGACCTTGAGGTGGTGGGAGACGGTGGGCTGGGCGACGTCGGCGACGGTCGCGAGGTCGCACACGCACGCCTCGCCGTCGGGACTCGTGGTGAGCAGCGACAGCATCCGCAGGCGTAGTGGGTCCGCGAGGGCCTTGAGGACGGCCGCGACCTGCGTCGCGGCAGGTGCGCCCATCGCGCGGGCCTCGGCGGCCGGCACGCACCCCGGCGCGGGCCGGGCGGGCGTGACGGGCGACGCGCTCACGGGGCGACCTGCGCGACGGGCGGGGTGGCGCTGCCTGCGGCGTCGGACGGGTGGTCGGCGCCGTCGGCGAACCAGCGCCGCCGCGCCCACAGGGAGACGTAGACGAGGCCGACGAGCACGGGGACCTCGATGAGCGGGCCTACCACGCCGGCCAGCGCCTGCCCGGACGTCGCGCCGAACGTGCCGATCGCGACGGCGATCGCGAGCTCGAAGTTGTTGCCGGCTGCGGTGAACGCGAGCGTCGTCGTGCGGGCGTAGCCCAGGTGCAGCGCGTGGCCCGTGGCCATCCCGACGGTCCACATCACGGCGAAGTAGACCAGGAGCGGCAGCGCGATCCGAGCGACGTCGAGCGGGTTGCGGGTGACCGCGTCGCCCTGCAGCGCGAACAGCAGCACGATCGTGAAGAGCAGTCCGCGCAGCGCCCACGGCCCGACACGGGGCACGAACCGGGACTCGTACCAGTCCCGGCCGCGCGTGCGCTCGCCGATCGCGCGGGACACGAACCCGGCGGCCAGCGGGACACCGAGGAAGACCAGCACGTTGAGCGCGATCTGCCCCACCGAGACGTCCAGGCCCTGGGTGTCCAGGCCGAGCAGGCCCGGCAGCGCGGTGAGGTAGAACCAGCCGAGCAGGGAGAACGCGACGACCTGGAAGACGGAGTTGATCGCGACCAGCACGGCCGCGGCCTCGCGGTCGCCGCAGGCCAGGTCGTTCCAGATCACGACCATCGCGATGCACCGGGCCAGGCCCACGACGACGAGGCCGGTGCGGTACTCGGGCAGGTCGGGCAGGAGCACCCACGCGAGGGCGAACATCAGCGCCGGCCCGAGGAGCCAGTTCAGGGCGAGCGAGCTGATCAGCAGCCGCCTGTCGCCCGTGACCGCGCCGACCCGGTCGTAGCGGACCTTGGCCAGGACCGGGTACATCATGACCAGCAGGCCGAGCCCGATCGGCAGCGAGATGCCGCCGACCTCGAGCCGTGCGAGCGCACCCGCCAGCGACGGGACGAGACGGCCCAGGGCGAGGCCGCCGAGCATCGCGAGCCCGATCCACGCCGGGAGCCACCGGTCGAGCCTCGACAGGCGGCGGGCGACCGGGGTCGCTTGATTCGACATGCGTCTATATTGGCGAACGTCGAAGCAGAGGGTCAAGCGGCCACCGGCGCGGCGGCGTCAGTGCGCGCCGCCCAACCTCCCCGCGAGCCGCTCGTGCCGGGCCGCGCTGTCGGCGTTCATGCCGACGAAGCGGACCTCCGTGCCGCGGCTCGCGTACCGGTGGCGGATCGCGTCGAGCGTGGCCACGGACGACGCGTCCCACACGTGCGCCTGCGACAGGTCGACGACCACGCGCGGCGGGTCCCCCGCGTAGTCGAACTGGTGGACCAGGTCGTTCGACGACGCGAAGAACAGCGCGCCACGCACCGCGTACACGCGCTCGTCGTCGGCCCCGCCCGTGTCCAGCCGGGTCACCGACGTGAGATGGGCGACGCGCCGCGCGAACAGCACGCTGGCCACGAGCACACCGACCAGCACGCCGTACGCCAGGTTGTGCGTCGCGACGGTGACCGCGACCGTCGCGAGCATGACGGCCGTCTCGGAGGCCGGCATGCGACGCAGCGTGCGGGGGTGCACCGAGTGCCAGTCGAACGTGCCCACCGACACCATCACCATGACCGCGACGAGCGCGGCCATCGGCATGATCGCCACCAGGTCGCCCAGCCCCACGACCAGCACGAGCAGGAACGCACCGGCGAGGAACGTCGAGATGCGCGTGCGTGCGCCCGAGACCTTCACGTTGATCATCGTCTGGCCGATCATGGCGCACCCGCCCATCCCGCCGAAGACCCCCGTGATCACGTTGGCGGCGCCCTGCCCCCACGCCTCGCGCGTCTTGTCCGAGTGCGTGTCGGTGACGTCGTCGACGAGCTTGGCGGTCATGAGCGACTCGAGCAGCCCCACGAGCGCCACCGCCAGCGCGTACGGCGCGATCACGCGCAGCGTCTCGAGCGTGAACGGCACGTCCGGCACGAGCAGCGTCGGCAGCGAGCGCGGCAGCGCGCCCTCGTCCCCGACGGTCGGCACCGTGATCGCCCCGAGCACCGTGGCGGCGGTCAGCAGCACGATCGCGACGAGCGGCGCGGGCACCGCCGTCGTCCACCGCGGCAGCAGCACCATGATCGCGATGCCCACCACGACCAGCGGGTACACGACCCATGGCACACCCGTGAGGTGCGGCAGCTGCGACAGGAAGATGAGGATCGCCAGCGCGTTGACGAACCCCACCATCACCGACCGCGGGATGAACCGCATGAGGCGCGCGGCCCCCAGCAGCGCGAGGGCGATCTGCAGCAGGCCCGCCAGGATCACGGCCGCGACGAGGAAGTCCAGCCCGTGCTCGCGCGCCAGCGGCGCCACCACGAGCGCGACCGCGCCCGTGGCCGCCGAGATCATCGCGGGCCGCCCGCCCAGGAAGGCGATCGACACCGCCATCGTGAACGACGCGAACAGGCCGACCCGCGGGTCGACGCCCGCGATGATCGAGAACGCGATCGCCTCCGGGATGAGCGCGAGCGCGACCACCAGGCCCGCGAGCACCTCGGTGCGCAGACGCCGCGGCGAGCGCAGCGCGGCCATGACGGAGTGCGCCGCGTCGGTCTCGGGGGCGGCGTGCGGCGGTG
>NZ_LNTD01000275.1 GCF_001462455.1 Cellulomonas sp. B6
GCGCCGGCCCCCGTCACCGGGAGCCCGCCCCGACGACCGCGGCGATCGCGCTCGGCGGCCTGCCGGCGCGCCGCCAGCCGCCGGTCCCGGTCCCGCCGCCGCCGGCCGACGGCCGCGACGACGACCCCGAGTGGTACCGCACGGCCGTGTTCTACGAGGTCATGCTGCGCACGTTCTCGGACTCGAGCGGGCACGGCAGCGGCGACCTGCCGGGCCTGGTGCAGCGGCTCGACTACCTGCAGTGGCTGGGCGTCGACTGCCTGTGGCTGCCGCCGTTCTACCCCTCGCCCATGCGCGACGGCGGGTACGACGTGTCGGACTACACGGCGGTCGCGCCGCAGTACGGCACGATCGACGACTTCCGCCTGCTGGTGACCGAGTGCCACCGGCGCGGCATGCGGATCGTGGTCGACCTGGTGATGAACCACACGAGCGACCAGCACCCGTGGTTCCAGGCGTCGCGCTCGGACCCCGACGGGCCGTACGGCGACTTCTACGTGTGGAGCGACGACAACACGCGCTACCAGGACGCGCGCATCATCTTCGTCGACACCGAGACGTCGAACTGGACGTTCGACCCCGTGCGTCGGCAGTACTTCTGGCACCGGTTCTTCGGGCACCAGCCCGACCTCAACTTCGAGAACCCGCGCGTCGTGGACGCGATGTTCGACGTCGCACGGTTCTGGCTGCACCTGGGCGTCGACGGGTTCCGGCTCGACGCCGTGCCGTACCTGTTCGAGGCCGAGGGCACGAACTGCGAGAACCTGCCGCAGACCCACCAGTTCCTGGCCGACCTGCGGCGCATGATCGACGAGGAGTTCCCCGGCCGCATCATGCTGGCCGAGGCGAACCAGTGGCCCGAGGACGTCGTGCACTACTTCGGCACCGAGGAGGCGCCGGAGTGCCACATGTGCTTCCACTTCCCCGTGATGCCGCGCATCTACTACGCGCTGCGCGACCAGCGCGCGACGCAGATCGTCGACATCCTGGCCGACACGCCCGCGATCCCGTCCTCGAGCGGTCAGTGGAGCACGTTCCTGCGCAACCACGACGAGCTGACGCTCGAGATGGTGTCGACCGAGGAGCGCGCGTCGATGTACGGGTGGTACGCGCCCGACTCGCGCATGCGCGCGAACGTCGGGATCCGCCGCCGCCTGGCGCCGCTGCTGGACAACTCGCGCAAGGAGATCGAGCTCGCGCACGCGCTGCTGCTGAGCCTGCCGGGCAGCCCGTGCCTGTACTACGGCGACGAGATCGGCATGGGCGACAACATCTGGCTGCCCGACCGTGACGCGGTCCGCACGCCGATGCAGTGGACGCCGGACCGCAACGCGGGCTTCTCGACGGCCGACCCCGGCAAGCTCTACCTGCCGCTCGTGCAGTCGCTCGTCTACCACTACGGCAACGTCAACGTGGAGTCGCAGCTCGCGCAGCCGACGTCGCTGCTGCACTGGGTGCACGGCATGCTCGCGGTCCGCCGCCGGCACCGGGCGCTCGGCGCCGGCTCGTTCGAGGTCGTTCCCAGCGACAACGACGCCGTGCTGACGTTCCTGCGCCGCACCGAGGACGAGACGGTGCTGGTGGTGGCGAACCTCGCTGCCACGGCCCGCGCGACGACGGTGACGCTCCCCCGGCACGCCGGGTGGCACGCGCGCGACGTGTTCGGCGGCGGGCAGTTCCCCGCCGTCCGGGACGACGGCACCATGACGTTCACGCTCGGGTCCCGCGACTTCTACTGGTTGGAGCTGACCGCACCGTGATCCTCGACGCGCTGCCGCCCGACGACGTCGACCACGAGGTCGTCGAGCTGCTGCGCGGGTGGTTGCCGGAGCGTCGCTGGTACCCGGCCAAGGGTGTCGACGCGCGCCTGGCGGCGGTCGGTGCGGTGCACCTGGCGGACGACGTGCGCGTGCTGCTGGTGCACGCGCGTGCCGGGGCGGTGGACGTCGTGCTGCAGGTCCCGGTGCGGTTCGCCCACGGCGCCGCGGACGTCGACGCGGGTCTGACGATCGGCGTGACCGGTGCGCGCACGGTGCTCGACGCCGCGGGTGACGCGCGGTTCCTGGCCGCGTGGCTCGCGCAGGCCGACGGGCCGGGCGCCGCGGTCGACGTCACCGCGGCCCGGGTGGTCACCGGCGAGCAGTCGAACACCTCGGTGGTGCTCCCCGGTGCGGACGGTGCGCCGCTCGGCATCCTCAAGGTGCTGCGGACGCTCGCGGGCGGCGAGAACCCCGACATCGACGTGCCGCGCCGGCTGGTCGAGGCCGGTTGGGACGGCGTGCCGGCACCGCTGGCGTGGGTCCGGGCCCGGTGGCAGGCGCCGGACGGCGGCGAGGCGCTCGGCTACCTGGGCGTGCTGAGCGCGTTCGTCCCCGGTGCGCAGGACGGGTTCGAGCTGGCGTGCGACCACGCGCGCGACGGGCGCGCGTTCGCGGACCTCGCGCGGGAGCTCGGCACGACCGTCGCCGGCATGCACGACGCGCTGGTGCGCGCGCTGGGCGAGGAGCAGGTGCCCGACGGCGGCGCCGTGCTGGCGCGTGCCCTGCTGGACCGCCTCGCGTGGGCGGCGGCCGCGGTGCCGTGGGTCGCCGCGCGCACGACCGCCGTGCGTGCCGTGGCCGACGAGGTCGCGGCGCTCGCGACGACCCCGGCGCGGCAGCGCGTGCACGGCGACCTGCACCTGGGGCAGGTGCTGCGCTCGACGGGGCGCTGGTTCGTCATCGACTTCGAGGGCGAGCCGCTCGCGCCGCTGGCGGCCCGCACGCGCCCGGACCTCGCGCTGCGCGACGTCGCGGGGGTGCTGCGGTCGTTCGACTACGCGGCGGCCGTGGGTGGTCTGACGGGGGCCGCCGCGCAGGCGTGGACGCAGGACGCGCGCGACGCGCTGCTCGACGGCTACGGAGCGGCCGGCGACCCGACGAGCGCGCTGCTGCTGCGGGCGCTCGAGCTCGACAAGACGCTGTACGAGGTCGTGTACGAGGCGCGCAACCGGCCGACGTGGGTGCCGATCCCGCGGGCCGGCCTGGACCGTCTGCTCGACTGAGCCCCCAGCCCTGCGTCCCGGAGGCCGCGAGCCCGTCGAACCCCGGCCCGGTCGGCGGGCTGCCGCGCGCGTCGGCGCCGTGCTCGTCAGGCGGTCCCGGCGCTCGTCAGGCGGTCCCGGCGGCGGGCACCTCGGTGAGCGCCTCGACGACGACCCGCAGGCCCGCCTGCCGGGGTGCGAGCTCGGCCTGCAGCACGAGCGCGGCGCCGCCGACCGCGGCGGCCTCGGCGGCGTGCGACGAGATGGTCACGCGCACGCCGTGCGTCGCGCGCGCGAAGAACCCGTCGTCGAGCCCGTCCTGCACGACCGGCAGGTACAGCGACCCGGCGTGCGCGAAGGACGAGCCGGTGAGCACGACGAGGTCGAGGTCGAGGACGTTCGCGAGCGACTGCGTCGCCGCGGCGAGGTAGCGCGCGGACTCGGCGAGCAGGCGGACGGGCACGTCCTCGCCCCGGGCGGCGGCGCGCGCGAGCGCGGCGAAGTCCTCCGAGACGCTGCGGCCGGGCAGGGTGATCCCTGCGTCGAGGGCGCGCGCGACGACGGCGGACGGGCCCGCGAGCGCCTCGAGGCAGCCGCGCCCGCCGCACCAGCACGGCGGCCCGTCGACGTCGAGGCAGACGTGCCCGACCTCACCGGCGTTGGACGACCGGCCGCGGTAGACGGTGCCGTCGACGATGATCCCCGAGCCGATCCCGGTGCCCATGTAGAGCGCGGCGCAGACGGCGCCCGTGGGCACGCCGCCCGACCAGTACTCCCCCAGCGCGGCGGCGGTCGCGTCGTTGTCGAGCAGCACGGGCAGCCCCACGGCGTCCTCGATGACGGCGGCGAGCGGGAAGTCGGCCCAGTGCTGCATGACGGGCGGTGCGAGCGTCATGCCCGTGCTGGTGGACAGCGGCCCTGGCGAGACCACCCCGACGCCGAGCAGCAGGCGGGGGTCGACGCCGATGCGCGTGACGTTCGCGGCGATCTCGGCGGCGATCCGGTCGACGACGACGCGGGGGTCGTCGGTCCCGGTCCCGGGTCGGCGCCAGCGCGCGACGACCTGGCCGCCGAGGTTGGCCACGACGTAGGTGATGCCGGCGTGGTCGAGGTGGACGCCGACCGCGTACCGCGCGGCGGGGTCGAGCTGCAGGAGCATGCGCGGCTTGCCGCCGGTGGACTCGGCGCGTCCGGCCTCGACGACGAGCCCTTCGTCGAGCAGGCGCCGCACGACCGTCGAGACGGTGGCGGCCGTGAGCCCGGTGGCGCGCGTGAGCTCGACGCGGCTGATGGTGCCGGCGGCGCGGATGACGTCGAGGATCGCGCTGCGGCTGCTCGTGTGCGCGGCGCCGCGGACCGGCGTGCCAGCGTTCACGTGGGCTCCCGTCGGGGTGACAGCCGCCGGGTGGCGACCCGACGAGCGTAACGAGCGGACCGGGGGACGAACCGGGTCACGACACGCCGTTGACTTACTTTGTTCAGTGGCCTAAGAATCTACACGGCGCACGGCGGCGACGCCGTCACCGCTGCAGCCGGGACACCGAGGTCCCGGCGCCGACGAGAGGATCGACGATGTTCCTTCACCAGCGACGTGCGCGCCTCGCCACCGCGTCGACGGCCGTCGCCGTGTTCGCCCTCACGGCCGCCTGCTCGGGCGGGTCGGGCGGCGAGGAGAACACGAGCGGCGAGCCGGGCGGCTCGATCACGGTGCTGACGTGGCGCACCGACCTCGTCGAGGACGGCACCTTCGACGACTACGTCGAGCAGTTCACGACGAAGTACCCGGCGGTCACCGAGGTCAAGGTCGAGGGCATCACCGACTACGAGGGCGAGGTGAAGACCCGGATGAGCACCGACGCCTACGGCGACGTCCTGGCGATCCCCGGCTCGGTCACCCCCGACCAGCTCGGCGACTTCTTCGAGCCGCTCGGCGACCTCGCGGAGCTCGAGAAGGAGTACCGCTGGCTCAACGACAAGTCGTTCGAGGGCACGAGCTACGGCATCCCCGTCGTCGGCAACGTGCAGGGCCTCGTCTACAACACGAAGGTGTGGGAGGCCGCGGGCCTCACCGACTTCCCCACCACGCCCGAGGAGTTCCTCGAGGACCTCGCCGCGCTCAAGGCCGCCGACCCCGGCATCGACCCGCTCTACACGAACTATAAGGACGGCTGGCCGCTCACCGCGTGGGAGTACTACCGCGGCGGCGTCTCGGGCGACCCGGACTACGTCAACGAGATGGTCACGTGGGACGACCCGTGGGCCGACGGCCGCGACCACGAGGTCATCGACGGCCTGCTCTACGACGTCGTCGCGCAGAAGCTCACCGAGGCCGACCCCACGACCACGAACTGGGAGCAGTCCAAGCAGCTGCTCGGCACCGGCAAGATCGGCGTGATGCTGCTCGGCTCCTGGGCGATCCCCCAGATGCAGCAGGCCGCCGTGGACGCCGGCGGCTCCGCCGAGGACATCGGCTACATGCCCTTCCCCGCGCAGGCGAACGGCACGTTCCACGCGACCGCCGGCGGCGACTACAACCTCGGCATCAACGTCAGCTCCAAGAACAAGGTCACCGCGCGCGCCTGGATCGACTGGTTCAACCACGAGTCCGGGTACTCCGAGTCCCAGGTCGGGCTCTCGCCACTGATCGACGGGGCGACCCCGGCGGCGCTCGCCGACTTCGTGGACCAGGTCGAGCTCGTGCAGATGAACCCCGCGCCGGAGGGCAAGGAGTCGCTGTTCGCGGACGTCGACACGGCGTCGGGCATCGTCACGACCGACCCGAAGTTCCGGCAGAAGATCATCGACGACGCCCGGTCGGGCGCGCGCACCAAGCAGCAGGTGTTCGACGACCTCAACGAGGCGTGGGCCAAGGGCCGCGCCGACGTGGGCGCCTGACGCCGGGCGTCGCACCCATGACGACCACGACGACGGGCGCACCCGGTCCGTCCCCGGCCGACGCCGACGCCCCCGCGGCCCGGCCCTCCCCCTCGGGGCCGGGCCGCGGGGGCGGGTGGCGCCAGCGCGCCGTGCCTTACCTGTTCCTCACGGTGCCCGTCGGGCTGCTGCTGCTCCTGACGTACCTGCCGGTCGCGAACATGTTCTGGTACTCCGTCACGGACTGGGACGGGCTGGCCAGGTCCAAGGAGTTCGTCGGCCTCGACAACTACGTCGAGATCTTCACCGATCCCGACAACGTCCGCGTCTTCTACGTCTCGCTGTACTACTTCCTCGCGTCGTTCGCCCAGATGGCCATCGCGCTCTACTTCGCGACGATCCTGTCGTTCCGCGTCCGGCTGAAGAACCTCTGGAAGGGGATCCTGTTCTTCCCCTACCTCATCAACGGCGTCGCGATCGGCCTGATCTTCCTCAACTTCCTCAAGCCGGGCGGCGGCCTCGACACGGTGCTGCTCGCGACCGGGCTGGACTCGCTGGTCCGGCAGTGGACGGGTGACCCCGACATCGCCAACGTGACGCTCGCGGCGGTGTCGGTGTGGCGGTACACGGGCCTGAACTTCGTGATGTTCCTGGGGGCGATCCAGTCGATCAACAGCGAGATCTACGAGGCCGCCGAGATCGACGGCGCCGGCCGCTGGCACGAGTTCTGGCACATCATCCTGCCGTCGATCCGGCCCATCGTCGGGCTGTCGTTCATCCTCGCGATCTCGGGGTCGCTGTCGGTCTTCGAGATCCCGTACGTCATGACGAACGGCGGCAACGGCACCGAGACGTTCGTGATCCGCACGATCTGGATGGCGTTCAACCGGAACATGGTGGGCCTGGCGTCCGCGATGGCGGTCGTGCTGCTCGCGATCGTCCTGGTGGTGACCTGGGTCCAGCGTCGCGTCGTCCCCGAGGAAGAGGTGGACCTCACATGACCCGCGCGCTGGCCGCGACCGGCAAGTACGTCTCGCTGACCCTCGCGTCGGTCGTCATGCTGCTGCCGCTCGTGCTGATCGTGTTCGGCTCGCTCAAGACCGGCCAGGAGTTCCTCGCGACCAACCCGTTCGCGCCCCCCGAGAGCTGGACCAACGTGTCCAACTACGCGACCGCGTTCACCCGTGGCGGCATGCTGCGGGGCTTCGCCAACACGGTCGTGATCTTCGTCGCCGCGATCAGCGGCACGATCCTCATCGGCGCCGCGACCGCGTACGCGCTCGACCGGTTCCGGTTCCGCGGGCGCTCGGCCGTCCTCGGGCTGTTCCTCCTCGCGACGCTCGTGCCCGGCGTCACGACGCAGGTCGCGACGTTCCAGATCGTCAACGGGCTGGGCCTCTACAACTCGCGCTGGGCGCTGATCCTGCTGTTCATGGGCACGGACATCATCTCGATCTACATCTTCCTGCAGTTCGTCCGCGCGATCCCTCGTTCGCTCGACGAGGCCGCGACGATCGAGGGTGCGGGGCACCTGCGGATCTTCTTCCAGATCATCCTGCCGAACCTCAAGCCCGCGATCGCGACCGTCGTCATCATCAAGGGCATCGGCATCTACAACGAGTTCTTCCTGCCGTTCCTCTACCTGCCCGACCCCGACCTGCGGCCCATCTCGACGGCGCTGTTCGCGTTCAAGGGTCCGTTCGGCTCGCAGTGGGAGGTCATCTCGGCCGGTGTCGTGATCACGATCGTGCCGATCCTCGTGCTGTTCCTGTTCCTGCAGCGGTACATCTACAACGGCTTCACGTCGGGGGCGACGAAGTGACCGGCTGACGGCGGGCGTCCGGCACGACGGAGGGCGGCAGGGTGACCCCCCACCGCCCTCCGTCGTGCCGGACCGCGGGTGCCGCGGGTGCGGCCCGGCACGCGTCGTCAGTCGACGCGCGTGGCCCGCAGCAGCACGAGGCGCTCGGGCTGCAGGTGCGGCGGCCGCACCCCCACCCGCGCGAGCGCGCGACCGGTCGTGCGCAGCCCCTCGGGCTCCCACCACGGCACGTGCTGCCACGGCCCCACGACGTCCGCCGGCGCCTGCGGACGCACGTGGTACGTCGCGTCGGGGTCGAGGCCCGGCAGCGTCACGAGCGCGGCGGGCGCCTGCGCCGACGACGCGAGCGTCGCGATCGCGAACAGCGCGTCGGAGCCGTCCTGCGCGACGACGCCGTGGACGTCGTACGCGGGGTCGACGGCGTCGGCGTGCACGCTGACCCCGCTGTGGAGCAGACCGCGCACCTCCTTGTAGAGGGCGACCCACGCCGCGAGCTCGGCGCGCTCGGCGTCGTCAGCCTCGCGCAGGTCCCACTCGATGCCGAGGTGGCCGAACAGTGCGGTGCCCGCCCGGAACCCGAGGCCGGCACGCCGCCCGGTGGAGTGCGCGGTCCCCGAGCCGATGTGGGCGCCCATGAGCTCGAGCGGGATCAGCAGGTTCGTCCAGGGCTGGATCGTGCGCCGCTCGAGCGCGTCGATGCAGTCCGACGCCCAGACGCGGTCGGTGCGCTCGAGGATCTCGAGGTCGACGCGCGCCCCGCCCGACGAGCACGACTCGATCTCGACCCGGGGGTGCCGCGCCTTCAGCTCGTCGATCAGGCGGTACACGGCGAGCGTCTGGCCGTGCACCCCCGGCACGCCGTCGGTGCCGTGGCCGGCGTCCAGCAGGTCGCGGTTGTGGTCCCACTTGAGGTACGCGATGTCGTACTCGGTGAGCAGCGCGTCGAGCCGCTCGAGGATGTGCGCGAAGGCCTCGGGGCGTGCGAGGTCGAGGACCTGCTGGTGGCGCGCGGGGCGCGGCAGGCGGTCGGGCAGGCGCAGCATCCAGTCCGGGTGCGCGCGGGCCAGGTCGGAGTCCGGGTTGATCATCTCCGGCTCGACCCAGAGACCGAACTGCATGCCGAGCCCGGTGACGTGCGACACGAGCGGGTCGAGCCCGTCGGGCCACACCTCGTCGGACACGTACCAGTCCCCCAGGCCCCGCGAGTCGTCGCGGCGCGAGCCGAACCAGCCGTCGTCGAGCACGTAGCGCTCCGCGCCGATCGCGGCGGCGGCGTCGGCCAGCTCGGTCAGTCGCGCGAGGTCGTGGTCGAAGTAGACGGCCTCCCACGTGTTGAGCGTGACGGGTCGCGGCGAGCGCGGGTGCTGGGGCCGAGCACGCATCCACGCGTGGAACCGACCGGCGAGCTCGTCGAGACCCGCGGCGCCGTAGGACGCGTAGAGCCACGGGCTCGTGTACGCCTCACCCGCCGCGAGGCGCACCTCGCCGGGCAGCAGCAGCTCGCCGCCGCCGAGCAGGCCGGGGTGGTCGTGCGAGCGCTGCGCGAGGCTGCGGTGGTTGCCCGACCACGCGACGTGCACGCCCCACACCTCGCCGCCGCGGCGCCCGAACCCGTCCGCGCCGGCGACCAGCACGTACGGCGTGTCGAAGCCCGTGCGCCCACGCCGGTTCTCGCGCAGCCGGGTCCCGTGCGTGAACTCCGTGCGGATGGGCTGGCGCTCGCGCGCCCAGTGCCCGCCCATGTCCAGCAGCGTGGTCGCGCGCAGCGGCACGGGAAGGGTCAGCAGCAGGCCCTCGACGTCGTAGGTGCCCTCGCCGACGTTGGTGACCGTCGCACGCTGGCGCACGAGACCCTGCGGCGTCACCTCGAGCACGAGCTCGAGGTGCAGACCGGCCGCGGCGTCGCTCGCGGCGACCGTCACGAGGTCGCCGCCGCCCGGGGTCGGAGCGAGCGTCGCGCGATCGACCACGAACGCGGTCGACCAGCCGCGCCCGCCCCGCGAGCCGGTGAGGCCGGGGACGCCGAGCCAGCCGGTCGACTGCTCGGGCAGCACGGACGGCACGACCTCGCCGTCCACCGACGACGCGGCCGGTGCGGAGCCCGCCGCGAGGCGCAGGGCCGCGAGGGCGTCACGGGTGAGGTCGCCGAGGTCGGCGCCCCAGTGCAGGACACGCGGCAGCCCGGCCGCGAGGTCGAGGACGAGGCTCACGCCCGACGCGCGCAGGTGCAGCACGTCGGCCGTGTCCAGGGTCGTGGGGGACGTCACGTCGTCGGGACGCAGGGGCACCGCTCACCTCCGGGGGTTTCGTGCCCTCCAGCCTAGGAGGTGCTCGGCACCCCGTTGACGGACTAAGTTCAGCAGCCTAACAATGTGGGTGGCTCCTCGGGCCGACGGCCCACGAGCGCGCGACGACGCGCGCCGCCGGGGCCGTCGACCCCGGGAGAGCGCGCGCACATGGACCACCACCTCCTCCACGACGGCTGGACCCTGCGCGCGGACCCCGCGACGCTCCCGGCGGACCTGCCCGACCGCGTCGCGTCCGCGCTGCGTCAGGGCGTCCCGGCGCACGTCCCCGGCACGAGCCACACCACGCTGCTCGAGGCGGGCCTGATCCCCGACCCCTACGTCGACGACAACGAGGCGAGGCTCGCGTGGATGCGCCACGTGACCTGGACCTACGAGCGTCCCGTGCGCATCGCGCCGGCGCTCACGGGCGAGCGTGTCGACCTCGTCCTCGAGGGCGTCGACACGGTCGCGACGATCTCGCTCGACGACGCCGTGCTCACCCGGACGGCCAACCAGCACCGCACCTACCGCGTCGACCTGCGCGAGCACCTGCGCCACGACGTGCGCACGCTGCGCCTCGAGCTCACGTCGGCGCTCGCGCACGCACGGGCCGAGGCCGACCGGCTCGGTCCGCGCCCGCTGGCGTACCCCCAGCCGTTCAACATGGTCCGCAAGATGGCCTGCTCGTTCGGGTGGGACTGGGGCCCCGACCTGCAGACGGCGGGACCGTGGCGACCCGTGCGCGTCGAGCGCTGGCGCGTCGCACGGCTCGCGTCCGTGCGACCGCTGGTCTCCGTGCGCCCCGACGGCACGGGGGTCGTCGACGCCGTCGTCGACGTCGAGCGCTCGGGACTGCCGGGCGGTGAGGCACCGCTCGTCGTCACCGCACGCGTCGCGGGCGTCGAGGCCGTCGCGACGCTCGACGCGGGCGCGGACCGTGCGACCGTGCACCTCGAGGTCCCGCACGCCCCGCTGTGGTGGCCCGTCGGCCACGGTGCGCAGCCGCTGCACGAGCTGCAGGTCGAGCTGCACGCGGCCGACACGGGCGGGGCGGCGGTCCCGCGCCCCACCGGCGCCCGGCTGGGCACGTGGTCGCGCCGCATCGGCTTCCGCACGGTCGAGCTCGACACCGCGCCCGACGACCTCGGCACCGCGTTCACGCTGCGCGTCAACGGCCGCGCGGTGTTCGTCCGCGGGGCCAACTGGATCCCCGACGACCACCTGCTGACGCGGATCACGCGCGACCGGCTCGCCGGCCGCCTGGACCAGGCGCTCGGCGCGCACCTCAACCTGCTGCGCGTGTGGGGCGGCGGCGTCTACGAGTCCGAGGACTTCTACGAGCTGTGCGACGAGCGCGGCCTGCTGGTGTGGCAGGACTTCCTGCTCGCCTGCGCGGCGTACCCCGAGGAGTCGCCGCTGCTCGAGGAGATCGAGGCCGAGGCCCGCGAGCACGTCGCACGCCTCACGCCGCACCCGTCGCTCGTGCTGTGGAACGGCGGCAACGAGAACCTCTGGGGCTTCCGGGACTGGGGCTGGCCGGACGAGCTCGAGGGCCGCACGTGGGGCCTGCGCTACGCGACCGAGATCCTGCCCGCCGTGGTCGCCGAGCTCGACCCCACGCGCCCGTACGTCGCCAACAGCCCGGCGTCGCCGGGGCACGACCTGGCCGACGTCCACCCCAACGACCCCGACCACGGCTCGCACCACCAGTGGGAGGTGTGGAACCGCGTCGACTACACCGCCTACCGCGACGAGGTCCCGCGCTTCTGCTCCGAGTTCGGGTTCCAGGGGCCACCCACGTGGGCGACGCTGGCCCGCGCGGTGCGCGCCGCGGACGGCACCGTCGCCGGCAAGGAGCACCCGACGTTCCTGCTGCACCAGAAGGCCGAGGACGGCAACGGCAAGCTCGACCGCGGCATGGCGCCGCACCTCGGCGTGCCGGACGACCTCACCGACTGGCTGTGGGCCGGGCAGCTCAACCAGGCGCGTGCGGTGCGGTACGCGATCGAGCACTACCGGTCGTGGTGGCCGACGACCGCGGGCGCGATCGTCTGGCAACTCAACGACTGCTGGCCCGTGACCTCGTGGGCGGCGGTCGACGGCGACGGCCGCCCCAAGCCGCTGTGGTGGGCGCTGCGCGCGGCGTTCGCCGACCGTCTCGTCACTGTCCAGCCGCGCGACGGGCGCGAGTCGCTCGTCGTGGTGAACGACACCCCCGTGCTGTGGAAGGGCACGGCCGTGCTCGAGCGCCGGACGCTCGACGGCCGGGTCCTCGCGCGTGCCGAGCGTCCGCTGACGGTGGGTGCGTGGTCGGTGGGGACGTTCGCGATCGACGCGGACGTCCGGACGCCTGCCGACCCGGCGGGCGAGGTGCTCGTCGTCACGCTGGACCGTGCGCGCGCGGTGCACACGTGGGTGGAGGACGTCGACCTCGCGCTCGACCCCGACGCCGTCGACGCCCGCGTCCATGCCGTGCCGGACGGCTACGAGGTGCACGTCACCGCCCGCTCCCTGGTGCGTGACCTCACGCTCCTGGTCGACCGGCTCGACCCGGCGGCGAGCGTCGACGAGGCGCTCGTGACCCTGCCCGCCGGCGCGAGCACGACCCTCCGCGTCCGGACGCCCGTGCCCCTGGACCCGGCCGCGCTCGTGGCTCACCCTGTGCTGCGCACCGCGAACGACCTCGTCGCCGGACGCCGACCGGCCGCGGCGGGCACGGCGCCGCGCACGCCGTGACCCCCGGTCACGCGCCGGCCCGCCCGTTACGCTGACGGCCGTGGGCGCTGACGCGATCGGACTGGTGCTGGCCCGCCCGGCCCGCATGCTCGGGCTCGAACCGTTCTTCATGGAGCTGATCGGCGGCATCGAGGAGACGCTGTCGTCCGACGACCGGTCGCTGCTGCTGCACGTCGTCCCGGACCACGACGCCGAGATCGCGGCCTACCGGCGCTGGGGTCAGGGCGGGCTCGTCGACGCGGTCGTGCTGGTAAACCTCGTCGTCGACGACCCGCGCCTCGACGTCCTGCGCACGCTCGGCATCCCGACGGTCGTGGTCGGCGGGCCCGGGCGCACGATCGACGGCGTCGCGCACGTGTGGATGGACAACGCCCAGGCCATGCGCGACGCCGTCGGGTACCTGGTCGACCTCGGCCACGTCGTCATCGGCCGCGTGTCGGGCCCCGCGACGCTGGCGCACACCCGCTCGCGGACCGACGCCTTCCTGTCCGAGTGCCACGCGCGCGGCGCACGCGGCGTGGTGGTGGAGGGCGACTACGGCGAGGCGTCGGGCACGCGCGCGGCCCGCACGCTCCTGGGGCGCAACGACCCGCCGTCGGCGCTCGTGTTCGACAACGACGTCATGGCGGTCGCCGGGCTGGGCGTCGCGCACGAGCTGGGCCTGGCGGTGCCGCGCGACGTGTCGCTCCTCGCGTGGGACGACTCCGCGCTGTGCCGCCTGTCGCACCCGCCGCTGACGGCGATGAGCCTGGACGTGCACGCGATGGGGGTCCAGGTCGCGGACTCGGTGCTCAACCTCCTGGCGTCGGGCCGTCCGACGACCTCCTCGGCGCCCCTGCCGCGGCTCGTCGCACGGGGCAGCACGGCCCGCCGCACCCGCTGAGGGCCGGGGCCGCGCGCGGTCCGCGACGGACCGCGGCGACCACCTGCGCCGACGCCCCCGGGGTGGTTGGGTAGGCACATGACAGCGGCCGCACCGTCCCCCGTGCCCGTCGACGACGACACGCTCCGCGCGGTCGCGTCCGGGACCTCCTACGACCCCCACGCCGTCCTCGGGCCGCACGTCGGCGACGGCGCCGTCACCGTGCGCACGCTGCGGCCGCTCGCCGAGCGCGTGGTCGTCGCGACCGCCTCCGGGCGCGTCGACGCGCAGCACGAGTCCGACGGGGTGTGGGTCGCGCTGCTGACCGGCACCACGGTGCCGGACTACCGGCTCGAGGTGACCTACGGGGGCCAGACGACGACGGTCGACGACCCCTACCGGTTCCTGCCCACCGTGCAGGAGCTCGACCGCCACCTCGTGCGCGAGGGGCGCCACGAACAGCTCTGGCAGGTTCTCGGCGCGAACGTCCGCACGTACCCGGGCCAGCTCGGCGAGGTCCGCGGGACGTCGTTCGCGGTGTGGGCGCCCAACGCCCGAGCCGTGCGTGTGGTCGGCGACTTCAACCACTGGCAGGGTGCGACGCACGCGATGCGGTCGCTGGGCGACAGCGGCATCTGGGAGCTGTTCGTGCCGGGCGTCGACGCCGGCGCACGCTACAAGTACGAGATCCTCGGTGCGGACGGGTCGTGGCGGCAGAAGGCCGATCCCCTCGCCAAGGGCACCGAGGTGCCGCCGGCGACGGCCTCGGTCGTGGTCGAGTCGAGCCACCGCTGGTCGGACGACGAGTGGATGGCCGCTCGCGCCGCGCGCGACCCGCACACGGGTCCGCTGAGCGTGTACGAGGTGCACCTGGGGTCGTGGCGTCAGGGCCTGTCGTACCGCGACCTCGCCCACCAGCTGACCGAGTACGTCCTGGAGACGGGCTTCACGCACGTCGAGCTGCTGCCGGTCGCCGAGCACCCGTTCGGCGGGTCGTGGGGCTACCAGGTGTCGTCGTACTACGCGCCGACGTCGCGCTTCGGACACCCGGACGACTTCCGCTACCTGGTCGACTGCCTCCACCGCGCCGGGATCGGCGTGATCCTCGACTGGGTGCCCGCCCACTTCCCGAAGGACGAGTGGGCGCTGGCACAGTTCGACGGCACCGCGCTCTACGAGCACCCCGACCCGCTGCTCGGTGAGCAGCCGGACTGGGGGACGTACGTCTTCAACTTCGGGCGCTCGGAGGTCCGCAACTTCCTCGTCGCGAACGCCACGTACTGGCTCGAGGAGTTCCACGTCGACGCGCTGCGCGTCGACGCGGTCGCCTCGATGCTGTACCTGGACTACTCGCGCCAGCCCGGCCAGTGGCGGCCGAACGTGTACGGCGGGCGGGAGAACCTCGAGGCGATCTCGTTCCTCCAGGAGGCGAACGCGACGGCCTACCGACGTGCGCCGGGGATCATGATGATCGCCGAGGAGTCGACCGCGTGGCCGGGGGTCACGGCACCGACGAGCGCGAACGGCCTGGGATTCGGGCTGAAGTGGAACATGGGCTGGATGAACGACACCCTGCGCTACCTGCAGGAGTCGCCGATCAACCGCCGGTACCACCACCACGAGGTCACGTTCTCGATGGTGTACGCGTACTCGGAGCACTTCGTGCTCCCGATCAGCCACGACGAGGTGGTGCACGGTAAGGGGTCGCTCTACGGCCGCATGCCGGGCGACCACTGGCAGAAGCTCGCGGGCGTCCGCGCGCTGCTGGCCTACCAGTGGACGCATCCCGGCAAGCAGCTGCTGTTCATGGGGCAGGAGTTCGCGCAGCAGGGCGAGTGGGCCGAGGCGCGCTCGCTCGACTGGTTCGCCCTGGACGACCCGTCGCACCGCGGCGTGCAGCGCTGCCTGAGCGACCTCAACGCCCTGTACCGGGCGACGCCGGCGCTGTGGCAGCTCGACGAGACGCCCGACGGCTTCGAGTGGCTCGCCTCCGACGAGGCCGACCTGAACCTGCTCGCCTACGTCCGCAAGGGCGTCGACACTCCCCCTGCGGTCGTCGTCGTCAACTTCGCCGGCGTCCCGCACGAGGGCTGGCGCGTGCCGCTGCCCCAGGGAGGACGCTGGCGCGAGGCCTTCAACACGGACTCCGAGATCTACGGGGGCTCGGGGGTCGGCAACCTCGGCGCGGTCCAGGCGGAGCCGGTGACGCACTACGCCCGGGCGTGGTCCGCCGAGGTGCGCGTGCCCCCGCTGGGCGCCATCGTGCTCGTCGCGGACGACGACGCCACCGCGGACGACTGACACACCGCTTTCATGCGCGACACGGCGCCGTCGGCCGACAGGCCGGCGGCGCCGTGTCGTCTGCCACGACCGTCGGGACTCGGCCCCCGTGGCGATCCCACCTGACGGCTGCGCCCCCGCCGCGACCGGACTCGACCCAGCCATGCGGCGGGAACGGGCCGGGGAGGGTTTCGGTCCTCCGCACGCCGAGTCCGGTGGCTCGTCAACCGGACGTCGTACCTGGTGAACGAGGAAACCTCGTGAACGACGAAAGGCCCACCCCGTGAGGGGTGGGCCTTTCGTTGAATGATTGTCCGGCGGCGTCCTACTCTCCCACACCCTGGCGAGTGCAGTACCATCGGCGCTGAAGG
>NZ_LNTD01000276.1 GCF_001462455.1 Cellulomonas sp. B6
GGAGCGGGGTACGCGGGACCGGGCACGGGGGCCCCCGAGGGGCTCGCCCAGGGCGCCGGCGGCGGCGCGTCGTCCTGCGGGGAGGTCATGCGTCCGGGCTCCTCGTGTGCGTGGGCGACCGCGCGGCCGGTGCGCCGCTGCTGGTCGGACCCCATCGTGCCACGCGGCGCCCGCCCCGGGACGGGGTCGTCCCGAGGCGTCCCGGGGCCCGCGCGGACGTCACCCGGGTGCGCGCCGCGGGTCGCCACGGGGCGGGCCCCGTCGATGAGAGGATCGTCACCATGAAGGGACGCGTCCTGGTGGTCGACGACGACACCGCTCTGGCCGAGATGATCGGGATCGTGCTGCGCTCCGAGGGGTTCGACCCCGTCTTCTGCGAGGACGGTGACGAGGCGCTCGGCATCTTCCGGCAGTCGCAGCCCGACCTCGTGCTGCTCGACCTCATGCTGCCCGGCAAGGACGGCAACGAGGTCTGCCGGCTCATCCGCGCCGAGTCGGGCGTGCCGATCGTCATGCTGACCGCGAAGAGCGACACGGTCGACGTCGTGCTGGGCCTCGAGTCCGGTGCCGACGACTACATCTCCAAGCCGTTCAAGCCCAAGGAGCTCGTCGCGCGCGTGCGTGCCCGGCTGCGGCGCAGCGACGAGCCGGCGCCCGAGCACCTGGCGATCGGCGACCTGTCGATCGACGTCCCGGGTCACCGTGTCGAGCGTGCCGGGCGGCCGATCGCGCTCACGCCGCTCGAGTTCGACCTGCTCGTGGCGCTCGCGCGCAAGCCGTGGCAGGTCTTCACGCGCGAGGTCCTCCTCGAGAAGGTCTGGGGCTACCGGCACGCGGCGGACACCCGCCTGGTCAACGTCCACGTGCAGCGTCTGCGCTCCAAGATCGAGACCGACCCCGAGCGGCCCGAGATCGTCGTGACCGTGCGCGGCGTCGGCTACAAGGCGGGCGTCGGCGGGACGTGAGCGCGCCGCCCGGACCCGCGCTCGCGCCGCGCCGGGGGGCGTGGCGTCGGCTCGGGCGTGCCCGGGTCGCGCGCCGGCTGCGCGCGCTGACGCTGCGCTGGCGCTCGTCGCTGCAGCTGCGCGTGATCGTGTCGACCCTCGGCCTCGGCCTCGTCGCGCTCGCTCTCCTGGGCGTGTACGTCGGCGACCGCATGAGCGCGGGCCTGTTCGAGGCACGGCGCGACCAGGTGCTGGCCGAGAGCGCACGCAGCACGCAGCAGGCGCAGGACTCGCTGTCGGCGTCCACCGCGAGCACGCCGGCCGACGTCGCGCTGCTGCTCGAGGACGTGACGAACGCGCAGCGGACGGGCGGGTCGGGCGAGCGTGACGTCTTCCTGCTGCGCGCCCCGGGGCAGGCCGGGTTCGGCGTCGGGGCGACCGCGAGCGACCTCACGCTCGTCGAGCTCGTGACCCGCGAGCTCAAGCAGGCGACCGCGGGCGGCGGACAGCAGTGGCAGTCGGTCGCGATCCCCGGGCCGGACGGGGTCGAGCCCGGCATCGTCGTGGGGCAGGACGTGGAGGTGCCGACCGCCGGCACGTACCAGATGTTCTTCCTGTACTCGTTGCAGGCCGAGCAGGACCGTCTCGACTTCCTGCTGCGCACGCTCGGGTTCGCGGCCGTCGCGCTCGTCGCGCTGCTCGGGGGCATGACGTGGCTCGTGACGCGTCGCACCGTGCACCCCGTGCGTCGCGCCGCGCACGTCGCCGAGCGACTCGCCGACGGGCACCTGTCGGAGCGCATGGCCGTGCACGGGCAGGACGAGATGGCGACGCTCGCGCGGTCGTTCAACGAGATGGCGGTGAGCCTGCAGGACCAGATCCACCGCATGGAGGAGCTGTCGACGCTGCAGCGTCGCTTCGTCTCCGACGTCTCGCACGAGCTGCGCACGCCGCTCACGACGATCCGCATGGCCGGTGAGGTGATCCACGGCGCGCGCGACGAGTTCGAGCCCGCCGTCAAACGGTCGGCGGAGCTGCTGGCCACGCAGCTGGACCGCTTCGAGGACCTGCTGGCCGACCTCCTGGAGATCAGCCGGTTCGACGCCGGCGCGGCGGTCCTCGACGCCGAGGGCCGCGACGTGCGAGACATCGTGCTGCAGGCCGTCGACAACGTGATCCCGCTGGCGGCCCGGCGCGGCTCGTGGCTGCAGGTCGAGCTCCCCGACGAGCGCGCCGACGCCGACGTCGACCCGCGCCGCGTCGAGCGTGTGCTGCGCAACCTGCTGGTCAACGGCGTGGAGCACGCCGACGGGTCGACGGTCGAGGTCCGCGTGGGCGTGGACGCGACGGCCGTCGCCGTGACCGTGCGCGACCACGGCGTCGGCATGACGGCCGACGAGGCGCTGCACGTGTTCGACCGCTTCTGGCGGGCCGACCCGGCGCGCGCCCGCACCACGGGCGGCACGGGCCTGGGGCTGGCGATCTCGCTGGAGGACGCGCACCTGCACGGCGGCACGCTCGAGGCGTGGGGCCGCCCCGGCCGGGGCGCCGTGTTCCGGCTGACGCTGCCGCGCCGTGCCGGCATCCGGCTGTCGGGCTCGCCGCTGCCGCTCGTGCCCGGACCGGACGCACCGGCCGTCCCGGACGTCGCACCGCTGCGCAGCACCGACCCGGCGGCGCTGCCCGAGCTGCCCCCCATGACGGGAGAGATCGCGATCGTGAGCAACGCGTCCGACCCGGCCCGCACGGACGTGCGGCTCGACCACGCCCCGCCCGTGCGGAGGCACCCGTGACCCGGCCGCGCGGCGCGGTGCCGTCCGCCGTCCTGGTCGTCGGCGTACTCGTCGGCTGCGCCGCGATCCCGACGTCCGGTCCCGTGACCGAGGGGGACGGCGTCGTCAGCGAGCAGGCGGGCGTGGTGGTGCTCGCCCAGGGTCCGCAGGCGGACGCCGACCCGGTCGCGATCGTCGAGGGGTTCCTGCTCGCGAGCGACGCCGAGGTCACGGGGGACTTCGGGGTGACGCGGCAGTTCCTCGCGGCCGACGAGCGCACCGAGTGGGACCCGGGGGCGGCCACGGTCGTCGCCGCGCGGACCAAGGTCGAGCAGACCGGCGAGGCGCAGGTCACGGTGTCGGTCGACGTGTCCGCCCGGCTGGACGCCGACGGCCGCTACGCCGAGGCCCCCGCCGACGCGCGCGAGACGCTGCGCTACGAGCTCGTGCAGGACGCCCGCGGGGACTGGCGCATCGCGCACGCGCCGGACGGCGTCGTGGTGAGCGCGCGCCGGTTCGAGCAGCAGTTCCGCGCGACGTCGCTCTACTTCCTGTCGCCCGACGAGCGCATGCTCGTGCCCGAGGTGCGGTGGTTCCGCGACCGCAACGTGCCGACGGCCGTGGTGCGCGCGCTGCTGGCGGGCCCGTCGCCGTGGCTGCGGGACGCCGTGACGACCGCGGTGCCCGCCGGGACCGAGCTCAAGCCCGAGGCCGTGACCCTCGAGCAGGGCGGTGTCGCCGAGCTCACGCTGGAACCCGCGCAGGCCGTGCAGGACGCCGACCGCGGGCTGCTCCTGGCCCAGCTCGAGGCGTCGCTGCGTGCGCTCGGGATCACGACCGTGCACGTCCAGGCCGGTGCCTCGGGGGCGCCGCTCGAGGGGCGCGCCGCGGAGCTCGCGACCCCCGACCCCGGTGAGCTGGAGATGCTCGTGGACGGCCGCACGCTCGTGCTCGTCGACGGCGCCCCGGCTCCCGTCGAGGGGGTCGGGCCGGTGCTCGGGACCGCGCCGCAGGCGATCGCCCGCTCGGGCGACGGCTCGGTGCGCGTCGCGCTCGCGGACGCCTCGACGCTCGTCACCGTGCCGACCGGGGGCGCCGAGCAGCGCACGCTCCTCACGGGTGCGGGGCTCGCGGCGCCGTCGGTCGACCGGTTCGGGCGGGTGTGGACGGCGCGCGCCTCGACGCCCGGACGGCTCGACGCGGTGCGCCTCGACGGGACGGTCACGGAGGTGGCCGCCGAGTGGCTGCTCGGGCGCACCGTGCGTGCTGTGCGCGTGTCGCGCGACGCGTCCCGGGTCGCGATCGTGTCGGACGGCACGGACGGCACGACGCTCGACGTCGCCGGCGTCGTGCGCGACGACGACGGCGCACCCGTCGCGCTCGGTCCCGCGCTGCGGGTCGGCGCACCGCTGACCCCGACCGGGCCGGTCGTGTGGGTCGACGACGTGACGCTCGCGGTGCTCTCGGACGGCGACGCGGGTGCCGCGCCGTACCTCGTGACCGTCGCGGGCCGCAGCACGGCGCTGCCGGCGGTGGCCGACGCGGTCGCGCTCGCGGCCGACCGTGGGGAGCGCACGCTCTACGTCGTGACGGCGGACGGTGAGCTGCTGCGGCACCAGGGCGGCACGTGGGTGGCGGTGCCGAAGGTCACCGGGGAGCTCGACGTGACGGGGCTGGCCTTCCCCGGGTGACGGCCCCCTCGACGGGCCCCCTCGACGGGCCCGGAGGCGCGCCCAGCCACCCACCGTCCGGTGTGCCGAGCGGGTCGTCCCGAGGAGGCGTCGTGCGTGCGTGCGGGTCGTCCCGCCTGACGCGACCCTCGGGGCATGGACCTTCCCGCCGCGCCCCTGCCCCGCGGCGCGCCCCGGGACGCCGGGTCGCGACCTGCCCTGCCGGGGCGCCGGGGCGGGCTCGCCCGGCTCGGGCTCGCGGCCGCGGTCGACCTCGTGCGGCTCGTGCTGCCGGTCGCGTGCGCGGGGTGCGGGCTCCCCGACGTGCCGTGGTGCGCCCCGTGCGCCGCGCACCTTCTCGGCCCGCCGCGGCGGTGCGACCACCACGCCGCGCGCCTCGACCTCCTCGAGGGGCGCACGCTGCTGCCTGTGCTCGCGCCGGCGTCGTTCGCCGGCCCGGTGCGTCACGCGGTCACGGCGTGGAAGGACGGCGGTCGCGCCGACCTCGACCGGCCCTTCGCCGCGGCGCTGCGGCGCACGGCCCGCCGCGTGCCGGTGGTGGCGACCGCCGTCCTGGTCGTGGCGGTGCCGTCCTCGCCGGCGGCGCGGCGACGCCGCGGACGGGCGCCGGTCGACGTGCTCGCGGCGGCCGTCGCGGCCGGGCTGCGCGACGTGGGCGTCGACGCGCGGCGCGCCTCGGTCCTCGCGCGCACGGCCGGTCCCGACCTCGCGGGGCTGGGCGCGCGCGCCCGGGGGGCGGCGCTCGCCGGGCGCGTCCGGGTGCGGCGGCCGTCGGGCGTGCCGGGCAGGGACGTCGTGCTCGTCGACGACGTCCTGACCACCGGGGCGACCCTCGCGGCGTGCCGTGCGGCGCTCGTCGCGGCCGGGGCCCGGGTCGTCGGCGCGTACGCCCTGGCCGCGACCCCGCCGCCTTCCCGGGGCACGGTCGGCGCGAGCGCCGCGCCGGCCGCGTCGCACGTGCACGACGACGGCCCGTCGGGATAGCGTGGTGGCCTGGGAACGACGCCGCGAGGCGCCCGTCGCAGCAGTCGAGCGGCGGTGCGTGCGCGCGGAGGAGGTGATGCCGCCCGTGCCCCCGTCGTGGGGCCGCAGACGTACTCGTCCGGGCGGGCGCGCCCGCCCCCGACCTCTCAGGAGGCCCACATGGAGATCGTGGTTGCAGGCCGGCACACCGAGGTGACGACGCGGTACCGCGAGCACCTCGCGAACAAGCTCGCCAAGATCGAGCAGCTGGCCCCCCGCGCGCAGCGCGTCGACGTGCTCGTCTCGCACGAGGCGAGCCACAAGCAGTCGGGCAGCAGCGAGAAGGTCGAGCTCACGGTGATCGACAAGGGGCCCGTCATCCGGGCCGAGGCGTGCGCGGACGACGCGTACGCGGCGCTCGACATCGCGATGGGTCGCCTGCTCGAGCGGCTGCGGCGCGCGCGCGACCGGCGCAAGGACCACCGCAACCACACTCCGCTGACGCCCGTGGACGTGCGTCCGCCGAGCCCGCCGCAGGAGGACACCGACGCGGCGCCCGAGCCCGGGCCGGACGGCGTCGTCGAGACGCCGCTCGGCGACTCGCCCGTGCTGATCCGCGAGAAGGTCCACCAGGCCCAGCCGATGACCGTCGACGACGCGCTGTACGAGATGGAGCTCGTCGGGCACGACTTCTTCCTGTTCGTCGACGCCGAGACCGCGCAGCCGTCGGTGGCCTACCGTCGCCGCGGCTGGAGCTACGGCGTGATCAAGCTCGACGTGCCGGTCGCCACGACGCGGGCCGCCGCGGGCTGACGCACGAGCCGCGTCGCGTGACGTGCGGGGACGGTCGACGACCGTCCCCGCACGTGCGCCCGGTCCCGTGTCGGTGGTGACCGGCAGGATCGGCGCATGACCCGCGTGCCGCCGCCCGAGCAGCTGACGCGCGCGCAGGCCCGGCGGGCCGTGCTGCGCGCCTCCGGTCTGCACCGCCGCCGACCGGAGCGTCCCGTGGTGCCCGGGACGCGCGCGCTCCAGCAGGTCGTCGATCGGCTGGGCCTGCTCCAGATCGACTCCGTGAACGTGCTCGCGCGGGCGCACCTCATGCCGGTGTACGCGCGGGTCGGGCCGTGGGACACGGCGGCCCTCGACCGGGCGACGTCACGCGCGCCGCGGCGGCTCGTCGAGACGTGGGCGCACGAGGCGTCGTTCGTGCCGCCCGCCACGTTCCGGGACCTCGCGTTCCGACGCGCTGCGAGCCGCGCGCGCGTCGAGCGGCGCGGCGACGCGCTGCACGGCGTCCCGATCGGCGACGCGCCCGAGGTCGCCCGCGTGCGCGCGGTGATCGACGAGCGCGGCCCGCTGACGGCGCGCGAGGTGCAGGACGTGCTGGGCGGCGACGGGCGCCGCGCGGAGGCGTGGGGCTGGGCGTGGACCGACGCGAAGCGGGCCCTCGAGCACCTGTTCCTCGTCGGCGAGCTGACCAGCGCGGGGCGCACCGCGCAGTTCGAGCGACGCTACGACCGTCCCGACCGCGTGCTGCCGCCCGACGTCCTCGCCGCGCCGGCGGCGGACGAGCCCACCGCGCGGCGGCGTCTGGTCGAGCAGGCGGCACGCGCGCACGGCGTCGCGAGCGTGCGCTGCCTCGCGGACCACTGGCGCACCGCGCTGGCCCCGACGCGTGGGGTCGTCGACGAGCTGGTCGACGAGGGCGTGCTCGTCCCCGTCGAGGTGCCCGGCTGGCGCGGACCGCTGTACCGTCACCGGGACGCGACGGTGCCTCGACGGGCCGAGGGGCGCACGCTGCTGAGCCCGTTCGACCCTCTCGTCTGGGAGCGCACGCGCACCGAGTCCCTGTTCGGTCTGCGGTACCGCATCGAGATCTACGTGCCTGCGCACGCGCGCGTGTGGGGGTACTACGTGCTGCCGTTCCTGCTCGCCGACCGGCTCGTGGCGCTCGTCGACCTCAAGGCCGACCGCCGCGACGGCGTGCTGCGCGTCCACGCGGCGCACCGGACGCCGGGGGAGGCGAGCGGCACCGACGCGGGCGGTCCGTCGGTCGTCGAGGTCGCGCACGAGCTCGCCGCCGAGCTCTGGCAGGTCGCCCGCTGGCTCGGCCTCGAGGACGTGCGCACCGGGCCGGACGCCGGGGGCGACCTCGTCGTGCCCCTGGCGAGGGCGCTGCGCCCGGCCACGCCCTGAGGGGCGCTCACGCCGGGGGCGTCGCTCGCCTACGATGGTCGGGCCCCGGCCGAGCGGTCGGGTGACATGCGCCGCCCTGACGCAGTGAGCGGACGGGGCGCCAACGACGTCGGGAGAGTTGCGTGACGGCGATCCTCGAGAAGGTCCTCCGGCTGGGCGAGGGGCGGATCCTCAAGAAGCTGTCCGGCATCGCCGCCCAGGTCAACGCGCTGGAGGACAGCTTCCTGTCGCTGTCCGACGCCGAGCTGCGCGAGGAGACCGACCGGTTCCGCGCGCGACTGGCCGAGGGCGAGAAGATCGACGACCTGCTGCCCGAGGCGTTCGCCGCGGTGCGCGAGGCGTCGCGTCGCACGCTCGGGCAGCGGCACTTCGACGTCCAGCTCATGGGTGGCGCCGCGCTGCACCTCGGCAACATCGCCGAGATGAAGACCGGTGAGGGCAAGACCCTCGTCGCCACGGCGCCCGCGTACCTCAACGCGCTCAGCGGCAAGGGCGTGCACGTCGTCACGGTCAACGACTACCTGGCGGGCTACCAGGCCGAGCTCATGGGGCGCGTCTACCGGTTCCTCGGCCTGACGACCGGCACGATCCTGTCGAACCTCACGCCCGCGCAGCGGCGCGAGCAGTACGCGGCCGACATCACGTACGGCACGAACAACGAGTTCGGCTTCGACTACCTGCGCGACAACATGGCGTGGAGCGTCGAGGACCTCGTGCAGCGCGGGCACCACTTCGCGATCGTCGACGAGGTCGACTCGATCCTCATCGACGAGGCGCGCACGCCGCTGATCATCTCGGGCCCCGCGTCGGGCGACGCGAACCGCTGGTACGGCGAGTTCGCCAAGGTCGTGCGCCGCCTCGAGGTCGACCGCGACTACGAGGTCGACGAGAAGAAGCGCACGGTCGGCGTGCTCGAGCCCGGCATCGCCCGGGTCGAGGACTACCTCGGCATCGACAACCTGTACGAGTCGCTGAACACGCCGCTCATCGGGTTCCTCAACAACGCCATCAAGGCCAAGGAGCTGTTCCGCCGCGACAAGGACTACGTCGTGATGAACGGCGAGGTCCTCATCGTCGACGAGCACACGGGCCGCATCCTGGCCGGTCGCCGCTACAACGAGGGCATGCACCAGGCGATCGAGGCGAAGGAGGGCGTGGCCATCAAGGCCGAGAACCAGACGCTCGCCACGATCACGCTGCAGAACTACTTCCGCCTCTACACCAAGCTCGGCGGCATGACCGGTACGGCCGAGACCGAGGCGGCCGAGTTCCAGGGCACCTACAAGCTCGGCGTCGTGCCCATCCCGACCAACCGGGACATGGTCCGCATCGACCAGAAGGACCTCGTCTACAAGAGCGAGGACGGCAAGTTCGACGCGGTCGTCGTGGACATCGTCGAGCGCCACGCCAAGGGGCAGCCGGTCCTGGTCGGCACGACGAGCGTCGAGAAGTCCGAGCTGCTGTCCGCCAAGCTGAAGAAGCAGGGCGTGCCGCACGAGGTCCTCAACGCCAAGCAGCACGCGCGCGAGGCCGCGATCGTGGCCCAGGCCGGACGCAAGGGCGCGGTCACCGTCGCGACGAACATGGCCGGCCGTGGTACCGACATCATGCTCGGCGGCAACGCCGAGTTCACCGCGATCGCCGAGATGGCGTCGCGCGGGCTCGACCCGGCCGAGAACGCCGAGGAGTACGAGGCCGTGTGGCCCGAGGTCCTGGAGAAGGCCAAGGCGGCCGTCGCGGCCGAGCACGAGGAGGTCACCGAGCTCGGCGGCCTGTACGTGCTGGGCACGGAGCGTCACGAGTCCCGCCGCATCGACAACCAGCTGCGTGGTCGCTCGGGGCGTCAGGGCGACCCGGGCGAGTCGCGGTTCTACCTGTCGATGCAGGACGACCTCATGCGCCTGTTCAACTCGGGGCTGGCCGAGTCGATGATGACGCGCGCCGGGTTCCCCGAGGACATGCCGCTGGAGTCGAAGATCGTCACGCGCGGCATCCAGTCCGCGCAGTCGCAGGTCGAGGCCCGCAACTTCGAGATCCGCAAGAACGTCCTCAAGTACGACGACGTGATGTCCCGTCAGCGCGAGGTCATCTACGACCAGCGTCGGCGGGTCCTGGAGGGCGAGGACCTGCAGGACCAGGTCGCGCACTTCCGGACCGACGTGCTGACGGACTACGTCGCGATCGCGACCGCCGAGGGCCGCCCCGAGGACTGGGACCTCGAGGCGCTCTGGACGACCCTGCGCGGCGTGTTCCCGATCACGATCACGCCCGAGGAGGTCGTGGAGCAGGCGGGCGGCGCGACGCGGCTGTCGACCGAGCTCATCACGCGCGAGGTGCTCTCGGACGCCGAGCACGCCTACGCGGAGCGTGAGGCGCAGCTCGGCGAGGCCAACATGCGTCAGCTGGAGCGGCGCGTCGTCCTGTCGGTGCTCGACCGCAAGTGGCGCGAGCACCTCTACGAGATGGACTACCTCAAGGAGGGCATCGGGCTGCGCGCCATGGCGCAGCGCGACCCGCTCGTGGAGTACCAGCGCGAGGGCTTCCAGCTCTTCAACGCGATGACCGACGCCATCAAGGAGGAGTCGGTCCAGTTCCTGTACAACCTCGAGGTGCAGGTCCAGCCGACCGGCGACGCGGCCACGGCCGACGCGGCCGGCAACGGTGCGCCGGTGATCAGCGCCGACTCGGCCGCGCTCGCGGCGGGTTCGGCCGGTGCGGCGGCAGCCGCGGCCCGCTCGGGCGAGACCACGGAGGGCCGGCTTGTCGCCAAGGGCCTCGACGGCCCCGCCGAGAAGACGCCGCTGCAGTACACGGCGCCGTCCTCCGACGGTGACGGCGGCGTCGTCACCTCGGCGGAGGACGGTGCGGCGCCGCGCGCCGGGTCGTCCGGCGACGGCAACCGCGCCGACCGGCGCAAGAAGGCCAAGGACCAGCGCAAGCGCTGAGCCCACTCACGACGACACCCCGTCGCGGACCTCGTCCGGGGCGGGGTGTCGTCGTCTCCGGCCGCCCTCGTGCTCACCCGATGTCGAGCGTGGTGACGCGCCACGACCCGCGGTGCGCCTCGATCCGGAGCGCGACGGCCCGCACGCGCACGCCGTCGTCGACCACGAGGCACGCCTCGGCGGCGTGCGTGTCGACGGGGCAGACGCGCACGCGGCGGGCCGTCGGCCGGCGAGCGTGGGTGAGCACGCCCGCACGGCGCACGAGCTCGGCGCGGCGCTGCAGCGAGTCGAGCACGCCGGGGGCGACCCAGCGCGCGAGCTGGGCCGCGGGCCGTCGACCCAGTGCCGCCTCGACGCAGGCGATGCCGACGCCGTGCGCGAACCCGCGCGGGTCCGTGGTGGGGGCGTCGCCCCGGTCGTCGTCGTCGGTGACGAGCGACCGGTCGACGACCGACAGCAGGCGCGCCCGCTCGCCGAGCAGCGGTGGGACGCTCGCCGGCTGAGTCGGAGCGACCGGGGCGGGGTCGAACGCGGGCACGAGACGCAGCCGTGGCCGGGTCGTCTCGACGCGGCCGGGTCGGGCGGGCGCGGGTCGCGCAGCCGTGGCGGCACGTGTCGTCGGCGCGGTTCGCGCGCCGGGCTGCCGACGTGCGGCGTCGAGCACGGTGAGGGCCTCCTCGAGCGGCGTCGACAGGTCGTCGCGGGGGAGCGTCGTCATCGCGCACCGTCCGTGAGCGTCGCGGGGACCTGCAGGAGCTGCCCGGGCTGCACGACGTCGGGGTCGGCGCCGATGACCGACGCGTTGGCCTCGTACCAGCGGGGCCACGCGTCGGCGATCTGCGCGTCCGTCGCGTCGGGACCGAGGTGACGCGCGGCGATGCCCCAGAGGGTGTCCCCGGCCTCGACGACCACGGTCGCGCCCGTAGCGGTGCTCGTGGGCGACGCCGGCGGCGCGGTCGCGGGCGCCGGTGCGCCCGCGGGTGGGGCCGACGCCGGCTGCGGGAGCGACGCCGGGGACGGGGGACCGGTCGGCCCGGCGGTCGTGGCACCGAGCACGCGGGCGCCGGCCGGCGGTGCGTCGGCGGACTGCGCGTCGGCGGGCTGCGCATCGGCGGCAGGCGCACTCGTGGCGGTCGGTGCGGCAGGGGGTGTCGACGAGGCCGGTGCGGCTGGTGCTGGTGAGGTGGCCGGTGCCGCGGCAGGTGCCGGTGCCGCGTCCGGCACGTGTGCGGCGTCGTGCTGCGCGGGACCGGCCGCATCGGGGTCCTCGGCGACGTCGGCGGAGTCGGTGGCTCGTGCCGACGTCGTCGGGGCCCAGCCGAGGTCGACCACCGCGACGGGCTCGACGGTCACGGGCGTCGCCTGGGCCCCCACGGCCGTGCCGAGACCCACACCGGCCGCGACGGCGACCGTCAGCGCGCGCCGCACGACGCCGGGGGCCCAGCGCTGCACCGCGCGCTCGCCGCCGTGCCAGGGGCCCCCGGCCACCCGTGCCAGCCCGCAGGTCGCGGCGACGAGCGAGGACAGGCCGAGCCAGGCGGTCGCGCACGTGCCCAGGCCGACCAGCGCGGGTGCGACGACGGACTCCACGCGCCACAGGCGCGTCGTCCTCACATGGTCGACGGACCACCAGCCGAGCGCCAGCGCGGCCAGCAGTGCGCCCACGCCCAGCAGCAGAAGGGCGGTCGTGGTGACCGCCGGACGGCGGGCGCCCGATCGGGTGGGTCTCGTCGCGTCATCCACGTCGTTGCTCCCTGATGATGCAGTTTGATGTCGTTTGATGAAACGTGATGCACATAGGTGTAGCCCACGGTGGGTGATATGTCCAGTAGGGTCGCGCTCCGTGACGAGCGACGCACGGGCCCCGCGCCCGCTCCCCGGGCGCTGGGAGCAGCTCTTCGCCGACCTCGAGGCGCAGCTCGCGGCCGGTCGCGCGGCCGACGCCCGGTGGGACGTCGCCGAGCTCACGCGCGCCGAGCGCTCACGCGTCGGCCTCGTCGACCGGCTGCGCGCCACCGTCGGCGCGCGCGTGCGCGTGGTGACCGGGCCCGGCGCGGCGGTGGAGGGTCTGCTCGTGGACGCCGCGGCCGAGTGGCTGCTGCTGGACGTCGGAGGCGCGCGGCGGGCGGTGGTCCCGGTGGCCGCGATCCAGGTCGTCGACGGGCTGGGTGCCCGGGTCGCGCCGCCCGCGCGCCGGCTGGAGTCGGCTCTCGGGCTCGGTCACGTGCTGCGCGCGCTGGTCCGCGACCGCGTGGTCGCGACGGTGCGGACGTCCGCGGGCGAGCACGTCGGCCGCCTCGAGCGCGTCGGCGCCGACCACGTCGAGATCGCGCTCGACTCGCCCCCGGGAAGGACGGCCGTCATCCCGTTCGCCGCGTTGCACGCGGTGGTGTCGAGGTGACCGCCCGGCGTACCGGCCGCGGCCGGCCGCTCACCGTGCCCGTGCGGTCCGGACGCGTGCCGTCCGGGTCAGACGGTCCCGTCGGAGGTCGCGCCCTGCGCGTTGCGCGCGCGGGTCTCGGCGTACATCCGCTCGATGTAGCGCTCGAGCTCGGACGCCTCGACGCGCCACTGCATCCGTCCGCCGATCTGGATCGCGGGCAGCTCGCCCGAGCGCACGAGGGCGTACGCCTGCGGGGCCGAGACGTTGAGGATCTCGGACACGTCGGCGAGCGTCAGGAACCGCGGGGCCATGCTCGAAGTCTCGCACGGCCGCCTCGGCGACGGCAGTTGTCCACAGGTCCGGCGACGAGCCCGCCGTCGGGCCTCGTGGCGCGACACACTCGACCCGTGCGCGGCGGCGGCGACCAGCACGTCCGCACGCGCCGTGCGGCCGGCCTCCGTGTCGGTGCCGCCGCACCGTGAGCCCGACCGCACCCTGATCCTGACCGCACCGTGAGCCCGACCGACCAGGAGCCCCCGTGGACACCTCCGTGCTCGACCTCCCCGCTCCCACCGCCGCGCGCGTGCGCCGGCCGGGTTGGCGCGACCCGCGCCTGCTCGTCGGGGTCGCACTGATCGCGGGGTCGGTCGCCCTCGGCAGCTGGGTGGTCACCGACGCGCAGCGCACCGTGCCGGTGTACGTCGCGCGCGACACGCTCGTGCCGGGCGGCGGGCTCACGTCGGCCGCGCTCGTCGTCGCGGACGTCCGCCTGGGGGAGCGCGCCGACGGCTACCTGCGCGCCGACTCGCCGCTGCCGGACGACGCGGTGCTGCTGCGCACCGTGGGTGCGGGCGAGCTGGTCCCGGCGGCCGCCGTGGGCGCCGCGAGCGACCTCGGGGTGCGGGCCGTGCCGGTCCCCCTCTCGGGCGCCGCACCCACCGGCCTGGGCGCGGGGTCACGTGTCGACCTGTGGTGGTCGCCCGCCGACGTCGAACGGACCGGGCAGGTCGTCCCGCGGCAGCTGGCGGCGGGGCTCACGGTGGCCGAGCTCAGCTCGCCCGACGGTGCGTTCGCCGGGGGAGGGTCCCGGACGGTCCACGTGCTCGTGCCGGAGGGCGACCTGCCGGCCGTGCTGGGCGCGCTGTCGAGCGAGGGCACGGTGGGCGTCGTCCCCGTGCCGGGGGGCTGACGTGGGCGTCGGGGTGCTGTGCGCGGTGCAGGGCGCCGCGGAGTCGGCGATCGTCCAGGCGGTCGAGGGGTCGGGCGGCCGGTTGTCGGTGACGCGCAGGTGCGCCGACCTCACCGAGCTGCTGGCCGCGGCGGAGGCCGGTCTCGGCGGTCTCGCGGTGGTGTCGGGCGACCTCGACCGCCTCGACCGCGAGGCGGTGGCCGTGCTCCACCGGTGCGGCGTGCGGGTCGTCGGGCTGGGGGACCCGGCGCGACCCTGGCTGGCCGAGCGGCTCGAGGCGCACGGCGCCGACCTCGTCGTCGACGTCACCGGCGACGACGACGGCCCCGACGTCGTCCGCGAGGCGCTCGCGGTCCTCGGGGACGGACCGCCGCCGGTCGTCGAGCCCGCACCGGTCGGCACGACGCGGCGCGGCGCCACGGTCGCCGTCTGGGGGCCGACGGGCGCCCCGGGACGGACCTTCGTGGCGGTGAACCTCGCGGCCGAGCTGGCGGCGCTCGGGCGGTCGACGCTGCTGGTGGACGCCGACACCTACGGCGGGGTCGTGGCGCAGGTCCTCGGGGTGCTCGACGAGGCGCCCGGCCTGGCCGCCGCGGCCCGCGCGGCCGGTCAGGGCGCGCTCGACCTCACGACGCTCGCGCGCCTCGCGCCCGTCGTGCTGCCCGACCTGCGTCTGCTCTCGGGGATCTCGCGGGCCGACCGCTGGCCCGAGCTGCCGGGCAGCTCGCTCGAGCTCGTCCTGTCCCAGGCCCGGGCGCTCGCCGACGTGACGGTCGTCGACACGGGCTTCTGCCTCGAGCAGGACGAGGTGCTCAGCTACGACACGCGTGCCCCCGCGCGCAACGCGGCCACGCTCACCGCCCTGGAGCAGGCCGACCTCGTCGTCGTGGTGGGCGCCGCCGACCCCGTGGGCGTCCAGCGCCTCGTGCGCGCGCTCGCGGACGCGGCCGACGCGGGGCTCGCGCTCGCACGCCGCGTCGTGGTGAACCGGGTGCGCCCGACCGTCGCCGGCGCGCGCCCCGGCGAGGCCGTCGCGGCGGCGCTCGCGCGGTACGCCGGGGTCGAGGACGTCGTCCTGGTGCCCGAGGACCGCGCGGCCGTCGACGCGGCGATGCTCGAGGGTCGTGCGCTGCGCGAGGTCGCCCCGGGGTCGCCCGCGCGCCGGAGCCTGGGTGCGCTCGCGGCCGAGGTGGCCGCCGGACTGGCCGTCGACGCGCCGGTGGGGCGCGTCCCGGTCGTCTGACGGCGTGGCGGCGGCACACTGGACCCGTGCGCGTCTACCTGCCCGTGACCCTCGACGAGCTGCAGCACGGGTCGCCCGTGCTCCTGACCCCCCGCGTGGTCCACGCGGTGACGCCGCTGCTGCGCGCGACCTGGCCGGAGGAGGACGAGGAGGGCTGGGAGTACGCGGCGCAGGCGGGTGCGGCGGACGACTCGCTCGTGCGTGTCGCGGGACGCCCCGAGGCGCCGCCGTTGCGCGTCGTGGTGGCGGCCGACGTGCCCGAGGCCGCGGTGCGGCCCCTCGCGGACGCCGCCGTGCCGTCGGCCGTCCAGCTCGTCTCCGACGTCGACCTCGCGGCGGTCGTCAGCGTGCACGTCGACGAGCCCGAGGCGGCCCCCGACGTGCGGGCCGTGGTGGAGGGCGACGAGTCGGCGATCGAGCGCCTCGAGGAGCGCGACCTGCTCTGGTACGACGTCTCCGAGGTCGCGGACATCCCGTCGGTGTGACCGTCGGCGAGGGTGCGTGGTGCAGTGCGTGGCACGGCGGGTGGGTCAGTGATCCTCGCCACCCGGAGCCGGTTGGACCGCGCGGCCCTCGCTCGGGTAATGTTCACGGCCGGTGCGGGACCGCGAGTCGCGCACCACGGTGCTGTGCGTCCCGTATCGGGGCAGGTCACAGCCCTTGGGGTATGGTGTAATTGGCAGCACGACTGATTCTGGTTCAGTTAGTCTAGGTTCGAGTCCTGGTACCCCAGCGCCGCACGGACGAGTTTCGACTCGGACGTGCAGCACGAGCGCGTCCGTCCTGGTGGCGGTTCCGCGGTCCGAGGCGAGTTTCGACTCGCGGAGGACATCGGGTAGAGTGCTCACTCGGCACACGGCCTTCGGGACGTGAGCAAGGCCCCCGTTGTGTAGCGGCCTAGCACGCCGCCCTCTCACGGCGGTAGCGCCGGTTCGAATCCGGTCGGGGGTACGGTCGAAGGCCCGGTCACCACAGGTGACCGGGCCTTCTTCGTCTCCGGGCGACCGGCGTCCTGCGTGCCCGAGCATCCCCTGTGCCCTCGTCGTGGCCGTGTCGACGCGTCGACCCGCCGTCGAGTGGCGTGGTCCCGTGCGGTGCTGGCCCGGTCCTGTCCCGCAGGGAGGTCGTCCCGGCGGCCCTCGCGGCCCCGGCGCGACCCGGGGTCCGTGCGTGACGACGTCGGTGCGCGCTGGAACCTCGGCGAGCTCTTCCTGTCGAGCGGTCGGCGTGACGACGAGGCCCCGCCGGGGCGGCCGACGAGGTCGGGGCCGCCCCGGCGGGGCTC
>NZ_LNTD01000277.1 GCF_001462455.1 Cellulomonas sp. B6
GCGCCGTCGGCCGCGAGCGGCTCGGGCAGCAGCACGACGCGCGGGTCGGGCACGCCGAGCGGGTCGGCGGCGGGGGAGACGACGACCACGCCCGCGACGTCGGCCGCGGCGAGCAGCGCCCGCACGGTCGCCGTCGCCATGGCGCGCACGAGCCCGGCGCGCGCGTCGTCGTCGAGCGCACCGGTCAGCCGGGACTTGCCGTGCCGCGGGTCCTTGACCGGCACCACCGCCCACCACGCGGTCACGGCGTGCGGTCCACCAGCGCGAGCGCGGCCTCCGCGATGCGCGCGGTCGTCGGCACGTCGGTCATGAGTGTCGGCGCCGCGGCGGCGCGCCAGCCCTCGGCGACCAGCACCGGCACGGCGTCCGCGTCGGCGTCGTCGACGAGCCACGCGTCCAGGACCCCGCCGTCCGCGCGCAGGCCGAGGTGCCGCGCGACGGCGCCCGCCTGCGTCGCGACGCCGATCGCCGCGAGGCACGCGTCGGCCATGCCGCGCACGGGCGCACCGCCCACCACGGGGCTGACGCCGACGACGGGCGCGGCGGTCGTGCGCAGCGCGTCGCGAACCCCGGGCACGCCGAGGATCGTGCCGACCGACACCACCGGGTTCGACGGCGGCAGCAGCACGACGTCGGCCTCCGTCAGCGCCTCCAGCACGCCCGGCGCGGGTGTCGCGTGCTCGACGCCGACCTGCACGAACCCGCGCGCCGGCACGGCCGCGCGGTGCCGCACCCACCACTCCTCGAAGTGGATCGTGCCGTCGTCGGTCACGACGTGCGTCTCGACCTCGTCGTCCGACATCGGCAGCAGCCGCACGCCGGGACGCCAGCGCTCGGCGAGCCGCGCCGTCACGCGCGACAGCGGCTCCCCGCCGCGCAGCAGCGACGTGCGCGCCAGGTGCGTCGCGAGGTCGAGGTCCCCGAGCGTGAACCACTCCCAGCCCAGCCCGTAGGCGGCCAGGTCGGTCGCGGTGCGCGTGGACTCCTCGCGACGCCCCCACCCCTGGCCCTCGTGCACCGCGCCGCCGAGCGTGTACATCAGCGTGTCGAGGTCCGGGCACACGCGCACGCCGTGCAGCCACAGGTCGTCGCCCGTGTTGGCGACGACCGTGACCTGCGCGGTCGTGCCGCCCGCGCCGTCCGGCAGCCGGTCGCGCAGCAGCGCCAGCAGCCCGCGCGTGAACCGCGCGCCGCCGACGCCGCCCGAGAGCACCGTGACCTTCATGCGTCGACCCTCATGCGTCGCTCCTCATCCGTCGAACCTCGTGCGACGCTCGTCATCCGTCCTCCGCGGGCCCGTACGCGATGACGGGGCGGCCCGTCACCGGGTGGGTCAGCACGTGCGCGGCCACGCCGTACACGTCGTGCACGAGCGCGGGCGTCAGCACCTCGCCGGGCGGCCCCGCCGCGACCAGCCGCCCGGCCGACAGCACGAGCACGTGCTCGCAGTACGCGGCCGCGAGGTTGAGGTCGTGCAGCGCCGCGACGGTCGTGACGCCCAGGCGCCGCACGAACCCCAGGAGCGCGAGCTGCGCGCTCACGTCGAGGTGGTTGGTCGGCTCGTCGAGCAGCAGCAGCGCGGGCTCCTGCGCGAGGGCGCGCGCGACGTGCACGCGCTGCCGCTCACCGCCCGACAGGGTCGCCCACGCGCGGTCCGCGAGGTGCGCGGCGGTCGCGGCCTCGAGCGCGCGGTCCACCGCGCCGGGGTCGGGGTCCGTGCCCCAGACCGACCGGTAGGGCGTGCGGCCGAGCGCGACGACCTCGCGCACGCTCAGCGGCACGGCCGCGTCCGACGCCTGCTCGAGCAGCGCGACCTGCCGCGCGCGCTCGCGGCGCGGCAGCGTGTGCACGGGCACCGCGGGCCGCGGGTCCGACGCCGCCGGGTCGCTCACGAGCACGGCGCCCGCGTGCGGCTCCAGCAGCCCCGCGACCAGGCGCAGCAGCGTCGTCTTGCCCGCACCGTTGGGGCCCAGCAGCCCGGTCAGCGCACCCGGCGGGGGCGTCGCCTCGACGCCGTCGACCACCCACCGGCCGCCCAGCCGTGCGCCCGCCCCGGCGATGCTCAGCTCCACGACGCCCCCCGCCCGCGCCGCAGCAGCACCGCGAAGACCGGCACCCCGAGCAGCGCCGTGACGATCCCGACGGGCAGCTCGCGCGGGTCGAACACGGTGCGCGCGAGCGTGTCCGCCCACACCAGCAGCACCGCGCCCGCGAGGCCCGCCACGGGCAGCAGGCGCCGGTGCGCGGGGCCCGTCACGACCGACACCGCGTGCGGCAGCACGAGCCCGACGAACCCGATCGCGCCGGACACAGCGACCATCGCGCCCGTGAGCAGCGCCACCAGCGTCATCGTGACCCAGCGCGTGCGGTCCACGTGGACGCCCAGCGCTGCCGCGGCGGTGTCGCCGAACGCGAACGCGTCGAGCCGCCCCGCTCCCGCCAGCACGACCGACCCGACCACCACGAGCGCACCGCCCGCGATGGCGACCGACGCCCACGTCGCGCCGGCGAGCGAGCCCATGAGCCACGACAGGATCTCGCGGTACGAGTCGCCGGTCGCCGTCCAGAACACCACGAACGACGTCGCCGCCGCCGCGAGCTGCGAGATCGCGAGCCCGGCGAGCACCGCACGCGTGGGCGTCAGCGTGCCGCCCGTGCGCGCGAGCGCGAGCGTCGCCGCGAGCGCCGCGAGCGCACCGACGAACGCCGCGACGGGCAGCAGCAGCGCGACCCCCAGCAGCAGCACCGCGACGGCCCCGAGCGACGCACCCGACGACAGCCCCAGCAGGTACGGGTCGGCGAGCGGGTTGCGCGTGAGCGACTGCATGACGGCGCCCGCGACGGCCAGGCCCGCGCCGACTGCGGCGGCGGTGAGCACGCGCGGAAGGCGCAGCTCCCACACGATCGCGTCGTGCAGGCGCGGCACGTCGGGTGCGCGCAGGCCCAGGTGCGCGCCGACCGACCGCACGACCTCGCCCACGCCCAGGTCGGCAGGGCCGATCGTCACGGCGACGAGCAGGGTCGCCACGAGCGCCGTGGTGCCGACGGCGAGCAGCACCGCGAGCGGCGGCCGCAGCGGCGCCCGCCCGCCCGTGGCGGGTGCGTCAGTCCGCGTCGAGCGCACGCACGGCCTCGGCGACGTCCGCGGCGGCCTGCGCGTTGCGCACGCCGGCCTCGGTCGCGGCGAACGGCACGACGACGTAGCGCTGCTCGCGCACGGCGTCGAGCTGCGACGTCGCGGGGTTCGCGGCGAGCGCGGCCTTCTTGCTGTCCGCGGTGTTCCAGGCGGCGTCGACGAGCACGATCACGTCGGGGTCGGCGGCCACGACCTGCTCCCAGCCGACCGACGTCCACGCGTCGTGCACGTCGGCGAACACGTTGGTGAGCCCGGCGGCGGCCATGATCATCTGCGGCGCGCCGATCCCGGCGCCCACGTACGGCGTGTCGCCGCCCGACGACCACCACACGGCCGTCGTCCCGTCGACCGGCTCGATCGCGTCGAGCACGCCCTGCTGCTCGGCGACCACGGCCTCGGCCGCGTCGGGCACGCCCAGCACCGCGCCGACCTCGCGGACCTCGCCGAACACGTCGTCGAACGTCAACGGGTCCGGCTGGTAGCCGGGCTCCTTGCAGGCCGCGGGGGACACGTACGTGGCGATGCCGAGCGCCGCGAGCGACGCGCGGTCGCCCGCGCCGTCGGCCGTGAGGTTCGACTCCCAACCGGCGTACACGAGGTCGGGCTCCGACCCGAGCAGCGCCTCGGGGCCCGGGACCTTGTCGGACAGGACGGG
This sequence comes from Cellulomonas sp. B6, assembly GCF_001462455.1. Taxonomy (GTDB): domain Bacteria; phylum Actinomycetota; class Actinomycetes; order Actinomycetales; family Cellulomonadaceae; genus Cellulomonas. The sequence continues at coordinate 3,792 of NZ_LNTD01000277.1, forward strand.
GACGTCGGCCACGTCGGCCGCCCAGCGCTCGGGCACGGGGCCGTCGGCGAACGCCGTGCCGACCAGACGGTCGGCGGCGCCGAGCGCGAGCACCATCTCGGTGGTGGACGACTTGATGGTCACGACGCGTCGCGGCGGCGCGTCGAACGTGACCTCGGTGCCGCAGTTGTCGACCGTCACGGGCCGGTAGGCGCCCGACGACGCCGTCGACGCGGCCGCGCCGTCGGTCGAGGGGGACGCGGCCGGCGCACCCGACGCGCACCCGGCCAGCGCGAGCGCGGCCAGCGCGGCGAACGGGACCAGCCGCGTGCGGGCGCGGACGGACGACGGACGGTGGACGGCGCGGGGCATGGGGTCTCTCTCCGGCGGGGGCTGCTGCCGCGCACGTCGTCGGACGCGGACGTCGGGGGTGGGGCGCACGTCGCGCCACGGAGGACCGTCCCAGGCCAGGGCGGTGCGACCCGGCCAGAGAGGGGGCCGGGTTCCGACCCGTCACCCTAGGCGCAGCCCCCGGGTGCCGGGCAAGCCGGGCGGACGTGGCGTGCGTCGCGGTGGCTCACGCGCGGACCGCGGCGGCCAGCGCGACGGCGACGCGCTCGGCGTCGGCGTCCGGCAGCACGCCCGTGGTCACGCGCACGAACCCGCCGCGCGGCGGCGGCTCCGCGAGGAACGCCCGTCCGCGCGCGACCCGCACCCCGGCGGCCTCGAGCCGTGCCAGGGCCGCGTCCTCGTCGCGCACGCGCAGCCACACGTGCAGACCGTCGCCCGGCGGGACGGCCACGCCGTGCCGTGCGAGCGCCGTCGCGAGGCCCTCGCGCCGCGCGCGGTACACGTCGCGGGCGTGCGCGACCGCCGCGACCGCGCGCGCGTCGGTCAGCAGGTCGGCCAGCACGCGCTGCAGCAGGCGGCTGGTCCACCCCGGACCGAGCAGCCGACGCGCGACGAGCGCGTCGAGCACGGCCGCAGGCCCACCGACCGCCGCGATGCGCAGGTCCGGCCCGTGCGACGCCGAGTACGACCGCACGTGCACGACGCGACCGGGCAGCAGCGTCCCGAGACTGGTGGCGGGCGACGACGCGACGTCGCCTGCGTGGTCGTCCTCGACGACCCACGGCGGGGCGGCCGCGCGGCGCAGCACGGCGGCCAGCGACCGCAGCCGTGCGGGCGTGGTGCTGACGCCCGTCGGGTTGTGGGCGCGGGGCTGCAGCAGCACCGCCCGCGCACCGACGCGCAGCGCGTGCGCCAGGGCCTCCGGGCGCGGGCCGTGCGCGTCGAGCGGCACCCCGACGGGTTCGAGCCCCAGGTGGTCGAGCAGGTCGAGCAGCGGCGGCGCGCCGGGGTCCTCGACGGCGACCCGGTCGCCGAACCCGACGACCTGCTCGAGCACGCGGCCCAGCGCGTCGACCGCGCCGTCGACGACCGTGAGCCGTTGCGCGGCGAACGGCCACGACGCGCGCAGCAGACGTTCGAGCTCGGGCACCACCGGGTCGTCGAGGTAGTCGGGCGGTCGCGCGGCGCGCGTGCGTGCCGCGACGCGCGCGAGCGCGGGCCGCAGGTCGGGCAGCAGCGCGGCGTCGGGTCCGCCGCCGCCGAGGTCCAGGCACGCCGCGGGGACCCGCGCGAGCTCGCGGTACCGGCGCGGCAGCCGGCTCGCGGGGCCCGGCAGCACGGACGTCCCGGCGCGCCCGCGCGACAGCACCAGCCCCGCGGTCGCGAGGGTCTGCCACGCCGCACCGACGGTCGCCGGGCTCACGCCGAGCGCCGCGGCCAGCTCGCGCACGGTCGGCAGCCGGTCGCCGGGCAGCAGGTCGCCCGCGTGCACGAGGCGCGCGATCGTCGCGGCGATGCCCCGGGGGGACCGGTCGGTGACGCGGTCCGCCAGCTCCTGCGGTGACATGCGCGCATCGTGGCGTGCCCGTGTTGCGGGGGCGTGTCCGGTCGATGTGCGGCGTTCGCGGACGTGCGTCCGGGGCGACGGCGGTGCGCGGGCGTGCACTCGCCGTCGCCCCGGGGCCCGTCAGCGCGTCACGCGGCGGCGCACGTGGCGGTCGCGCCCGCGCCGTCGCCCGTGCCCTGGAAGCCGAACGTCGTGCTCCCGCCGGCCGCGACGCGGCCGTTCCAGTCGGCGTTCGTCACGCTCAGCGGTGCGCCGCCCGTCGACCGGCCGTTCCACACCTGCGTCGCGGTGGCGCCCGACGGCAGCGTCACGGTCACGCGCCACCCCG
>NZ_LNTD01000278.1 GCF_001462455.1 Cellulomonas sp. B6
CCCGCCCCCACCACCGCCGGAGCCCTGGTCGTCGCCGTCCTGCGGCTCGCGCAGACCGTCGTAGATCTCCTTGCAGACCGGGCAGACCGGGAACTTGTTGGGGTCGCGGCCCGGGACCCAGACCTTGCCGCAGAGCGCGATGACCGGCTTGCCGGACATCGCGGACTCCATGATCTTCTCCTTGCGCACGTAGTGCGCGAAGCGCTCGTGGTCCCCCGGCTCGACCTGCTCGTGGGTCTCCGTGCGCTCGAGGACCGAGGTGCCGCCCTGGGTCCCGAACGGGTCGTCGGGTCCGGACGGCGTGGTCGGCTCGCTCATGTCGGACATCGTACGTCGGGGGTCCGACGTCCCCGGGCGACGGCCCGCACCGACCCCGACGTGACGCCCCTGGACGCGCCCTCAGTCTTTGTGTCAATCTATCGACACATTGATCTACCGATCGGAGCATCGTGGCCTTCTCCGTCCTGATCCCCGTCGCGGCGGTGGTCGCGCTCGTCGCCGGGCTCGCCGCCGCGCTCGCACCGCGCCGCGCGACGACGGTCACGTCCACCGACGTCGTCACGTCGCCCGCCGCCCACCGCGACGCCCGGCAGCACGCCGCCGTCGTCGGCGGCGTCGCCTGGGCCGTGCTGGCCCTGCTCGCGGCGGCCGTCCCCACCGTCGCCTCCGGGAGCCACCGCGGCGGGCTCGTGCTGGGCTGCGCGCCGGCCGCCGCGGGCCTCGCGTTCCTGCTGGTCAGCGCCGTCGGGGAGCGCACGTGGCCCGCACCGACGGGGACGCTGCGGCGCGCCTCGCTCGTGCGGCGCACGGCGCTCGACGTCGGCCCGCGCCCTCTCGTGGTCCTGCTCGCGGCGTGGTGCGCCGCGCTGCTCCTGGTGCTGCTCGCCACGGGGACCACCGCCGACGTCGGCGGCACCACCGTCACGCTCCGGCTCGACGAGCAGCTCACCGCGTCGTCCGGGCCCTACCCGGGCGCGCCGTACGGGGTCCCGCTGGGCGTCGCGACGGGCCTGGTCGTGCTGGCCAGCGCCGGTGTGCTCCACCTCGTCGCCCGGCGGCCCGCGGTGACGGGCCTGTCGGTCGCCGACGACGCGGCGCTGCGCCGTGCCAGCGCCGGCCGCGTCCTCGCCGGCGTGCAGCTCGTCGTCGGCGCCACCCTCGCGGGCGTCCTGGCGTTCACCGGCCTGGCGCTGCGCGGCGCCTCCACCGGCACGTACGGCGTCGACGACGTGTGGACGTCCGTGGCCGAGCCGCTGCCCGCCGCGCTCGCCGTGCTCGCCCTGGTGGGAGCAGCCGTGGTCGCGGTCACCTGCGTCGCCGCGGCCGCCACCGGCCTCGTGCGCGCCACGCGCGCCTCCGCCCTGCCGGTCCCCGCGTGAGCGTCCAGCTCGAGGTCGACGTGACGTCGGGCGTCCCCGTGTACGAGCAGGTCCGGGCACAGGTGGTCGGCCACGTCGCGGCGGGCCGGCTGCGACCGGGCGACCGGCTCCCGACCATCCGCGCGCTCGCGACCGACCTCGGCCTCGCCCCGGGCACCGTGGCGCGCGCGTTCCGCGAGCTCGAGCAGGCGGGCGTCGTGGTGACACGACGACGCACGGGCACGGTCGTCGCGTCCGACGCCGCGCCGGCGCAGGCGCAGGCCCGGCGCGCGGCCGCCGACTACGCGCGTGCCGCGCGCGCCGCCGGGCTGTCGACCGACGAGGCCGTCGCCCTCGTCCGGGGCGCGCTCACGGCCGAGGCGCGCCCGGTGGAGGGGTGAGACGGGACGAGGTGGCGCCCCGGGGTCAGAGCGACTGCCAGGCAGGCTTGGCGGCGTACGTCTCGCGGTAGTAGCCGGCGAGCTGCAGCCGGCCGGCCGCGGCGTCGTCGACCAGCACCGTGACGCGCGGGTGCAGCTGCAGCACGGTCGCGGGCCACAGCGCGCTGACCGGGCCCTCGACGAGCTGGTGCACGGCCTCGGCCTTCTGCCGGCCCTGTGCGAGCAGCACGAGGTGGCGCGCGGCCGAGATCGTCGCGAGCCCCTGCGTGAGGCAGTGCGTCGGCACGCGGTCGAGGTCGCCGTCGAAGAACCGGGCGTTGTCCTCACGGGTCTGCCGCGTCAGCGTCTTGATGCGGGTGCGCGAGACGAGCGACGACCCGGGCTCGTTGAACGCGACGTGACCGTCGGTGCCGATCCCGAGGATCTGCAGGTCCACGCCCCCCGCGTCCGCGATGGCCCGCTCGTACGCGGCGCACGCCGCGGGCAGGTCGTCGGCCAGGCCGTCGGGCGCGTGCACCGCGGCGGGGTCGAGGTCGACGCGGCGGACCAGCTCGGCGTCGATGACGTTGCGGTACCGCTCGGGGTGGTCGGCGGGCAGGCCGACGTACTCGTCGAGCAGGAACGCGCGCGCCCGCGCGAACGACAGCCCGCGCTCGGCGTGCCGGTGCGCGAGCTCGTCGTACACGGCGAGCGGGCTCGAGCCCGTCGCGAGCCCCAGCACCGCGTCGGGCCGCTCCGCGAGCAGCCGCTCCACGGCGTCTGCGGCCAGCCGCGCGAGCTCGGCGCCGGGCGCGATGACGACCTCCATCAGACGTGCTCCTCTCGTCCCACGAGCGCGGCGCCCACGGCCGCGACCGGCACGTCCCGCGGCGCCAGGTGCACGCGGTCCGTCAGACCCAGCGACGCCAGGAACGGCGACGCGGCGGCCTCGCGCGTCAGCTCGGCGCGCACGGCGTCGAGCAGCCGCGCACCGAGCCCGCTCACCCCGCCGCCGATCACGACGCGGTCGACGTCGCACGTCAGCACGAGGACCCGGACCGCGACCGCCACGGCCCCGACGAACCGGTCGCGGACCGCGACGGCAGCCCCGTCTCCCCCGTCGGCGGCGTCGAACAGCGCGACGGGTGCGGGCCGCGCGTCGGGCGACGGCCAGGCCGCGTCGAGCGCGCTGCCCGACGCGTACTGCTCGATGCACCCCGCCTGACCGCACTTGCAGGGCAGACCGCCCGGCACGAGCGTCAGGTGCCCGACCTCCCCCGCCGCGCGGTGCGAGCCGCGGCGCAGCGCGCCGTCCAGCAGCAGCCCCGCCGCGACGCCCGTGCCGAGCGCGAGGAACGCGACGTCGCGCAGCCCGGCGCCGGGCTCCACGGTGTGCGCGGCACCCAGCACGGCGGCGTTGAGGTCGTTCTCGACGCGGACACGGGCACGCGGGCCGAGGACCGACGCGACGGCCGCCGCGAGCGCGAACGGCTGCTCGACTCCGACGTTGACCGCGTGCTCGACCGACCCGCTCGCCGGGTCGACGACCCCCGGCACCCCGACCCCGGTGCCGGCGAGGCGCTCGACGGGCACGCCGTGCGCCCCGGTCAGCGCGCGCACGGCCGCCGTCACGACGTCCACGAGCCCGTCGGGCCCGGGGCGCGTCGCGGCGCGGTGCGTCCGGGCCACGCGACCCGCGGGGTCGAGCAGCGCCGCCATGACCTTCGTGCCGCCGACGTCGACCCCGACGGACCACCCGGGCCCGCGCGGGTCGGGCGGCGCCGCGGGCACGCGCGTGGTCCCCCCCAGGGTGGTGCTCTCCATCGCTCAGCCCTTCACGGCCCCGGAGACGAGCCCGCCGGTCATGCGTCCCTGCACGAGCAGGAAGAACACGACCACCGGGATCGCCACGAGCACCGAGCCGGCCATGAGCGCCCCCCAGTCGGTCGCCTTGGTCGCCTGCTGGAACGTGCGCAGCCACACGGGCAGCGTCATGGACTCGGGGCGGGTCATGATGATGAGCGCCATGATGAACTCGTTCCAGGCCTGCAGGAACGCGAACACGCCGGTCGAGACGAGCCCGGGCGCGAGCAGCGGGAACGTCACCTTCCAGAACGCGCGGGGCCGGGAGCAGCCGTCGATCATCGCGGCCTCCTCGAGCTCGACCGGCACGCCGTTGACGAAGCCGCGCAACGTCCAGATGGTGAAGGGCAGCACGCCCGCGAGGTAGACGACGCCCAGGCCGACGACCGTGTTGAGCAGCTGCGCCGAGTCGATCATCTGGAAGACCGAGATCATCATGGCCTCGGCCGGGATCATCTGGACCACGAGGATCGACAGCACGAACGCGCGACGCCCGCGGAACCGGAACCGCGTGACCGCCAGCGACGCGACGAACGCGAGCAGCATGGCCGCGACCAGCACGAGGAACGTCACCTGCAGGGAGGTCCCCAGCGCCGGCACGAACGGCGAGCGGACCTGCCCGAACATCGCCGTGTCGTAGTTGCGCAGCGTGGGCTGGTCGGGCCACAGGTGCAGGTCGGGGCCCGAGATGAGGTTGGTCGGCAGGAACGAGGTGTTGACCATCCAGTACACGGGGAACGCGAACGCCGCCGAGACCAGCGCCGCGAGCACGCCCCACCCGACCGCCGCGGCGCGCCGGCGCCGCGAGCGGCGGCGCGGCGTCACGGGTGCGGCGGGACGGACGACGCCCGGGTCCGTGGCGGTCGTCGGCGCGGGGCCGGCGGGGGCGAGGCTCACAGCTCCTCCTCCTTGACCGTCGCGCGCACGTAGTACGCCGAGATCACGAGCATCAGGACGGTGAAGATGACGGCGATGGCGCTCGCGGCGCCGTAGTGGCCCTGCGCCATGCCCATCTCGTAGATGTAGACGCCGAGCGTGCTGGTCTCGGACTTGATGCCGCCGATGCCCTGCAGCACGAAGACCTGGGTGAACACCTTGAGGTCCCAGATCATCGACAGCACGATCAGCACGACGTAGATCGAGCGGACGTACGGCACCTGGACCCCGAAGAACCGCTGCCGGGCGCTCGCACCGTCGAGCTGCGCGGCCTCGATCACCTCGCCGGGCACCTGCGTGAAGCCCGCGTAGAGCGTGAACGCGACGAACGGGATCGCGCCCCACACGACGACGAGCGTGGCCACGGCGAAGAACGACGCCGGGTCGATGAGCCACGAGTGACCCATCCAGCTCGTCGAGCCCAGGCGCGTGAGCAGGTGGTTGACGACCCCGTACTGCGAGTCGAACATCCAGCCCCAGACGAGCATCGCGGCCAGCGGCGGCATCGCCCACGCGAGCAGCAGGCCCACCGACAGGACGAGCCGCATCGCCTTCCCGAGCTTCATGAGCAGCAGCGCGACGAGCGTGCCCAGGGTGATCGTCAGGACGACGCACACGACCATGAACGCGAAGCTGCGGGCCGTGACGGTCCAGAACCGCGCGTCGGTGAGCGTGGCCGTGTAGTTGTCGAGGCCCACGAACCGCGCGGGCACGCCCAGCAGCTGGGCACGCTCGTACTCGTGCACCGACAGCCACAGCATGCGTACGAGCGGGTAGCCGGTGATGGCCGCGAGCACCGCGAGGCTGGGCGCGAGGAACAACCACGGCAGCAGCCGGGCGGGGGTGATCGCGCGCGTGGCGCGCGGGGCCGGTGCGCCGGGCGGCGCGGCCGGGAGCGTGCTGGTGCTCATCGGGTTCCTTCGGCGGACGAGCGGAGGGTCGGGCGGGCGCGGGTCGTGCCCGCGGCGGCCGGGCCCGCGCGGGTGCGCGGGCCCGGCGGGGTGCGGGTCAGCCGTTGAGGATCGACTCGATCGTCGCGTCGAGCTCCTTGGCGATGGTCGGCACGTCGCCGCCCTGCGCGATCTGGACGAGCGCGTCCTGGATGACGCGCTGCGCCTCGACGTCGCCCCACTTCGGCGACGCGGGGGTGAGCTCGGCGTTGGCGGCGGCCGCGGCCGACGCCTGCGTGAACTCGTCGTCCGGCAGCGCCGAGGCGAGCGACTTCTTGGCCGGGATCATCGAGTTCTCGGCGAGGATCGTCTGGTACTCGTCGGAGAGCATGATCGTCAGGGCCTTCTTGGCCAGGTCGACGTTCTTCGACTTGGTGGCCACCGCGACGTTGGAGCCGCCCGCGAACACCTTGGCTGTCGTGCCGGCCTTCTTGCCCGGGAGCGGGAACGCGTGGAGGTCGGAGCCGTACGTGTCGGCGCAGCCCGGGATCTCGGCGTCGGCCGCGGCCTGGATCGACCCGCGCAGCCAGTTCGGTGCCGACAGGAACGTGGTCTGGCCGGCGCAGAACGGCACCTGCAGCTCGGACTCGTCACCGTCCTTCGGGGCGTTGGACGCCGTGGTCATGAGCTGCTGGACCTGCTCGAGCCCGGCGATGCCGCCCTCGGAGGAGAACCCGGCCTTCCACGTGCCGTCGTCCTCGGGCTCGGCGATGAAGCCGCCGTTCTCCCACACGAACGGCAGCGCGTTGTACCAGTCCTGCCCGGGGAACCACACGCCCGACCGTTCGGGCGTCGTGATCTGCTCGGCGGTGCTCACGTACTCGTCGAGCGTCGCGGGGACCGCGGTGCCGCCGAGCAGCTGCTGGCTGTAGAACACGATGCGCGAGCCCGCGTAGTACGGGGCCGCGTAGAACGTGCCCTCCCACGTGCCGGCCTTGACGAAGCCGGGCAGCAGGTCGTCGCCGCCGAGGTCGGCCTCGACGTCGTCGAGCGGCGCGAAGAACCCGGCGGACGTGAACGTCGCGGCCTGCGTGTTGCCGACCTCGACGACGTCGGGCGAGTCGGACGACGACAGCGCGGTCGTGAGCTTGTCGACCAGGCCGGTCCACGACTGCTCCTCGATCGTGAGCGTCGAGCCCGGGTTCTCGTCCTCGAACGTCGTCTTGAGGTAGTCGCGCGCCTTGTCGGGCGTGTCGGTGCCGACGAGCCACACGCGGATCTCGGCGCCGTCGGAGCCGCCGGACGACCCGCCCGTGCTGTCACCGCCAGCCGTGTCGCCGCTGGAGCACGCCGTGAGCAGGAGCGCTGCCGCGAGACCGGCGGCGCCGAAACGTAGGATCTTCACGTTGGGGTCCCTTCCCTGAGCGAGGCGGTCGTCACCACGACGGCCGCCGGGGGTGGTGCTGCCGACCTGCTGGACGGTCGGCTCGAGGTCGTCACGTGACCTCGGGCCGGCCCCGGTTGCGCGGCTCGGGACCGTCACGTGATCCCGAGCTGCCCGGACAGGACGAGCACGGCGGCACCCGCGAGCGCCGCGTCCTCGTCGAGCGTGGCCATCCGCAACCGCAGGTCGTGCCCGATGACGGGCATGGTCCGGTCGCGGAGCATGGTGGTCGCCGCCTCCCGCAGGGGTCCGTCGAGCAGCTCGCCCGGACCGGAGAGCAGGACCTCGGCGAGGTTGAGCGCGCTGACGACGGGCGCGAGGCAGCGGCCCAGCGTCCGCCCGACCGACGCCAGCGCGGCGTCGGCGTCCTGGGGGGCGAGGCCCGCGACCCGGCGCCGCAGGGCGGGCGCGCTGAGCACGGTCTCGAGGCAGCCGGTGCGCCCGCACGCGCAGGGCTGCGGGGTCTCGCCGTGTGTGTCCTCGTCGACGACGGTGACGTGCCCGATCTCACCGGCCGCGTGGCCGCGGCCGCGCACGAGCGCGCCGTCGACGAGCAGCCCGGCGCCCACGCCCTGGCCGACGGTGACGATGATGGTGCTCGCGTCCGCTCCCCCGTAGGTGTACTCGCCCAGCGCGCGCGTGTTGGCGTCGTTGGCGACGTGCACGGGGACGCCGAGCGCGGCGGAGAGCCGGGACGCGAGCGGCACGTCGTACCAGCCGCGGTTGGGCGCCTCGATGACGCGTCCGGCGTCGTCGATGACGCCGGGCGAGGAGATGCCGACGCCGACGACGGGCCGTTCGGCGGCCTCGACGAGCCGGCGGGCGACGTCCTCGACGAGCGTGGCGGCGGCCTCGCCGCTCGCTCCCCCGGTCGGCACGTGCTCGCGTCGGACGACCTCGCCGACGAGCGTCATGACCGCGCCGTGGACGGTGTCGTCGTCGGTGAGGTCGAGCGTGACGACGTGGTGGTCGGCCGAGCGCAGGCCGACGAGCGTCGCGGGCTTGCCGACGCGCGCCTCGGAGCGGACGCCGAGGTCGGCGACGAGGTCCTCGGCGAGGAGCGCGGCGACCAGGTCGGAGACGGTCACCCGCGTGAGGCCGGTGCTGCGGGCGATGTCGGCGCGCGACGACGGCCCCTCGTGGAACAGGTGCCCGAGCACGAGCGACCGGTTGTGGGCCCGCGCGTGCTCGGGGAGCACCTTGGCGGTCGGTCGCAGCTGGCGCTGGACCGGACCTCCCGGGCGGCCCGTCCCGGACCTCGTCGTCGTGGACATGTTTGTTAGTAGACCTTCCTTACTAATCGCCGTCAAGGGTCACGAGTGACCGTGATCACATCGTGATCGGGCGTTCACACGCGCGTGCCAGGCGGGCGACGCGTCGGTAACACGGGCGTCGACGCACGACGCCCGTGCAGGTCAGGAGTGGGTCAGGAGTGGGGCAGGCGCAGGACAGGGGCAGGTCAGACGCCGGTGAGCACGTCGGGGGCCGCCCCCACGTCCGCGGCGGCGAGCCACCCGCGCGCACCCGCGTGCCGCACCGACGCGGTCGCGCACCGGACGCCCTCGACGAGCGCGTCGAGGGAGCCGCTCCCCCGCGCGAGCGCCGCGGCCATCGCGCCGTGCAGCACGTCACCCGCCCCCAGCGTGTCCACGACGTCGCCCGCGCCGACCCTCGCGGGGCGCACGCGCTCGTGCACCACGCCACCCCCGGCGACCGTGCGCCGCACGCGCACGTCACCCGCGCCGGCGCTGCGCGCGACGAACCGCGGGCCGTGCGCGGCCACGGCGGCGAGCAGCGCCGCCACGGCGTCCTCCTGCTCCGCGCCCGTCGCCGCGCGCGGGTCCGCGAGGCCCGGGACCAGCAGGTCGGCCGAGAGCACCGCATGGTCCACGACCGCGAGCAGGTCCGGCGTCGTCGGCTTCCACGACCCGCCGTCCAGCAGCACGGGCAGCCCGGCGGCGCGCGCCGCGCGCGCCACGGGCACCGCCGCACCCGCGTGGTGGCCGTCGACCAGCAGCGCGGTCGCGCCGTCGAGCACGCGCACGTCCGCCGCGACGTGCGGCGCCCGCGCGCCGTTGACCGACACGACCGCACGCTCCCCCGTGCCGCGCGTCACCAGCACCGTCGAGACCGGCAGCACGCCCTCGGCGCCACGCGCGAGGTCCACGACGTCCACGCCCGCGTCCGCCAGACCCGCGCGGGCCACGTCCGCCAGCGGGCCGGCGCCGAGCACCGTCACGAGGGTCGTCGGCACGCCCAGCCCGACCGCCACGGCCGCCGCGTTGGCCGCGGGCCCGCCGAACGTCACGTCGAGGCCGTCGGCGACGACCTTCTCGTCGGCACCCGGCACCCGGTCGACCACCTGCGTGACGTCGAGCGTCGTCAGGCCGCAGCAGACCAGTCGCGTGCTCATCGCGGCATCGTCCCAGACGCGCCCGCACGACCGCGGCGCACCAGGCACGGCGCGCGCCCGGACCACGACCGTGTGAACGCTCACACCTTCAACGTTTCACCGTGCCCGGCGCCCTTCTCGCGGGCCGCCCGGCCGTGCTTGGCTCCCCGCACGCCCGTGCCCCCGTCCCGGGAGGACCCCATGCACCGCAGACCCCGCACCGCCCGGCCGCCGCTGCGCGCCGTGCTCACCGCCGCGCTCGCGCTCGCGCTCGGCGGCACGCTGGCCCTGACGACCGCGCCGGCCGCGTCCGCCGCGAGCGTCGACACCACCGCCTGGTACGTCCTGGTCAACCGGCAGTCCGGCAAGGTCATGGACGTGCGGGACACGTCGACCGCCGACGGCGCCGTCATCCAGCAGTGGCCCCGCAACGACGGCGCGTGGCAGCAGTGGCAGTTCGTCGACTCGGGGTCGGGCTGGTACCGCCTGAAGTCGCGGCACTCGGGCAAGGTCCTCGACCTGTGGGAGTGGTCCACCGCCGACGGCGCGGGGTTCCGGCAGTACACCGACCTCGGTGCGACCAACCAGCAGTTCAAGCTCGTCGACTCCGCGAGCGGCGCGTACGTCCGGCTCGTCAACCGGCACTCGTCCAAGGTCGTCACGGTCACCGACCGGTCCACGGCCGACGGCGCGACCGTCACGCAGCTCACGGACAACAACCAGTACAACCAGCAGTGGCAGCTCGTGAGGGTCGGCAGCGGCGCGCCGACCCAGCCGACGCCGCAGCCGACGCCCCAGCCGACCACCGCCCCCGGCGCGTTCCCGGCGTGGCCGACAGCGCAGGGTCAGCAGAAGGTCTCGGCGACCATCAAGATCCAGGGCACGCGCGACATGGGCATGGTCCGCTACTACGGCATCGCGCCGGGCGGCCAGGACGAGGGCCAGCCGCCGATGTTCGAGCTCGCGGACGGCGCCGTCCTCAAGAACGTCATCCTCGGCACGGGCGCCGGCGACGGCATCCACTGCCGCGGCACCTGCACGCTGCAGAACGTCTGGTGGGAGGACGTCGGCGAGGACGCCGCGACGTTCAAGGGCACGTCCGCGTCCCAGACCATGACGGTCGACGGCGGCGGCGCGCGCCTCGCGTCCGACAAGGTGTTCCAGCACAACGGCCCCGGCACGTTCGTGATCAGGAACTTCCAGGTCAGCGACTTCGGCAAGCTCTACCGCTCGTGCGGCAACTGCTCGACCCAGCACGCGCGCACCGTCCAGGTGCAGAACGTGCTCGTGACCGCCCCGGGCAAGGCGCTCGTCGGCATCAACCCCAACCTCGGGGACCGCGCGACGATCACCGGCGTGACGGTGGTCAACGACCCGTCCCGCAAGATCGCGATCTGCGAGGAGTACCGCGGGGTCACGTCGGGCGAGCCGACCAAGGTCGCGACCGGCCCCAGCGCCGCGTGCGGCTACAGCACGTCCGGCATCACGTACCGCTGACGGACCCCGCACCGGTCCGACGCGCGCGCGGCCGTGCCCGGTCGACGAGCCCCCAGGCCGTCGCACCGAGCACGGCCGCCGCCGTGAGCACGGCCGGCCACGGCCCGGCGACGTCGGCGGCGACGTGCGACGCGACGAACAGCGCGAGCCCGACCACGAGCACGACGACGGGCCGCCACCACCCGACGCGCGGCACCGCCACGCGCAGGCACCACGCGGCCGTGACCAGCAGCACCAGCCCGCCGAGCCAGCGCACGCCCGTGCCCTGGGCGAGCGCGAACGCGACGACGAGACCGGTGGCGGCGACCGCCGCGACGGGGACGCGGGACATGACGCCCACGGTAGCCGCGGCGCACGACCGGACGTCCCGTGCGAGAACGCACCCACCGGCCCTACGGTGGGCGGGTGCGCGAGTCGCACCCCGCTCGTCGAACCCTGGAGAACCCCGTGCCCACGCCGCCCATCGACCCGACGACCACGAGCGCCTGGCAGGCGCTCTCGGAGCACGAGAGCACGCTGCGCCCCGACCTGCGCACGTGGTTCGCGCAGGACCCCGAGCGCGCGCAGCGCCTCACGCTGCCGCTCGCGGACCTCACGGTCGACCTGTCGAAGAACCTCGTGACCGACGAGACGATCGCGCTGCTGGCGCGTCTCGCGGACGAGGTGCAGCTCACCGACCGGTTCGCCGCGATGCTCGCCGGCGAGCGCATCAACGTCACCGAGGACCGCGCGGTGCTGCACACCGCGCTGCGCCGCCCCGCGGGCGCGCAGCCGCCGCTGGTCGTCGACGGCCAGCAGGTCGACGACGACGTGCAGCGCGTGCTCGCCGAGGTGTCCGCGTTCGCGGAGAAGGTCCGCTCGGGCGCGTGGACGGGCGTCACGGGCGAGCGCGTGCGCACGGTCGTCAACATCGGCATCGGCGGCTCCGACCTCGGACCCGTCATGGTCTACGAGGCGCTCGAGCCGTACGTCGCCGACGACCTCGAGGTCCGGTTCGTCTCCAACATCGACCCGACCGACCTCGCGCAGAAGACCGCCGACCTCGACCCGTCGACCACGCTGTTCATCGTCGCGTCCAAGACGTTCACGACGCTCGAGACCCTCACGAACGCGCGCCTGGCGCGCGCGTGGCTGTGGGAGCGCCTGGTCGCCGAGGGCCGCATCGCCGACACGGACGACGCACGCCGCGACGCCGTCGCGAAGCACTTCGTCGCGGTCTCGACCGCGCTCGACAAGGTCGCCGAGTTCGGCATCGACCCGGCCAACGCGTTCGGGTTCTGGGACTGGGTCGGCGGCCGCTACTCGGTCGACTCGGCGATCGGCACGTCCCTCGCGATCGCGATCGGCCCCGACGCGTTCCGCGAGCTCCTCGCGGGCTTCCACGCGGTCGACGAGCACGCCCGTACGACCCCGTTCGAGCGCAACGTGCCGTTCCTCATGGGCCTGCTCAACGTCTGGTACGTCAACTTCCTCGGCGCGCACACGCACGCCGTGCTCCCGTACGCGCAGCAGCTGCACCGCTTCCCGGCGTACCTGCAGCAGCTCACGATGGAGTCCAACGGCAAGTCCGTGCGCTGGGACGGCACGCCCGTCACGACGCAGACCGGCGAGGTCTTCTGGGGCGAGCCCGGCACCAACGGCCAGCACGCGTTCTACCAGCTCATCCACCAGGGCACGCGCCTCATCCCGGCCGACTTCATCGCGGTCGCCAACCCCGCGTACCCGCTGCGCGACGGCGAGACCGACGTGCACGCGCTGTTCCTCGCGAACTTCTTCGCGCAGACCAAGGCGCTCGCGTTCGGCAAGACCGCCGACGAGGTGCGCGCCGAGGGCACCGCCGAGGAGATCGTGCCCGCGCGCGTGTTCTCGGGGAACCGGCCGACCACGTCGATCCTCGCGCCCGCGCTCACGCCGTCGGTCGTGGGGCAGCTCGTCGCGCTGTACGAGCACATCACGTTCGCGCAGGGCGTCGTGTGGGGCATCGACTCGTTCGACCAGTGGGGCGTCGAGCTGGGCAAGAAGCTCGCGATGGAGATCGCGCCCGCCGTGCAGGGCGACGCGGGCGCGCTCGACGCGCAGGACCCGTCGACCAGGTCGCTCATCGCGAGGTACCTCGAGCTGCGGAGCTGACCCCCGCGGCCGTCACGGCACGGCGACGGCGCACGCACCGCGGCCCGCGGTCGGCACGGCACCCCGAGCGGGGTGGTCGTGCGGACCGCGGGCCGTCGTGCGTCCGGGACGCGCGCGCGGGCCGCGGGCGGGTCCCGGACGAGGGCGCGGCACCTGCGACACGACGGTCGACGGCGGCGACCCGTCAGGCCCGCGTCAGCGTGCCGTGCAGGTGACCGCGCCGACGGGTGGCTCGCCCGTGCCCTGGAAGCCGAGCTCGGTCGCCGCACCGGGCGCGAGCGCGCCGTTCCACGCGACCGCCCCGAACGTGACCGGCGACGAGCCCGACACGGTGGCGCTCCAGGCGTGCGCGACCCGGTCGGCCGGCAGCGGCACCGCGACCTGCCAGCCGGACGTGGCCGACGTGCCGCTGCTCGTCACGCGCACGGTCGCGACGAAGCCACCCGGCCACCGGCTCGTGACCGTGAGGGCGGCCGTGCAGGCCGCGCCAGCGGTCGGGGTGGGCGTGGGTGTCGAGGTGGGCGTGGGTGTCGCGGTGGGCGTCGGGGTCGCGGTGGGCGTCGGCGTCGGCGTCGGGCTGACGGTGGGCGTCGGGCTGGGCGTCGGCGCCGTGCCCTCGACGAGCGCGAGCGCCCGCTCGACCACGGGCAGCCAGGTCGCGGCCATGCGCACCGTGCCGGCGTCGTTCGGGTGCACGCCGTCCGACGTGTCGCGGGCCGGGTCCCAGCCGGTCCAGTGGTCGGCGACGAGCACGGGCGAGCCGGGCGTCGACGTCGCGGCCGCCCACGCCGGGACCTCGGCGTTGAACGCCTCGGTGCGGGCCGGGCACTGCGCGCACGACGACGGCGCGACGGGGATGATCTGCGCCGCCACGACCACGACGTGCGGGTCGACCGCGCGCATCTGCGCGACGAGCGTCGTCCAGGCGTCGAGGACCTGCTGCGGTGTCCGCGCGCTCCACACGTCGTTGGTGGCGAAGTGCATGAGCACGACCTGCGGGCGCGTGGCTGCGAACCAGGCGGCCGCCTCGCCGGAGGCGGCGACGGTCGTCACGAGCGCACCGCCGTGCCCCTCGTTGTCGCCGTCGTGCGGGATGCCGCAGCCCTGCGTCGGCAGCGTGCCGACCATGTCGACGCGGTGCCCGGCGGCGGTGAGGTCCCGGTGCAGCAGCGCGCGCCAGCACCCCGGCGAGCCGGTGATCGAGTCACCGAGCGGCATGACGCGCACGGGAGCGGCGTCATCGGCGACCCTCGGCACCGCGGCAGGTGTCCCGACGGAGTGCGGCGTCACGACGGACGGCGTCGCAGGGGGCGCGGCGACCGCGCCCGTCGTCGCGAGCGCACCGGGGAGCGCGAGCAGCGCGAGACCGGCGAGGGTCGCGAGCGCGCGGTGCGTCCGGCCGCGCGGACCGCGGCGGGCGTGACGCCGGTCGGGGTGGGACGACGGGGG
>NZ_LNTD01000279.1 GCF_001462455.1 Cellulomonas sp. B6
GGGCGGCGGGCCGCGTGGGCGGGGGGTGCGGCCTTTTCACACCGCACTTCATCCCGGTGGTGCCGGGTTGGTCCCGATGCGTCCGACTCGTGCGTCCAGGGACCTTCGGCCCGGGTCCGCACGGGTGCCACCGCGGTGCGGCGGGGGCGACGGTGAAAGGTGCCGGGCCGTTCCGGGTCCCGCGCCTCTCGGGATATGCTGTCCGCGCTCCGGTGTGGGAGCGCTCTCGCCGCGGGTCGCGCGAGACGCTCCGACGGCAGTCCCGGTGCAGCACCAGCCGTCGGCCCCGTCGACGGACGACCAGGTACCTGAGCAGGGTCGCCGACACCTGGGCGCGCCACGCGCGTCGCCCGCCCGGCCGGCCGTGCGACGAGGCACGAGAGGCACGCCATGCGGTTCGGCCACTTCGACGACGCGGCACGTGAGTACGTCGTCACGACGCCCCACACCCCCTACCCGTGGATCAACTACCTCGGGTCGGAGCAGTTCTTCTCGCTGCTGTCGCACCAGGCCGGCGGGTACTCGTTCTACCGCGACGCCAAGATGCGCCGCCTGACGCGGTACCGCTACAACAACATCCCCGCCGACGCGGGCGGCCGGTACCTGTACGTCAATGACGGCGGCGACGTGTGGACCCCGTCGTGGCTGCCGGTCAAGGCGGACCTCGACCACTTCGAGGCGCGGCACGGCCTGGGCTACTCGCGCATCACGGGCGAGCGCAACGGCCTGCGCGTCGCGACGACGTTCTTCGTGCCGCTCGGCGAGAACGCCGAGGTGCAGCGCGTCGCCGTCACCAACACGTCCGACGCCGAGAAGACGGTCACGCTCTTCTCGTTCGTCGAGTTCTGCCTCTGGAACGCGCAGGACGACCAGACCAACTACCAGCGCAACCTGTCGATCGGCGAGGTCGAGGTCGAGCAGGACGGCCCGCACGGGTCGGCGATCTTCCACAAGACCGAGTACCGCGAGCGCCGCGACCACTACGCCGTGTTCGGCGTGAACACGCGCGCCGACGGCTTCGACACCGACCGCGACACGTTCGTCGGCGCGTACAACTCGCTCGGCGAGGCGGCCGTGCCGCGCGCGGGCGTCTCCGCCGACTCGGTCGCGTCGGGCTGGTACCCGATCGGCTCGCACTCGGTGCGCGTCACGCTCGCCCCGGGCGAGACCCGCGACCTCGTGTACGTCCTGGGCTACCTCGAGAACCCGCAGGACGAGAAGTGGGCCGACGACGCCCACCAGGTCGTCAACAAGGAGGGCGCGCACGCGCTGCTCGGGCGCTTCGCGACGGCCGCGCAGGCCGACGCCGCGATCGAGGCGCTGCAGACGTACTGGACCGAGCTGCTGTCGACGTACTCGGTGCGCTCGGGCGACGAGAAGCTCGACCGGATGGTCAACATCTGGAACCAGTACCAGTGCATGGTCACGTTCAACATGTCGCGCTCGGCGTCGTTCTTCGAGACCGGCATCGGCCGCGGCATGGGCTTCCGCGACTCCAACCAGGACCTGCTGGGCTTCGTGCACCTGGTCCCGGACCGTGCCCGTGAGCGCATCATCGACATCGCGTCGACGCAGTTCCCCGACGGCTCGGCGTACCACCAGTACCAGCCTCTGACGAAGCGCGGGAACAACGACATCGGCTCGGGCTTCAACGACGACCCGCTGTGGCTCATCGCCGGCGTCGCCGCGTACGTCAAGGAGACCGGCGACTGGTCGATCCTCGACGAGCCCGTGCCGTTCGACAACGAGCCCGGCTCGGAGGTGCCGCTGTTCGAGCACCTCACGCGCTCGTTCGAGTTCACGGTCAACCACCGTGGCCCGCACGGCCTGCCGCTCATCGGCCGCGCCGACTGGAACGACTGCCTCAACCTCAACTGCTTCTCGACCGAGCCGGGCGAGTCGTTCCAGACCACCGAGAACCAGGCCGGCGGGCACGCCGAGTCGGTGTTCATCGCGGCGCAGTTCGTGCTCTACGGCCCCGAGTACGCCGCGCTCGCCGAGCGACGCGGCCTCACCGAGGTCGCGTCGCAGGCCCGCAAGGTCGTCGACGAGGTCCGTGCCGCGGTGCTCGAGCACGGCTGGGACGGCCGCTGGTTCCTGCGCGCCTACGACTTCTTCGGCAACCCCGTCGGCACCGACGCCAAGCCCGAGGGCAAGATCTGGATCGAGCCGCAGGGCTTCGCGGTCATGGCGGGCATCGGCGTGGGCGAGGGCCCGGACGACGCCACCGCGCCCGCCGTCCAGGCGCTCGACGCGGTCGACGAGATGCTCGGCACGCCGCACGGCCTGGTGCTGCAGTACCCCGCCTACACGACGTACCAGATCGAGCTCGGCGAGGTCTCCACGTACCCGCCCGGGTACAAGGAGAACGGTGGCATCTTCTGCCACAACAACCCGTGGGTGATCATCGCCGAGACCGTGGTCGGCCGCGGCGACAAGGCGTTCGACTACTACAAGCGGATCACCCCGGCGTACCGCGAGGAGATCAGCGACGTCCACAAGCTCGAGCCGTACGTCTACGCGCAGATGATCGCCGGCAAGCAGGCGCCGCGCGCGGGCGAGGCGAAGAACTCGTGGCTCACGGGCACCGCGGCGTGGAACTTCGTGGCCGTGTCGCAGTACCTGCTGGGTGTCCGGCCCGACTACGACGGCCTGGTCGTGGACCCGCAGATCGGCCCCGACGTCCCGTCCTTCACCGTCACGCGCGTCGCGCGCGGCGCGACGTACGAGATCACGGTGACCAACTCGGGCGCGCGCGGCGCACGCGGTGCGCTGGTCGTCGACGGCACCCCCGTCGAGGGCAACCACGTGCCGTACGCACCCGCCGGGTCGACCGTCCGCGTCGAGGTCACGCTCTGACGCGGGCGCTCACGCGTCCGTCGTCGTGCGCAGGGGGCTGCCGCCGATGACCATCACCGAACCGCTCGCACCGGTCGCCACGCCGGCGCCCGCCCCGGTCTCCACGACCCGGGCGGCGCCGGCGGGCGCCGTCACCCTGCGCACCGACCGCTGGGAGCTCGACGTGCTCCCCGGCACCGGTGCGTCCCTGGGTGCGGGCCGCATCCGCACGGCCGACGGCGTGTGGCGCGACCTGCTGCGCCCCACGCGGACGTCCGCCGCGGGCGACCCCGAGAAGTGCGCGAGCTTCCCGATGGTGCCGTGGTCCAACCGGATCCGCGGCGGCGTGCTGCCCTTCGCGGGGCGCCGCTGGCAGCTGCAGCGCAACGCGGCCGACGGCACCGCGATCCACGGCGCCGTGCGGTACGCGCGCTGGGACGTCGTCGAGCGCACGGCCACCGCCGTGACGCTCGCGACGGAGACGTCGTGCCAGGTGGGGGTCAACTTCCCCTGGCAGTTCGGCGCGACGATCCGGTACGCGCTCGAGGGCGACGACCTGGTCGTCACGACCTCGGTCCGCAACACCGACGTCGAGCCGTTCCCCGCGGGGTTCGGCCACCACCCGTACCTCAGCCGGTCCCTGCTGCCCGTCGGCGCGCCTGTGCGGGAGTACCCGCCGACCGCCGGGCCCGTGCTGCACGTGCCCGCCTCGGCGGGGTACCGGCTCACGGGTGCGCTGCCCGACGGCCCCGCGGGCTCCGTGCCGCCGCGTGCGGACTTCCGTGCGCCGCGCGTGCTGGGCACCGCGTTCGTCGACGACGTGCTCACCGACCTCGACCCCGGCGCCCCCGTGACGATCGCGTACCCCGACGAGGGTGTGCGCGTCGACCTGACGATGGACCCCGTCTACCGGCACCTCGTGCTGTACGCGCCGCGGCGCCGCTGCTACTTCGCGGTCGAGCCCGCGACCAACGTCAACGACGGGTTCACGCTGCACGAGCAGGGTGTGCCCGGCACGGGCGTGTTCGTGCTCGATCCCGGCGAGGAGCGCACCGGCACGTTCCGGCTGGCCGTCACGGTCTGAGCCGGGCCGGTCGGCGGCCGTGTGTGGGCCGGGCTGGTTGGCTGCCGTGTCTGGGCTGGACCGGTCGGCTGCCGTGTGTGGGCCGGGCTGGTTGGTTGCGGTGGCTGAGCCGGGGCGGTCGGCGGCCGTGTGTGGGCCGGGCTGGTTGGTTGCCGTGTCTGGGCTGGACCGGTCGGCTGCCGTGCGTGAGTCGTCGTGGAACACCGTCCCGCTCGGGTGCCCGCTGGTGGTCTCGGCGCGCTCCGCGGTTGCGTGCCACCCGGTGCCGTGGCTCCGTCCCCTGCCGCCTCGTCGCCGGTGGGCGCCGGCCGGGCGTCCCGACCCATGGGACGGGGTATCCGCGAGACCGGGCGGGGGTCGCTCATCCGCCCCGTGAAACACTCTCAGCCCGGTGTCGTGCGCGCCGCGTCTCGGCAGGTGGGACTCGAGCGGCCTCGTCGCTCGGCCGGCGGTGGGCATCGACGTGCCGGACCCGTCGGCGGGTGGTGTGCCCGGACCGGCGGGAGGCGTCGGTTGGGGGACCCCCGCGATCGGGAGGCGTCGGTTGGGGTACCCCCGTGATCGGGAGGCGTCGGTTGGGGGACCCCCGCGATCGGGAGGCGCCGGAGGGCGGTGCGTGTCAGTGCGCGTGGCCGTGGCCGTGGCCGCCGGTCCCGCTGCCCGGCGGTGAGCCGACCGCGGCGACGGCCGCGACGACGGTCGTCAGCGGGATCGCGAGCACCAGGCCCGTCGCGCCCGCGAGCGTGCGGACGATCTCCTCGGCGAACGCACCGCCCGTGAGCGTGACGATCAGCGGCTGGTCGTACAGCTCGAGCAGCAGCAGGAGCGGCAGCGACGCCCCCGCGTACGCGAACGCGATCGTGTAGACCGTCGACGCGATGTGGTCGCGGCCGATGCGCATGCCGCGCGCAGTCAGGGTCCGCCACGACGCGGTGGGGTCGGCCGCGCGCAGCTCCCACACCGCGGCGGCCTGCGTGATCGTCACGTCGTTGAGCACGCCGATCCCCGCGAGCACGACCCCCGAGAGGAACACGCCGCGCAGCACGTGCACACCGTCCGCGCCCAGGGCCCGGGCCAGTGCGAACGTGTCCTCCGACGTCACGGGCTGCAGGTGCGCCACGTGCGCCCCGAGCACGCCGAGCCCGGTGACCATCGCGAGGCCCAGCAGCGTGCCGACCAGCGCCGTCGTCGTCCGCAGCGAGACGCCGTGCGCGAGGTACAGCACCACGACGACGATCGCGGTCGACCCGGCCAGCGCGACCGTGAGCCCGTCCTGCCCCGCGACGAGCGCGGGCAGCATGTAGACGCCGAGCACCGCGAACGCGATCCCCAGCCCGAGCAGCGCACGCAGCCCGCGCAGCCCCGCGACGAGCGTCGTGACCAGCGCGAACGCGAGCGCGAACGTCCCCAGCGGCAGCGTGCGGTCGACGTCGTGCCACGCCCACACCTCGGCCTCGCCGTTCGTGGCGGGGTAGTGCTCGAGCGTCACGCGCGTGCCGGCGGGCAGGTCGGCCGCCTCGGTGCCGGCGGTCGCGAACACGTCGACCTCGCGGCCGGACGACGTGCGCGCGGTCACCCGCAGGCAGTCGACGGTCTCCGGGACGGTGCCGTCGGGCTGCACGTCCTCGACCGACCCGTCGCACGACTGCCCACGCGTGTCGACGACCTGCGCGGAGACGTACCGGACACCCGCGTCCGACAGGGTGGTGCGCGGTCCGTCGCCCGAGGGCCACGTGAGCGCGATGCCGAGCACCGCCGCGAGCGTGCTGACCAGCACGACCGCTGCGAGCAGCACGCGCGTCACGGTGCCGCGGGGGTGCGACGGGCCGGCAGGTGGGGTGCGGCGGGTACGGCGGCGGGCGACGGGCTGCCCCGGTGCCGTGGGCGTGGGATCGGGCGCGGAGGCGCGGGGCGCGGGCTCGGTCGGGCTCACGGGGTCGATCTTTCCCCCTGTCGGGCGGGCGGTGCCGACGACCCGCCCGACGTGCGGTCGCTCGGCGAGGACGACGGCCGGGTGGGCGGGAGGACGGCGCCGGACGTCCCCGGCCCCGGCGCGCGCGGCAGCGGGTCGTCGTGGTGGCGCACCACGCGGTCGACGGGTCGGTGCAGCTCCGGGCGGCACGCGGGAACGCGCGGCCGGCCGACGAACCGGTCCGCGACGCGCGGACGCCCCCGCGCCGGCGGCGAGGGGGCGTCCGAGGTGGCGTGGCGCGAGTCAGTGGTCGTGACCGTCGTCCTCGTGCCCGTCGTGCGTCTCGTGCCCGGCGTCGTCGGCGTGGTCGTGGGCCGCCAGCGCCTCCCCGGTCGCGAGCGCGACCTCGTCGGGGACGACGTCGAGCGTCACCGACCGGTAGACCTCGCCCGTCTCGACGTCGACGGCGTGGATGCTGCGCGTGGCCGGGTCGGTGACGTACGCGGTGCCGGCGTGGACCTTCACGGCGGGGCGCGGCGTCTGCCACTCGGTCGGCTCCTCCCACGGCGCGACCACGGGCATCGAGCGCACGACGGCGCCGCTCTCGGGGTCGATGACGTGCAGCGCGCCGTCGGTGCCGAGCACGATCGCCTCGCCGTGGTCGCCGCGCGCGAGCGAGCGGAACGTGTAGGACGCGGGCAGGTCGACGAGCGTCATCGTCGCGGTGCGGGTGTCGACGAGGGACACGCGCGTCGGGCGCTCGAGCTCGGCGTCCTTGTCGACCTTGTAGTCGCCGAGGACGACGGGCGACTCCTCGGAGCCGGCCTGGTTGCCGACGCGGCCGTAGACGTCGGGGCTCTGCACCTTGGTGAACGCGCCGTCCTTGAACAGCACGACGCCGTCCTGGCAGCCGATCGCGACGACGTCGCCCTGCGCGACGGACTCGCCGTGCACGCCGGGGCACGTGTCGATCGCGGCGGTCTCGGTGCCCTCCGCGTCGAGCGCGCGGACGCCGGTGCGCGCGTCCTCGGTGCCCTCGGAGACGACGAGCGTGCCGTCGTGCAGCTCGACCGCGACGCCGTGGTGCGCGTGCGGGGTCGTGTACGTGCGGGCGTCGTCGGACGGGCCGTCCCCGACGTGCGCGGAGTCGACGACCGTGACCTCGCCCGTGCCGTCGGCGAACAGCGCGGTGCGGCCGTCGTGCACGACGGCGTGGCCCGGCTTCTCGGCCGGGTAGGTGACGTCGGTGAGCCGCGGGTCGGACGTGTAGAAGTGCGCGTGGTCGCCGTGCGCCTGGCCCCACGTCGCGGCGTCGAGCACCTGGAAGCCCGCGGCGGTGGAGACGAGCACGT
Source organism: Cellulomonas sp. B6 (assembly GCF_001462455.1). Classification (GTDB taxonomy): domain Bacteria; phylum Actinomycetota; class Actinomycetes; order Actinomycetales; family Cellulomonadaceae; genus Cellulomonas. The sequence goes on from NZ_LNTD01000279.1 coordinate 7,187, forward strand.
GGCGGTTGTCGCCCGCGGGGTTGACGCGCAGGTAGCCGTCGGCGGGCAGGTCGGCGACGACGTCGAGCGAGGAGCCGTCGAGCACCAGGACGCCGCCGTCGTAGGTGACGGCGAGGCGCGTGATCGCGGTGGCGCGCTCGACGGGCGCGGCGGTCGTCGTCGCGTCCGCCGTGGGGGCGGGGGTCGCCGCGTCGGCGCCGTCGGCCGTGCCGGAGCAGGCGGCGAGCAGGGTCGCGGTGAGGGCGAGCGCGAGGGCGGGGAGGGTGCGGCGGGTGCGCACGGGCAGGGCAGTGGTCATGGCGTGGTGGGCGCGGCAGGGCACGCCCGGTCCTCTCCTGTCGGGGCGGTGGGGTGCCGAGAACCTAACAGAGAGTGAGAGCCGCTATCAATAAGGATCGGCGCCGGACGTGGCTCAGCGCAGGTCGAGCACCATCCGGTGCCCCCAGCCGAACGACGCGTCGCGCCGGAACCCCAGGTGCTCGTAGAACGCGACGGCCCGCGTGTTCGCCGCCGAGACGCCCAGGTGCACGCCCGGCACGCCGCGCTCGCGCAGCGCGTCGGCCAGCGCGTCGATGAGCCGGCGCCCCCAGCCCTGCGCCTGCAGCCGCGGCAGCAGATCGACGTGCAGGTGCGCGGGCGCGTCCGCGGGCACGTCCGACGGCTCCGGGTGGTGGATGCGCGTCAGCAGCGTGTGGTCGGCGGTGCCGTCGCGCGGGTCCGGCGCCTGCGGGTGCTGCGCGCGCAGCACGGGCCACCACGCGCGCTCGCACCACGCCTCGAACGCCGCCGTGTCCGCCGTCGCCACCACGTACCCCGCCACGCCCTGCTCGTCGACCACCACGAGGCTCAGCCCCGGGTCCGCCGTCGGGTACGGCCCGCAGTACACGTGACCCAGCAGGTCGGGCGAGCGGTACAGCGACGTCGCGTCACCGCCCGCGTCGCCGGTCAGCAGGCACACGCGGTACATGCCGGGCAGGTCGCTGGGGTGGAACGGGCGCAGCGTCGCGGTCACGCGCCCGACCCTGCCACCGCGTGGGCGGGGCGACCAGCCCGTGCGGGCCTTGTGCCGGTCAGTGCCGGTCCCGCGTCGACGTGGGACCGGCACCGGCGGGCCCGGGTTGAAGAGTGGGGTCCCGCAGCGGGTAGGATCGACGCCGCAGCGCCCTCAGCGGCGCCGCGCGGGTGTAGTTCAATGGTAGAACATCAGCTTCCCAAGCTGATAGCGCGGGTTCGATTCCCGTCACCCGCTCCATCGTTTTCGCAGGTCAGAGCGCTACGAACGCTCTGTCGGACCTCCCTGGGACCCTTCTGCTGGTCGGCTCGGGCCACAACGTGCCATAGCGAAGAGGTTCGACCATGACCACAGCGTCCGCATCCCGGCGCCACCGCCGCGCCTCCGGCGCCGTCCGCCGACTGCCCTCCGGGCGATGGCAGGCCCGGTACACGGGGCCCGACGGCGCGCTTCGGACGCTCGGGACGTTCCCGACCAAGGCCGAGGCCGACCAGGAGCTGGCGCACGAGGTCTCGCGCATGTCGCGGGGCGTGTGGCGGGACCCGCGCCTCGGCGAGCAGCCGCTCGGGGAGTGGTTCCGCGGGTGGATCGCGACGCGGGCGGATCTCGCGCCGAGCACGCGGGAGCTGTACGCGCGGCTGCTCGAGCGGTGGATCGACGCCGAGGTGCCCGTGGTGGGCGGGGCGCGGCCGCGGGTCGTGCGGTTGGGGGCGCTGTCGCTGGCGTCCGTCACGCCGGCCGCAGTGCGGGAGTGGGACGCCGCGGTGCTGGCCGAAGCGTCGCGGCGCGCCACCGAGCGGTGGTCGCGGGCGGCGTCGACGCCGAAGCGGGTCAACGCGGTGATCCGGGCGTGGGCCGCGGAGAACGGGCGCGCGGTCGCGGTGACCGGGCGGATGCCGGTCGAGCTGCGCGAGGCGTGGCTGGAGGCGACCGGCGGAGTCGTGGCGGATGCTCGGGAGGGCCGTCGCAACCTCGGCCGAACCGAGGCCGTACAGGCGTACCGGCTGCTGCACACGGGGCTGGCGCAAGCGGTGTCCGACGGGCTGATCCCGGCGAACCCGTGCGCGATCAAGGGCGCGGGCCAGCGCGACTCCCGACACCGCACGGAGCGGCGTGTGCTGGCGCCCGACGAGCTGTGGGCGCTTGCCGCTGCGATGCACGAGCGCTACCGGGCGGCCGTCGTGGTGTCGTTCCTGTCCGGGCTGCGGGCGGGCGAGCTGTTCGCCCTCCAGCGGAGGCACGTCGACCTCGCCGCGGGGACGATCCGCGTCGAGCAGTCACTCGCGCGCTTGGGCACCAGCGGCGCCGGGCCATTCTCAGCGACCAAGTCCCGCGCCGGCCTCCGGACCGTCGCCCTGCCGGCGGTCGCCGTCGAGGTCCTCGCCGAGCACATGGCGCGCTTCACGCCGGAGCGACGCGACGCCCTCGTCTTCGGCACCGCGTCCCGTCGCCCGCTCACGAGCGGCAGCCGCTCGACGATGTTCGCCCGCGCCCGCCGGGCGGTCGGCCGCGACGACCTCACCTGGCACGACCTGCGGCACTCAGCCCTGACGCTGGTCGCCCTCGCTGGCGCGACCCTCGCCGAGCTCATGCAACGCGCCGGCCACTCCACACCGCGCGCCGCCCTCCACTACCAGCACGCCGCCGACGACGCCCAAGAGCGGATCGCCGAGCGCATAGACCGCGTCCTCAATGCGCCCGCAATCCACGCCGGGCTCAGGAGCGCTAGTCCGTCCCCCCTCACCTGAGCATGAGGTCCCAGAGAACCGGGTCGAACGGGCGGTGCGCGCGCCCTGACGTCGCGTCCCTCAGCCCCAACCAGCCTGCCGTTCCGTCCCGGTGCGCAACATGGGCCCAGGCCGTACCTGCAGCTCGGCGTCTAGGACGGCGGCTGTGGAGACATGTAGCCAAGGATGCGGCTCGTCTCGCGGGTAGTCCTCCTTGAGTTCACTTCGTTCGAGGTCGTGCAGGATCACCAGTGCTAGCCGGCGCGTCCGGAGGAAGTCGGCTAGGAACGACGCCCGAACCAGCAGGGCCCGGCCGTCGGTATCCGAAGTCTCGAGGTAGACGAAGACGGACTGCCCGTCTGGGAGCGACCAGCTTGGTCCAGCGGTCTCGAAGGTGAGCCCCGCCTCCCGCTGCACGAAGGTCGACGGCAGCACGGTGCTGGCCGAGTCCTCGATTGAGCAGTCCAGTATCGACCCCTCCCAGGTGTAGCCCTCTATCGGCGAGACGAGTTCGAAGCTGCTTCCGTCCAGGTCGAGCGGCTCAAGCGCGTCGTGCCGTTGGTAGCATCGCGGGCCGACGCGACCGATCTCGCCGACGAAACAGCAGTCGGTGTGACCGTTGAAGGTGGCCCGCTCGCCGACACGCCGGTAGGTCGCCTCCGTCGACAGCTGCTCCAGCAGTGCATCCGCCTGCGTCGCGGGAACCAGAAGGGTGTCGACGCGGACCTGCTGGAACAGCCCGCGCCAACTCTTGTCGGCAAGCGGGTCGTTGTGTCGCGTCCAGCCGTCAAGCACGATCCACTCGTCACCGCGCTCGTCCGTGAGCCACACCGAGGTTCTGGGGGTTGGCTCGGTCTGTCGATCCTCAAGGAACCTGCCGATGTTGGAGTCGTACGCGCGGAAGTCAACACGGTTAGTGGGCCACTGTGGGAAGATAATCGGACTCGGGCCCCACGCCCCGCCATTCACTGACTTCCGCGCCGAGAATGCCTCGTAACTGACCGGGGGAAGGCTCGGGTCGATCTCCCGCTCGCCCACAATCTGGTGAAGGCCCTCGTAGATCTCGCTGTCCTCGTAGCGGCGTGCGCTCTGGTAGTTGTCAGCGACCCGCGCCAACAGCTCGTGGTACGCCATCCACTGGTACTTCTTGCCCCACCGCTCCGCCTTGTGACCCTCGCGCCCTCCACTCGAGCGACCCAGCCCGCGGTCAGTCGCACCGAACAGTTCCGGCGTCCACCCGAGGCTTAGGGTCCGGCGGAAGATCCAGCGGCGAGCTCGTTCCACGGGATAGTCGTCGTCGACCCAGGGTGGATAGACCCACACGTCCCGCAGAAGGTCGCGCTGCGCGCCGCTCAGGGGATCGTCGCCGAGAGTGCGTAGCCACCGCGGCGTGCCTAGCGCCGATGGGTCGGAGGCCTGCATCTGGTCGGCCAAGTCTGCGGCCTGTGCCTCCGAGAGCGAGCGGACGAACGTCTCCCAGCGCTTCCTCACGAACCGCGGCTCCCGGGGTGTCCGCTCGGGTCGTACCTCGCCGGTTCGGAACCGAGAGAAGTGATGGAGGCCTGACTCGACCACGTAGCGACCGAAGTCCCCGAGCTCGAAGAGCGAGTAGTAGATCGAGGTGTAGCTGGCGTTCGTAGGCCGGTCTTCGTGCACTCCGTACCGCTGCTCTAGGGATGCCACGAGCGGCGGCGGGCCGGGGACGGTGAGCCCGTAGGGTCGTGAAGCGGTCTTGAGCGCCGAAGTTGCCAACAGGCCGCTTCCGACCGCCCAGCGCACGATTCCACGGGCCGAGTCGAGCAACAGTTCGTCCGGGTGGACGGGCGGCGTGAAGACGAGAGTGTGCACGCGAGCAGCGAGCCGACCGGCCGCGTCCCGGTCGGCGGCCGCGCTCCGCAGCAGCGCGCCGTAGGCGACCGCGATGACGCGCTGCACTACATACGGGTCGTCGACGGACCAGAACCGCTCAACGAGAGCCGTTGCTACGTCCAAATGGCCGTGGAGCAACTGCACCAGGGCCTTCGTGACCCAGTCGCGTTGGTATCGGTTGGGTGAGGAGAACAGCCAGCACAGCGGGACGCACGCGCGCTCCACCACCTCCGGGTCATACGCGGGATACGGGCCGGCGGCTGCCCAGCGGGCCAGGCGCGCGAATGGCCCGTGTGCGTCGTCCAGCGCGTGGTACGTCGCGAATCCAAAGTCACTGTCCCGGATCGGCATCCGCATGCTTGAGAGGTAGCGATGGAGCGCCTCGCCGTCTAGGCGGTTCCCCAGTTGGGGCGCCATCGTGACGAGCACGCCGTAGAAGGCCTCGCGCCTCAGGTGCTGCTGTGCCTCATTGAGCAGCGCCACAGTCCGGTCGCTAATTGCGCTCGGGTCGCGGTAAGGGAGGTTCTCGACCAGCGACCTGAAGAGGTTGTCCGTACGAAATTGACTTTCCCATGGTTCGTCCCCGCCCGTGTCAGCGGGTTCCTGGAGATGGACGCTGAGCAGATCCGGTAGCTCGATGCCGTACCGCTCGGGGAAGAGCACCGTGGCGGCCTCGGTGATACCCCACGAACTCTCAGACAACAGCCAGGCGCGCAGTTCATCGTCGGCCAATGGGTCCGGCGAGAGCTCCACGCGACGGGTGAGTATCAGGTGGTCGCTGAATGCCTGGAACACGACTCGCATGGCGTCCACACCGCGGTGACCGTCCAGGTAGAGGCGCTCTCGCGAGAGAATGCCCTCCTCCTGAAGCAGCCCGAGTAGCCGCACTGGATCTCCGCCGGCAGGTCCTAGGGCCTCTCGGACGCTGGCCTCTGCCGCATCGACAGCGAGGCCCTCATGCCCCGTCCGGCTCATCTCGTCGAGGAGGCCATCTATGGCACGGCGTACCCGACGATCCGCTCTCTCAAGCTCGTACGCCGACGTTACCCCAGGGCCAATGCGCCGACTCACGGTGCGTACCTTGGCGTCGAGGTAGCGGTTGAAGATCGCAATTCGGCCTTGGTGGCCGGTCGGCTGCTCGTCCGGTGCCAGGCCGGACAAGCTCTCGCAGTAGAGGCGCAGAAAGAGCGGAAGCGTGAACTCCGGAGTCAGGAGCGGGAGCCGTGGTGCCTCGAGGCCGTAGTGGCGGAAGTAGCGCTCAGCGGCCTCTACCTCACGCTCCGCGAAGCCCGGGTGGCTGCGGACGAAGAACCTCGTCTGTTCGGCGCCATCGACGACCACGGCTCGGTACGTGTCACGGCAGGAGACGACTAGCGCAACGTGGTTGTAGCGCGCTACGCGAGCCCGGAGTGCCGGAAGGTGGGTGACCCAGAACTCCGGGGGAGTCGTCTCGTTCAGCGCATCGATCATGATCAGGAACCGACGGCCCTCGATTGAAGCGGCCTCCCCAGCCGCGTCCATGGCTCCGAGCAGTTCGTCTGCGCCGAGTGACGGGAGGCCAAGCTGGTCAGCGATACTCGCCCACAAGTCACTCGCGCCGAAGCGGGCGCCGCTTAGGAACACCGCCGGGCGGCCGTCGTCGAGAGCACGCCTAGTGGCGTCCAGGAGGAGATGGGTCTTCCCTGAACCTGCGCGGCCCGTGAGCAAGTACGGCGCGCCGCTCAGCAAGCGCCCCGGTCCCTGCACCAGCCACTCCTCCAGCTCGCCGGCCGCGCTGAGGAGGCTCTGGACGCCGTAGGCGTGCGCCAGAGTTGGCGGTTCCTTTCCGCGCTCTCCGGCCGGGCTATCGGTCCATGCCCTTCGCAAGTCACGCTCGCGCTCTTCAAGCCTCCAAACTGCGTCCTGGCTCGCTGCCAACCGGGACGTCAACTCTGCGAGCGTCGAGTCCCATTCGTCCACCCGTACAACGAGGTTCTTGACCACCTGCTTCAGCTCTGCGACCGCCTCGTCAGCGACACGGCAGAGGTTGGCAGTCTCCTCATCCAGACCGCCAGCGAGGAGGTGCACGTCGGCGGCGGCCGAGACGACCGTCCGGGCGAGTTCATCGAGCCGGTCAAGGACCGGCGTGCCGAACCCGAGGGACACAATCTCGTCCTGAATGGGGATATCAACCTGCAGGTCCGGCCGGTACTTCTGTGACGCCGCGTCTGCCTCTTCGTCGTACCTCCGCGTAAGCCAATCGGGGCCAAGCACAAGTTCGTCGAACCAGAACCGGGCGCGGCCCCGGTGCGTGGGCTGAGCGAGGCGATCAAGGAGATCGCTGCCCTGGACGAGCTCGAACTCGATCGCATCGACGCCCTTGATTTCGCGACGCCATGTCTCGACCTTGTCCTCATACTTCTGGCGCTGAGACTTCCGCTCCCCACCACGGGTGCTCGTAGCAAGGTTCCAGGAGATGACGAAGGTCAAAGTGCGCAGCCGAGGGCGCTCCTTAGCCACACGGCGCACCGATTCGGTCATGGCTGTGAGCAGGGCGTCGATGCCCGACACGTGCTTGGCCTGCCAGCCCCACTCGACGCCGTCTTGGGTGACGGCGTACCACTCGACGCCGCCGTCCGGGTTCCCCGTCCGGATCGCTCTGGACCCCGCTGGGACATCGGACTTCAGAAGTTGAAAGGCGAGCTCCTCGAAGGCTCGGCTCTGATCGCCGTCCCAACTGCGTAGGCCGTCGAAGGTGCGCTGGACCACAACGAGCCCTCCTCAGGTGCTCAGGCGTTGAGCGCGCTCCAGCCACCCAGGTGCGCCGGCACATCCTTGCCAGCGCGGGCGACGCCGCGGCGCCAGACGATGATCCCCTACGATCCGCCGTCGGCGGGTGCGATCAGCACCGCGGTGCAAACAGAGTCACGGCCCGTCATCGTTAGCGGAGCGCCTACCTGAAGGTGCGGACGACCTCGATCGTTCCCACGATGGCGTCGTTGAACTCCTCCAGGCGCCCGGCCGGAATCCAGTACTCAAGGATCGTCTCGCCGCCGACCTGCTGCACCTCGTACTGGTCGAGGTGCTCACGCCGGACCCGGAACCGCGTCACGTAACCGACGCCTGACGCCTTGACGTTCCAGTCGCGAGCGATCCGGACGGCGTAGTCCTCGTTCAAGAGCGGGTAGAAGATCGGCTGATCAGGCAGCCGCGGGGGTCACCGCCTCCAGCCGCTCGCCTCGACGAGGGCGAGCTCCTCTGGCCCTGTGGGACGCCACAGAGTGACGAGATCACGGCCGAGAGCCGTCCAATCAGCGGGCGGCCCGCTCAGTTCCTCGCCGGGGTACGGGTTGCGGCGGTAGGTCTCCGGGATCGGTGGGCTCTCCTCGTCGCGCACTCGGACGACCGCGTCACGCCACGCCCTCAGGACCTCCTCGAAGGCCTCGATCGTCATCGCCTCTGGGTCGAACATGTCGTAGTCCGAGTTCGCAACGACCTGGCCCTCGACGACGGACAACGTGGTCGCGTTGCCTCCCTGGAAGGGCCCGGTCTCTCCCGCAGCCACCATCCGGCGCACCTGCGTGAGCGCACGGTCGATCCAGTGTGTCGACACCGACTGCTCCGCAGAGCCCCGCGGCGGCAGAGGGCTCACCGCGTCAGCGAGAGCCTCGTCGAAGCCGACCCATGCCGGTCCGAGACGCGCGTACGGAGCACCGTCCTCGGCACTCACGAAGGTCACGTCCACACGAGCATCCTGCCGGAGCGCGCACGCGGAACGCCCATGATCCGCGAGCGAGGTCGGGCCGCGATCGACCAGCGTGAGTCGTGGAGTACTCACGTGAGTACTTCACGACTCACTCCGCCGCCCGGGGGAAGCTGAGCGGGACGCGCCGCATTGCGGCACGTAGTCCTACCGATGACGGCGCAGCCTTGGCCCGATGACGCTGCCGGCGGACGTCACCTCGGGACGCGACCAGCTCGCGCTGCTGACGTCCGCCGACGGCCTGACGTGGCAGCGGGTGCCGGCCGACCAGCTCGGGCGTCCGGAGACCGGCGGCAGCACCGCGGGGTCCGTGTGCACGCTGCCCGCCGGTGGCTCCGTGGTGCTGGGGTCGACGCGCACCGGCGTGCCCTCCCAGACGGCCGCCGCGTGGACGGGCGTCGACGGGGCGTGGCGTCCCGCGGCCGTCGACGGCGCCCCGGACGGCTCGTCCTTCTCGTCGTGCGTGACCTCGGGCGACGCGGTGCTGGCGACGATGGACGTGTCGGGCGGCACCGAGGTGTGGTCGACCCGTGACGGCGCGGCGTTCGAGAAGGTCGCCGCGCTGCCCACCGGTGGCACGGCGGACGCGATCACGACGTCGCCCGCCGGGCTCGTCGGGGTGGGGGCGCTGCGGACGGACGGCGACGACGGCCCCGTGCTGTGGCTCTCCGAGGACGGCGCGTCGTGGTCGTGGGTGACCCTGCCCGCGTCCGACCGGCAGGTCGGGTCGTTCACCGTGGGTGCCGTGGGCGACGACGTCGTGCTGTCGGCCCAGGCCCCGGGCGGCACGCAGATGTGGACAGTGTCGGACCTCGAGGTCACGGGCTGACCTCGTCGTCGCCGTCCGGGGTGGGGCGCGCGTCCGACCTGCCGCGTTCGCGGGGTTGACCGCGTCCGCCCCGGATCGTGCCGAATCTCGAGCACTCGTGGTCCACATCGCGGACGGCGTGTAAACAGCTCGTTGCGGCCCCGCGGCCCCGGCGTCACCCGGGCGGCCCACGCGCCGCGTCCCTCGGCTGTGCGAGCAGCAGGCATCGCCGCAGGTCAGCGGTGGCTTCGCGCTTCTGGACGCACCCTTCCGCGGCGCATGAGCCCGGTGCTACCTTGACGCCGGCCCACGGGGGAGCCGCACCTCCAGGCACCTCGCGTCTCCCGCACCGCACCACGGGTCGTGGTCACGGCGCCCTGTGCGTCGTGCCGGTGCGCGGGGCCGTGCGCCGGAACCGGACCGCGTCCCGCACCGACCCCTGGAGCCTCGCGT